>NZ_JAOPXV010000152.1 GCF_025964975.1 Nocardioides sp.
CTGATCACCACCAACGACCCGGTCAAGATCGCCGAGGACTACGCGTTCCTCCAGCACATCTCCGGTGGCCGCGTCGACCTGATGATGGGCCGCGGCAACACCGGGCCGGTCTACCCGTGGTTCGGCAAGGACATCCGCGACGGCATCAAGCTCGCCGTCGAGAACTACCACCTGCTGCGCAAGCTGTGGCGCGAGCCGGTCGTCAACTGGCAGGGGCAGTTCCGCACGCCGCTCCAGGGCTACACGAGCACCCCCGCGCCGCTGGACGGCACGCCGCCCTTCGTCTGGCACGGCTCGATCCGCAGCCCCGAGATCGCCGAGCAGGCCGCCTACTACGGCGACGGGTTCTTCCACAACCACATCTTCTGGAACAAGGAGCACACCGAGCAGATGGTGCGCCTCTATCGTCAGCGCTTCGAGCACTACGGCCACGGCGCCGCCGACCAGGCCATCGTGGGGCTCGGCGGCCAGGTATTCATGGGCACGAGCGAGGCGGAGGCCAAGAAGCAGTTCCGGCCCTACTTCGACAACGCGCCGGTCTACGGGCACGGGCCCTCGCTCGAGGACTTCAGCCGGGCCACCCCCCTGACCGTCGGCACTCCCGAGCAGGTCATCGAACGCACGCTGGGGTTCGCCGACTACGCCGGTGACTACCAGCGTCAGCTCTTCCTCGTGGATCACGCCGGCCTGCCGCTCGCCGTCGTGCTGGAGCAGGTCGAGATCCTCGGCCGCGAGGTCGTGCCTGTCCTCCGGGCGGAGTTCGACCGCCGCCGTCCTGCGCACGTCCCGAGCGACCCGCCCAACCACTCGTCCCTCGTGGCCGCCGGCCCCGATTCCCCGCACCACCTCGTCGAGCCGGCCAGGACGCTGGCGGCAGAAGGAGTCCAGTCATGACCCGCACCATCGTCGTCCTCACTGCCGGCCTGACGGTGCCGTCGTCCACCCGGATGCTCGGTGACCAGATCGCCGACGCCGTGCAGGCGGCCGTGCGGGGGCGTGGCGAGGCCGTCCGCTTCGAGTACGTCGAGGTGCGCGAGCTGGCCCAGGACCTCGCCTCCTTCATGACGAGCGGCGGGGTGGCGACACCGCGCCTTGCGGGGGTCCGCGAACAGGTGTCCGCGGCGGACGGCGTCGTGGCCGTCACGCCGGTCTTCAGCGCGAGCTTCAGCGGCTTGTTCAAGATGTTCCTCGACGCGCTCGACCAGGACGCGCTCAACGCCATGCCGGTCCTGATCGCCGCGACCGCGGGCTCGGCCCGCCACTCGCTGGTGCTCGACCACGCCATGCGCCCGTTGTTCAGCCACCTGCGAGCCGTGGTGCTCCCCACCGGGGTCTTCGCCGCCACCGAGGACTTCGGGGGCACTGGTCTCGAGGACCGCATCCGCCGGGCGGCCGCCGAGCTCGCCAACGCCGTCGTGGTCAGCGGCAACGACCACGTCGCCGGGTTCGCGCCGGACCCGAGCACCCGTCGCCGTACCTCGGGCAACGAGCTGGCACCGGTGGGCGACTTCGCCGACCTCCTGCGTGGGCACGCTGGCTGAGGCTCCCCGACTGCTGGACGACGGTTGGTCCCTTGGGGGGAGCCCGGGGCTGACCGATCCGTGCGAGGGTCGAGGCATGAGTCCTGTGCAGATCCGACCCCTCGGTGGAGGCCCCGGCTGCCTCATCATGATCCTCGTCTCGATCGCGGCGTCGGTCATCCTGACCGTCGTCCTCAACCTGATTGCGCGGTGACGTGATGACCGAGCCCAAGAACATCGGCGACAAGCTCAAGCAGACCATCGACGAGCTCGACATCGACCGGCACGTCAACGACCTCGTCCTCCAGGTCGAGTCCGCCTTCACCACGGCCCGCGACAAAATCGCCGCCCTGGCCGCCGAGCGCGGCGACGAGGTGGAGCGCCTGCTGGACAAGGTGGGCACGACGATCGACGAGCGCACCGAAGGCAGGTACGCCGCTCAGGTCGACAAGGTGCGCGAGACCGTCCTCACCGGCGTCAGCAAGCTCGCGGAGCAGCGTCCGGCGGACGAAGCACCCGTCTGGCCCGTCGACGAGATCGAGCCCCCGGAGCAACCGGTCGAACCGTCCGCACCGGCGGACTCCGCTGACAGCCCGGTCGACCCTCTCGACCAGCCCGGCACCGGCTCCTAGATTGGTCGGTGACCACGTCATCGACTTCGCCATGGCGGTCTCATGACCAGCAGGCTCAACCCGTACCTCAACGTGCTCGACGCCAAGGCACGCGACGCGCTCGAGTTCTACCAGTCCGTCTTCGGTGGCGACCTCACCATCATGACCTTCGGCGACATGGGCACCGAGGGCCGGTTCGCGGCCCAGGTCATGCACGGTCAGCTGGAGACCCCGGACGGCTACACACTGATGGTCGCGGACGCGCCGGCGGAGATGATGTCGGTGACGATGGGGAACAACATCTCCGTCAGCCTGTCCGGTGGCTCCGAGGACGCCCAGTGGCTGCGCGCACACTTCGCCGGTCTCGCCGAACGGTGGCCAGGTCACGCAGCCCCTCGAGCCCGCGCCGTGGGGCGACGAGTTCGGGATGCTCGTCGACAAGTTCGGCATCAGCCGGCTCGTCAACATCGCCCGCGACCGCGGCTAGGTGTGGCTTCGGTGTCACCAGGTGACACCGATCCCGGAGTCAGTGCGGCCTCAGTCGAGAGTCTCCACGAGCTGGGCCCCGATGCCACGGGACTGGTGCGACGGGAGCAGCTGGACGCCGGCGGGTTCGATCAGCTCTTCGGTGGGTACGACGCGGAGCCGGCCGACGCGCCATCTCACCAGGGTGAGGGCTTGAAGTCCTTCACGAAGCAGCCGTAGAGGTCCTCGCCGGCCTCGCCGAGCACCACCGGGTCGTAGACCCGGGCGGCGCCGTCGACCAGGTCGAGCGGGGCGTGCCAGCCCTCGGCGGCGATGCGGAGCTTCTCGTGGTGCGGGCGCTCGTCGGTGATCCACCCGGTGTCGACGGCCGTCATCAGGATCTTGTCGGTCTCGAACATCTCGCCCGACGACGTCCGGGTCAGCATGTTGAGCGCGGCCTTGGCCATGTTGGTGTGGGGGTGCCCGGCGCCCTTGTAGCGTCGCGAGAACTGACCCTCCATCGCCGAGACGTTGACGACGTACGCCCGGCCCGATCGTGCGGAGGACGCGGCCGCTGCCAGGGCGGGCCGGAGGCGCGAGACCAGCAGGAAGGGCGCGATGGAGTTGCAGAGCTGCACCTCGAGGAGCTCGAGCGGGTTGACCTCCCCCACGGTCTGCGTCCAGGAGTTGTTCGTCTGGACGTCGGGCAGGAGGCCGCCTGCGTCGACGGCAGTTCCGGCGAGGTGCGCCTCCAGCGACGCGTGGCCGGCGGAGAGAGCGAGCGCGGTCATCGATGCGGCGTTGTGGGCCGCCAGCGCGGCTGCGGCCGACTCTCCCTCGTGGTGCGCGACAGCCGTGTCGGCCAGGGCGCCGGCGATGGCCGCCGGGTGCGCTTCGGAGATGCGGTCGAAGGTGACCATCTCCGGCAGCTCGCGGTCGGTGGGGAGGTCGATGGCCTCGCCGTCGACCAGCGGGGCGTAGGAGCCCGGCGTGCGGCGTACGGTCTGGCACGCGTTGTTGATCAGGATGTCGAGCGGTCCGGCCGCCGCGACGTCGTCGGCCAGCGAGATCACCTGGGTCGGGTCGCGCAGGTCGATGCCGACGATCTTGAGGCGGTGCAGCCAGTCGCCACTGTCCTCGAGGCCGGAGAAGCGGCGCACCGCGTCCTTGGGGAAGCGCGTCGTGATGGTGGTGTGGGCGCCGTCGCGCAGGAGGCGCAGCGCGATGTACATGCCGATTTTCGCTCGCCCGCCGGTGAGCAACGCGCGCTTGGCGGTGAGGTCGGTGCGCTGGTCGCGCTTGGCATGGCTGAAGGTCGCGCAGGTGGGGCACAGCCAGTGGTAGAACGCGTCGACCAGCGTGTAGTCGTTCTTGCAGATGTAGCAGCCGCGCGGGTTGATGAGCTCGCCGGCGAAGGCGCCGGGTGCCGTGGACACGAGCGGGATGCCCGACGTCTCGTCGTCGATGCGGACCGGGGACCCCGTGCCCGTCAGCTCGGTGACCGCCCGGTCGTGGGCGAGCTCCTCGGCGCGCTTGAGCAGCTTCCGCTCGGCCTTGATCGACTTGTACATGTGCGACGCGGCCCGCTTGACCCGCACGTGGTCGGGGTGGTCGCCGGGCAGGTGGTGGAGCTGCTCGAGCACCCGGAGGGTGGCTGCCAGGTCCTCGGGGTCGATGCCGGGCTCGTCAGTCACCGAAGGATGGTACGGCGACGGGCGACGCACCGATGATTCGTCGAGGGACGGGCGGCCTCACGCAGTGAGGTGCGGGCGCCGGGCGGCTGCGTCCGCGGCGTCCTGGGCGGGCGAGCCCTGGATGCGGACGCGATCGGGGCGCAGGCCGTGAGCCACGCCCCACAGCACTGCCTTGGAGCGGCTGTCGACGTCGATCTTGCGGTAACAGGACCGGATGTAGGACTTGATCGAGTTGACCGACAGCGACGTGCGCTCGGCGATCTCGAGGTTGCTCAGCCCCATCGTGATCAACGAGAGGACTTCGGCCTCGCGGGCCGTCAGGCCTTCCTCGCGACCGGGCCAGTCGCCACCGACCTGGCCACGGCGACCGGGGGACGGCGAGAGGACCTTCTGGCCGGCGTGCACCATCTGGAGGGCCTCGACCAGCTGGGCCGCCGAGAGGCTCTTGGAGAGATAGCCGTGGACACCCAGGGCCATCGTCTCGCGCGCCAGCCAGGGCTGGAAGTTCGAGGTGTAGACCACGACCTTGGACACGCGCGGGTTGGCGAGGAGCCGGGCCACGCTGGGGCCGTTGGTCTGTCCCATGCCGAACGTGTCGTAGAGCGCGATGTCGACGCTCGACGCGACGGGCTTGGAAGCGCTGAGCTCGACGATCTGGACACGGTCGCTGTAGTTACGCAGCATGGCGTCGAGACCGCGCACGATGATCTCGTCATCGTTCACCAGGGCGACGTGGATCGGCATGCCCACACCTTAGTACCCTCCTGCCTCGGCCCAGGTATCTTGTCGGGACTCCGGGACAAGGGGGTGGAGATGCAGGACACGACGACGCCGTCACAGCGCGTTGACGCACCTGCCGGCGAGGGTGGACTGGGCGTCCGCTGCGAGGGCGTGGTGCACCTCTACCGCACCTTCGGCGGCCACGACGTGGTGGCGCTGCGCGGCGTCGACCTCGCCATCGCTCCCGGTGAACGCGTGGCCTTCCTCGGTCCCTCCGGATCCGGGAAGTCGACCCTGTTGACCCTCCTCGGTGGCATCCAGAAGCCGAGCGCCGGCCGCATCTTCCTCGGCGACGAGGAGATCTCCCGGATGGGTGAGCGCTACCTCGCTCGGATCCGGTCGCGGTCGGTGTCCACCATGCTGCAAGGTGCCACCCGCAACCTGTTGCCGTACGCCACCGCGCGGCAGAACATCTCCTTCGCCCGGCTCGCCCTCAGCGCCTCCGAACGCCGCGGCGCCATGCTCGACGCCGAGCTGCTCTCCCGGGTGGGACTCGAGGACCAGGCCGACCAGGTCGTCTCAACCATGTCGGGCGGTCAGCGCCAGCGGCTCGCCCTCGCCTGCTCGGTCGCCACCGCGCCCAGGTTGCTGCTGGCCGACGAGCCGACCAGCCAGCTCAGCCACGAGGACCGCGACCACGTCCTGCACCTCATCCACTCCCTCGGCGACGACTTCGGGACCACCATCGTCGTAGTGACCCACCAGCCCGAGGTGGCGGCCACCTTCCCGCGCACCGTCACCATGAAGGGCGGCCGCGTCGGTGCCGAGGGTCGCGACGGCTCGGAATACGCCGTGGTCGGCGAGGACGGTGTCCTCCACCTGCCGGGTCACGTCGCCGCCGAGTGGCCTCCCGGCACCCTGGTGAAGTTCGAGGACGACGACCAGGGCCGCCTCGTCATCACCCGTTCGAGCGGAGAAGGTGCGAACCTGCTGTGACCGACCGAGCCGAGCGAGGAACGAGCGAGCGAGCGAGCGAGCGAAGAGGACTGTGAGTGACCTGATCCTGAGCGACATCACGTATGTCGCCGCTCGCACCCTGCTCGACAGCGTGTCGCTGACCTTCCCCGCCGGCAAGGTCACTGCGCTGTCAGGACCCAGCGGGTCGGGCAAGACGACCCTCCTCTCGGTCGCGGGCGGTCTCCTCGAGCCGACCCAGGGCACCACGTCGTACGCCGACGCGTCGATGTGGGAGGGCAGCGGCGACCCACGTCCCGACGTGGCCTTCGTGCTGCAGGTCTACGGCCTGGTGCCGATCCTCTCCGCCCGCGAGAACGTCTCGATCGCGCTCCGCGCCCGCGGCATCGACCCCGGTGCAGCCGACGAGGAGGCTGAGGCCGCGCTCGGCCGGTTCGGCATCGCCGACCTCGGCGACCGACAGGTCGAGGAGCTCTCGGGGGGCCAGATGCAGCGCGTCGCGTGCGCCCGTGGCTTCGTCGTCGGCGCCGGCATCCTGCTCGCCGACGAACCCACCTCCGAGCTCGACGAGGGCAACCGCGGCGTGGTGCTGGCCGAGCTCCGCGCGGAAGCCGCCCGGGGCTCCGTCGTCGTCGTCGCGACCCACGACCCCTCGGTGGTCGAGGCGTGCGACCTCCACTTCGCCCTCGACGAGGGCAGGCTGGTCCAGAGCACCTTGGTCCAGGGATGACTCGAAGCCTCCGGGGCGCCTGGAGTCGCCGCGGCGCGCTGCTCACCCTCCTCGCCATGACCACGGTCGTGGTGGGCGGGGCGGTGGGCGTGCTCGGCTTCGCGGAGGCCGCGAAGACGTCGACCTGGCTCCTGTCGCCCCTCCTGCTGGTCGGGGCCGTCGCGATCCCGAGCATCGGTCGTGAGCTGGCGGCCGCACGCCGCGCCGAGATCGGGCTCGCGCGCCTGCGGGGGATCCGCGGCCTGCGCCTGGGCTCGGTGCTCCTCCTCGAACCCCTCGCCACGATCCTGGTCGGGACTGCCCTCGGGCTCGGCCTCGGCTGGCTGGTCGCCCGGACCACCGGTGGCGCCTGGCTCGACGCCGGCACCCACGAGCTCGGAGCGACGGCTGTCTACGTCGCGCTGGGCACGGCCGCGGGCAGCCTGGCGATCGTCCTCCTCTCGAGCTGGGCGACGGTCGGCGAGCCCTTGTCGACCCAGGTGGCGATGCGGACGCGGCCGCGGCGGGCGACGACGCTCGTGGTCTTCGCGAGCGTGCTCGTCATCGTGGGTGCGGTGGTGGCGGCGTACGCCAGCAAGGCGGGCGTCGACGGGCAGCCGGACGCCCTGGTGCTCATCGGCCCCGCGCTCGTCGGTCTCGCCCTCGGCCAGGTCGCCGCCTGGGTGCTCCGCGTGCTGGCCCGGGGGGCGACAGGGGCGTCGGCCAGGTCGGGGCTGTCGGGCTTCATGGCCACGCGTCGACTCTCGCGCGCGGACGACCTCGTCACGCCGATGCGCCTGCTGGTGGCGGCGGCCGTCGTGGGAGTGATCGCGCTGTCGGGCGCGTCCTCGGTGACCGAGTGGATTGACGGCGAGGCGAGGATCGCGGCCGGGGGCGCCATGGCGGTGCCGGTCGAGAACGGCGCCGTACAAGCCATGGCCCTGACCCGCGTCCTGGACCCGGAGGGCGAGCACCTGATGGCGATCGCCGTCGTGCCGAACGAGCAGCGGCTGGGGGAGCGCCGGGCCTATGTCGACGCGGCACGCTTCGAGTCGGTGGCAGGCGACTTCTACGCCGGCACCCCGGTCGAGGCGGCTGCGGGAGCCGTGCCGGGCCTGGCCACCGTCAACCCCGACATGGCCACCACGGCCGGCCGCCTGTCCGTCTCGGGGCGCCTGCTCGAGTCGCAGGAACGATTCACCATCGGTCTCACCGTCCGGCTGGACTACGTCACCGCCGCCGACGACGGCTCATCGGCCGAGGTCGAGCTGCGGCTGGCTGACCGGGGGGACGCGACCAGCGCGTCTGTCCCGCTGCGTGGCTGCAAGGGCGGTTGCCAGATCACCGGGATGTCGGTCACCCGCATCCTGACCGACGACGGGGGCAACGTCTTCGGCTTCGACCCCAGTCCCTACCGCGTGCTCCTCACCAGCATCAGCGTCGGTGACCGCGACCTGGCGACGGCGGGATGGCGGCCCGAGCCCGGTGCCATCGAGCAGGCCCAGGAGAACCGCTTCGCCCCCGGCTCGCTCGACCTCGACCGACGAGCCCTCGCCAACCGGTTCGACGGCCTCGAGGTCGAGCCCCTTCCCAACTCCGACCTGCCCCTCACGCTCGACGCGGCAGCGAGGCCGACGCCGGTGCTCGTCGCCGGCGCGGAGCCCACGACGCCCCTCGACGTCTCCGGTGACGACCGGGTGCTGGGCGAGGTGACGCGGCTGGACGCGCTGCCGTTGCTCGGCACCGTCGGCCAGCTCTCCGACCTGCCGACCAGCATGGTCGGCTCCGGTGCGACCGTGCCCAACGCGGAGACCTCGATCGTGCTCGCGGCCGACACTCCCGACTCGATGGTCGCCGACCTGATCCGCGCCACCGGGACCGAGGCCCGGTCCCTCGAGGACGTCCGCCGAACGCTCGGCGCCGCGACCGGGGTGGACCAAGCGCGTGCGTACGCACTGATGGCCTCCTTCTGCGCGCTCATCGCCCTGATCGCCCTCGCGGCCGGGGTTGCCCGCCACCTGCGCAGCTATCGCCACGACGTCGCCTCCCTCCGGTTGCTCGGAGTCGGCCTGAGGGCGGCTCGTCGGGCCGGCCGCGTCGAGCTGATGGCGCTGGCCGTGGTCGTGCTGCTCGCCGTCGCGGCCGGCGGACTGCTGGCGGTGGAGCTCCTGCTGGACGGGCTGCCGCTGGTGACCGTCCGGCCGGCTTCGCTGCCGGTCGACAACGAGGCAACGTGGATGACCGTGGTCCTGCCGGCGGTGCTCGCTGCGATCTCCATGCTCGTCATCGGTGGGCGGGCTCGCGCCGTACGCCCCGACGCCACCCGGCCCTCGATGCTGCGCGAGGAGGAGGGCTGATGACCTCCCTGCTCGGCGCCATCGTCCGCGGGGTGCGCTCGCGCGCCCTGCTCAGCTTCGGTTCGGTCGTGCTGGCAGCGCTCGCGCTGGGCTCGGCCGTCCTCGGACCCATCTTCTCCGAGGCCGTCACCAACTCCTACGTCGTGACGCGGCTGCAGGAGGCCCCCGCCGCCTCGACCGGGCTGGCGAGGGTGTTCATCCCCGACGCACCGACCGAGCCCGACGTCGCCGTCGAGCGCGCGACGGCCGCCTCCGACGCGCTCAACCGGGGCCCGTGGGGGAGCGGGAGCGCCACCCTCCAGTCCGAGCAGTACAGCGCGCTGCGCGGTGCCGTGACGTTCTGGTCCCGGGACGACGTCTGCGCCGGCCTGGTCATCGAGGGCCGCTGTCCGTCGGCGCCGGGCGAGGTGCTGATGCTGGCCGGCGACGTCGTCAAGACCGGCGCCAAGGTCGGTCGGCCGCTCGAGACGAACATCTTCGAGCCGGCAGAGATCCAGGGCCGCTACCCACGCTCGCCGTTGGCCGAGGTCGTCGTGGTCGGGTCCTATGCCACCCCGATCGAGGACGACGTGTGGCAGTACCCCCTCGAGCTGCGCGCGACCAACGAGCAGTCGACCATCAACGGCGGCTACCAGCCCTACAAACCGGCACCGTTGCTCACCACGACCGAGACGATGCAGACGCTGGGCCCCGAGGCGTGGACCGTGCGGGTGGACACCCCGCTCGACGTGCCGGCCGACGCGACCCCCGCCGACCTGGCCCAGGCCGTCGCCACCGCCCAGACCCTGAAGAGGACCGACGACGTCGAGGGCGGGAAGCTGGCCGGGGTCGAGCCGATCATCAACAACCTCAAGACCCTCGACGCCGAGGTCCGTACCCAGCAGTCGACCGCGCGGAAGTCGATCGCGCCCGCGGTGCTGTCGTTGGTGCTGGTGGCCCTCGCCCTGCTGATGCGGCTGCTCACGGCGGCGAGCGAGATCCGGGTGCCCGAGCTCGCTCTCGCCTCGCTGCGCGGCGTCTCCTCGGGCCGTCTCTGGTTGCTGGGCCTGGCGGAGCCGCTGGTCGTGCTGGCCGCCGCGGTCCCGCTCGGCATCGGCTTCGGTGTGGGCCTCGCGGCCGTGCTGACGAAGCAGTGGCTCGTGCCGGGCCTGCCCCTTCCGATGCCGTGGCAGAGCTGGGTGGCCGCAGCCCTGGTGCTGGTCGCCGCCATCGCCGTCGCCTGCGTGGCGGTCGGGATGGTCGTGCGGGACACGCTCGCGTCCCAGCTCTCGGGGGTACGCCGACCGCAGCAGTCGCGGCGGTGGGCGGTCGTCGCCCAGCTGATGCTGGTGGCGCTGGCCCTCGCCGTACTCGTCTCGAAGCTGTCGTCCTCCGGCCAGAGCGATCCCGACCTCACCGACATGGTGCTGCCGGTGCTTCTGGCGGTCGTGGCAGGACTCGCGGCGACGCGACTGACCGCAGCGGCGGCGACGTGGTGGACCCGGCGCCGAGGTATGACGAAGTCACTGAGCGGGTTCGTGGCCGCGCGCGCGATCTCGCGACGGCAGGAGGGCACGCTGGTGATCCTCCCGATCACCGCCGCCGTCGCGGTGGCGGTCTTCGGGGTGGGCGTCTACGACTCGGCCGCGACGTGGCGCACCAGCGTGGCCGCCACGGTCTCCCCGGCCGCGACCACGTGGACCTCATCGTTGTCGATGCGCGAGACCCGCGACCTGACCCACCGCCTCGACCCCGAGGGCGAGTACCTCATGGCGGCGGCGTCGGTGCTCAACCCCGGCGCAAGCTTCGCCGTGGTCGATGCCGCCCGCCTGCCTACCGTCGCGACCTGGCCAAAGACCTGGAGCCCCGGGCGCACCGTCGAGCAGGTCGCGGACGACATCTCGCTGCCGGGCGCCGTACCCCAGCTCGTCGGCCGGCGACTGAACATCACCGTGGACAACCAGGCGCAGACGTCCAAGGACCTCAGCATCGAGGCCCGGTTCGGCAGCCTCGGCGGCATTCCCGAGCGCGGCTACCTCGGACCCTTCCCAGCGGGTGAGAGCACGCGAAGCGTCCGGCTGCCCGCGTCCTGCCTGACCGGCTGTCCGCTCGAGGGACTCACCCTCGGCGGTGGGGCGGGGACGACGATGGAGATGGGCGGCGCGGCGCGCGTGCTGGCGATCGCGGTGGACGGTGATGTCGTGGAGGCTGCGATCGACCGGGCGGCGTGGGTGCCGTCGGCCGACAGCGGCGCCCGTTCCTCCATCTCGACCATCGACAGCTCCGGCGACACCATCGACCTGACCCTCGACCGGTCGGTCGGGCTGGCGATGGCCCGGCTGACCGCCGGCGGCATCCCGCTTCAACGACCTGCCGCGCGCGGCGCCGACGTCCCTGATCGGGCTGTGGACGACCTCGATGACCAGAACACGTCCGGGGCGATCCCGGTCGACCCCGTCTCGACCGTCGAGGGCATGCCGTTCGTGGGCCCGGCTGGTCTGCTGGTCGACTACTCCTCGTTCGTGTCGGACCGGGTGGTCTACGACAACCTCTTCGACACCCGGGTGCTGATGAAGGACGGGGCGCCTGAGTCGATGTCGACCGCGCTGACCGAGGCGGGGTTGACCGTGGAGACGACCCTCGCGGCACAGCAGCGGATGCTCGACCAGAGTGCCTACGCCCTGGCGCTCCGGCTCTACGCCGTCGTCGCCGCGCTGGTCCTGCTCATGGCGCTGGCCGGGCTCTTCGTCTCGACAGCCGTCCAGCTGCCTGCTCGCCGGCGCGACGCCGCCGCCCTGCGTGTGGTCGGGGTGGCCCGGGGCTCGGTGATGTCGGCCGTCGCGCGGGAGTTCATCGTCGTCCTTGGCGGTGCCGCCGTGGCCGGCATCCTGGCCGGCTCGCTCGCGCAGTACGTCGTCCTGCGGACGATCACCCTCGGCACCCTCGACGCGAGCTCGACCCCCGACCTGGTGGCCACGATCTCCCCGCTGCGCCTCATCGCGCTCGCCCTCATCGCCGTGGTCGTCCTGGGCGTCGCGGCCTACATCTCGGCCGCCCTCACCGTGCGCGGTGCCCGCGGCTCGACGCTGCGCGAGACGGCGCGCTGAGTGGCCTGGATATCCCGGGTCCCGGGTAGGAGGCGGCCAGCTGGGCCGACCCTCAGAGGTCGACGGCGCGGTTGACCCACAAGGCCGTCGTCTCCATGCCGACCTTCTGGTAGAGCCCGAGCGCACCGGTCCGGGAGTCGGTGTTGAGCTCGGAGACCGTCGCGCCGTGCTCCCGGGCGACGTCGAAGGACTCGACGAGGAGGGCCTGGGCGATGCCCTTGTTGCGCCGGTCGGGGCGTACGGCGAGGCGCGAGATGTAGGCGATCGGCGACTCGGAGGAGATGAAGACGAGGGACACCCCGACGACCTCCCCGGCGGCATCGGTGGCCACGCGGAGGTTCCACGGCTCGTAGCCCGGGCGCCCGAACGTGGCGGCAGCGAAGTCTTCGTAGGACTCCCGCTCGCGCACCGACCACTCGAGGAAGGCGTCCTCGAGGACGTCGTGCGCGGGCTTGGAGTCGGCTTCGACGGCCTCGCGGATGGCGTAGCCCGCGGGCAGGTCGCGCGCCGGGATCGTCGTGCCCTGCGGCAGCTGGAGGACCCAGCTCGTCCAGCGGACGTGGTAGCCGAGCGCCGCGAGCAGCCGGTCGCCGGGCGAACCCTCGGGTACGGGCATGCCGATGACCGAGCTGCCCCGTGAACGACCGAGGGCGCGCAGCCAGTCGGCGAGCCACGTGCCGATCCCGCGTCCTCGGTGGGACGGCAGCACGGCCGCGTCGGCTCGGTCGGCGTACATCAGCTCGGCGTAGCCGACGAGGAGTTCATTGTCGAAGACCCCGACGGACGAGGCGGTCACGTCGTGGCTGGGCTTGGCCCAGTCGCTGACGAGGTCGGCCTCCTCGACCTGCACCATGCCGGTGTCCTCGCGCTCCTGGGCGGCCATCAGGTCGTAGACCATCCGCGAGTCGGCGGTGGTGAGCGGGCGGGTGGTGAGGCCTTCGGGCAGCGAGGGCGAGGCGTTGGACATGGTCCGATTGTGTGGCGCCACCGTGGGGTTGTCGCCCGCTTTTCCGCGGGGTGACAGGGATCGCGCCGGCGACGAAGCGGCGGCCGGCCGCGGGACGCACTATCTTGGCAGCGTGAGTGACCTTCCCCAGACCGACAGCCCCGACTCCTCTGATGCTGCCCAGCTGACCTTTGCCGACCTCGGGTTGTCCCCGCAGGTGATGAAGGCGCTCGCGGACGTGGGCTACGAGTCACCCTCCGCGGTCCAGGCGCAGACCATCCCGCCGCTGCTCGAGGGACGCCACGTCGTCGGCCTCGCCCAGACCGGCACGGGCAAGACCGCCGCCTTCGCCCTCCCGATCCTCTCCCAGCTCGACATGGCGCAGAAGACGCCCCAGGCCCTCGTGCTGGCGCCTACCCGCGAGCTGGCGCTGCAGGTCTCCGAGGCGTTCGAGCGCTACGGCGCCCACATGAAGGGCGTGCGCGTCCTGCCGATCTACGGTGGCCAGGGGTACGGCGTCCAGCTCTCCGCGCTCCGTCGTGGCGTCCACGTCGTGGTCGGCACCCCCGGTCGCATCATGGACCACCTCGAGAAGGGCACTCTCGACCTCTCCGAGCTGCGCTTCCTGGTGCTCGACGAGGCCGACGAGATGCTCAAGATGGGCTTCGCGGAGGACGTCGAGACGATCCTCGCGGACACCCCGGCGGACAAGCACGTCGCCCTGTTCTCCGCGACCATGCCGAGCCAGATCCGCCGGATCTCGAAGAAGTACCTCCAGGACCCGGTCGAGATCACGGTCAAGAACAAGACGACGACCAGCGCCAACACCACCCAGCGCTACCTCATCTGCTCCTACCCGCAGAAGGTCGACGCCCTCACCCGCATCCTCGAGGTCGAGAACTTCGAGGGGATGATCGTCTTCGTCCGCACCAAGAACGAGACCGAGCTCCTGGCTGAGAAGCTGCGGGCCCGTGGGTTCTCCGCCATGGCGATCAACGGTGACGTGCCGCAGGTGCAGCGCGAGCGGACGGTCAACCAGCTGAAGTCCGGCAAGCTCGACATCCTCGTCGCCACCGACGTCGCCGCTCGCGGCCTCGACGTCGAGCGGGTCAGCCACGTCATCAACTACGACATCCCGACCGACACCGAGTCCTACGTCCACCGCATCGGGCGCACGGGTCGCGCGGGCCGCAAGGGCGACTCGATCGCCTTCGTGACCCCCCGCGAGCGGCACCTCCTCAAGGCCATCGAGAGGGCCACGCGCCAGCCGTTGACGCAGATGCAGATCCCCACGATCGAGGACATCAACTCGACGCGGCTCTCCCGCTTCGACGACGCGATCACCCAGGCGCTCTCGGGCGACCAGGACAAGCTCGACTTCTTCCGTGGAGTCGTGGCCCACTACATCTCCGAGCACGACGTGCCGGAGGCAGACGTGGCGGCCGCGCTGGCCTCGGTCATGCACGGCGACCAGCCGCTGCTGATGGAAGCCACCCCCGAGCCGGCCAAGCGGTCCTTCGACACCCGCGACCAGCGTCCCGAGAGCGGCGGCGGGCGCAAGCCCGAGCGTCGCCCGCGCGGACGGACGGACGTCGAGATGACCTCCTACCGACTCTCGGTCGGCAAGCGCCACAAGGTCGAGCCCCGCCAGATCGTAGGCGCGCTCGCCAACGAGGGTGGTCTCTCGCGCGGCGACTTCGGGCACATCGACATCCGTCCCGACTTCTCTCTCGTCGAGCTGCCTCGCGACCTGCCCCCGGGCACGCTGGACCGGCTGGCGTCCACCCGGATCTCCGGCAAACTGATCGAGATCCGCCAGGACAACGGCGCCCCGGCCGCGCGCAGCCAGGCACGCACGTCGTCGTACGGCGACAGCGACCGCGCGAAGAAGCCGCGCCACAAGAGCTGACGAGATCCGCACGAAGAAGCCCCGCCACCACTCGGTGACGGGGCTTCTCTGCGTCGGGGCTCGCACGGCCCTCAGGTCCGACTGCGTCGGACCTGAGGGCCTTCGCTCAGGCGGACTTGATCGCCGAGACGTCGAACTCGAGCTTGATCTTGTCCGACACCAGCACGCCGCCGGTCTCGAGCGCGGCGTTCCAGGTCAGGCCGAAGTCCTTGCGGTTGACGACGGTCTCGCCCTCGAAGCCGACGCGGGTGTTGCCGAAGGGGTCGAGCGCGGAGCCGGTCTGCTCGAAGTCGATGGTGACGGGACGCGTCGTGTCCTTGATCGTCAGGTCGCCGGTGACGACCCAATCGTTGCCAGCGCGCTTGACGTCGGTGGAGACGAAGCGGATGGACGGGAAGGACTCGACGTCGAAGAAGTCGCCGGACTTGAGGTGGCCGTCGCGGTCCTCGCTGCCGGTGTTGACGGAGGTCACGTCGATGGTCAGCTCGACCGAGGAGTTGGCCGGGTTGGCGGCGTCGATCTTGGCGTTGCCCTCGAAGGTGCCGAACTGTCCGCGCACCTTGGTGACCATCGCGTGCCGGGCCACGAACCCGAGGCGGGAGTGGGAGGGATCGATGGCGTAGTCACCGGTGATGTCGTCGATGGCGTTGGTCGGGATGTCGAACTGCTGGGTCATGGGATCTCCTGGGTCGGTCGTGCCGGGTAGTACAACCTTCAACCACCTCCTGCACCAGATATTCCCCGGACCTCACATGAGGAAACCGCGACGACCATCAACCTTGTCTGCCACTGGCTGCTGGTGACCGACACGAGCGGTCGCGCCCACGTGGAGGCACGCTGGGGAGCCGGCCACGGTCGCTGACGCCGCTTGAGGCGCCCCCACGAGACCAGCGAGCCATGACTCCACGGGGATGATGGCTCGCCGCATGTCGGGGTGCAGCCGGACGGCCGGTGCTGACTCGAATCCTTTGACGTCGGCAGTTCGCCCGTGTTGCCCCGGCGGCACGCGCGCAGCGTACGGCGAAGCCTCGAACTGCCGACGCCGTGCGCTGGGAGAGGTCTCTCGGAAGAGGGGGGAGCGAGCCCCTTGCCGCATGGGGTCAGCAAGGGGATCGCGAGCAGAACCTTCTCACCTGCGCAGGGCCGGTGTCCGCCAGATCCCGATTGTTTTGCCAGCTGTGGCACGGATGTGAGCAAGGTCATCTCCAGCACATGACGGGGGCACCAGCCGGTGGCAGGATGGCCGGATGGAATCAGTGCCTGAGCTGTTGTTCATCGCCGGTGAGTGGCGCGAGGCCGAGGACAGCGCGCGCTTCACAGTGGAGGATCCTGCCGACGGCAGCACCCTCGCCGAGGTGGCAGATGCCGGCGAGTCCGACGCCGCCGACGCGCTTGAAGCGGCCGTCGCCGCGCAGGCAGCCTGGGCCGCTACCGCGCCTCGAGAGCGCGGCGAACTGCTGCGTTCGGCTTTCGAGCTGATGACCGAGCGTCGCGACGAGTTCGCCCGAGTGATCAGCTTGGAGATGGGCAAGCCGCTGGCCGAGGCGGCCGGCGAGGTGACCTATGGCGCCGAGTTCTTCCGCTGGTTCTCCGAGGAGGCGGTCCGCATCCACGGCCGCTGGATGTCCGCACCCGACGGGAAGAGCCAGCTGCTCACGGCGAAGCGGCCGGTGGGGCCGTGCCTGTTCGTCACGCCATGGAACTTCCCGCTGGCCATGGGCACCCGCAAGATCGGCCCCGCCATGGCCGCCGGCTGCACCATGGTGGTCAAGCCGGCGCAGCAGACGCCGCTGACGATGCTCAAGCTCGCCGAGCTGCTGTCGGAGGTCGGACTCCCGGCGGGAGTCCTGAACGTCGTCCCCACGACCAGCGCCGGCCCGGTCGTCTCTGCCCTGATGGCCGACCCCCGGCTGCGCAAGGTCAGCTTCACCGGGTCCACCGGCGTCGGCAAGGTGCTGGTCAAGCAGTCCGCGGACAACCTGCAGCGCGTGAGCATGGAGCTGGGCGGCAACGCGCCGTTCCTCGTCTTCGAGGACGCCGATATCTCCGCCGCGGTCGACGGCGCGATGGTGGCCAAGATGCGCAACATGGGCGAGGCCTGCACCTCGGCCAACCGCTTCCTGGTCCACACCGACGTCGCCGACGAGTTCGCCGCCGCCCTCGGTGAGCGGATGGGAGCCCTCCGGGTCGGTCGCGGCCAGGACGACGGCGTCCAGGTCGGGCCCCTCATCGACGCGGCCGCGGTGGACTCCGTCAGCAAGCTGGTGAGCGACGCCGTCGACGACGGTGCGCGGGTGGTGACCGGGGGTGAGCGACCCGATCGCAAGGGCCACTTCTACCCGCCGACGGTCCTCCTCGACGTACCTCCGGCTGCTGCGATCAACGCCGTCGAGGTCTTCGGCCCGGTCGCCCCCATCACCACGTTCACGACCGAGGACGAGGCGATCGCCGCGGCCAACGACACCGAGTACGGCCTGGCCTCCTACGCCTACACCCGCGACCTGGCGCGCACGCTCCGCCTGGCCGAGCGGCTGGAGTTCGGCATGCTCGGGATCAACACCGGGCTCGTCTCCAACCCGGCCGCACCCTTCGGTGGCGTGAAGGCCAGCGGCTTCGGGCGCGAGGGCGGCTTCGAGGGCATCGAGGAATACCTGGACACGACGTACGTCGCACTGCCGGCCGGCTGAGGCCTGCGATCAGGGCGCCAGTGCGCCCGCGCCTCGGCGTCCTCCGCCCCGAGTCCGGCGAGTACGTCCGCCACGTGCTCGTCGCCACCGGCGCGGGCCACGCCACGCTGGTCGGAGTCAGCATGGCCGCTGGGGTGCCTGCTTCTGAACGTCCGGTCCGCGACGTGACGGCTGCGACGGCGGTGCCCATCGCAGGGATCGAACGCAGTCACTGGGAGCTGTTCATGGGGTTCAGTCTCATGATGGCGCTGATGCTGGTCGGTCTCGGGTCGCTGACCCTGCTCGTCCGCGGTGCCGCTCCCGACCTGTCGCACGGGACGCGCGGTGTCCTCGTCCTGCTCGGACTCGTGCTCGTGCCGGCGGTGCTGATCAGCGTGCTCCTGCTGCCGCCGCCGCCCATCGTGCTGCTCGGACTGGCGCTGGTCGCCGTCGTCCTGGGACTAGTGCGCGACCCCGCAGGCCAGCTCGAGGGCGCGACGGGCCAGCGGTAGCGCCGCCTCGCGATCGGCCGCGACCAGGCCGATGCGGGTCCGCCGGTCGAGCAGGTCGTCGACGTCGACGGCCCCCTCGTGGGTGACGCCGAAGACGAGCTCGGCCAGCGTGACGGCGATGTCGTCCGACACGGGCGCCAGCAGCTCGTCGTCGCCCAGTCCGCTCACCGCGCGCGCGTTGTCGAGGACCAGGGCGGCGTCGGTGCCGAAGCGGCGTACGAGACGCTCGGGGTGCTCGAGGCGCGCCAGCTCGTCGCGAGGAGCTGCCCCCAGCAGCGGCCTCGTCGCCGTGACACAGGGGCCGGCGTCGAGGCCAACGGTCGCCACGGCACAGTCGACGGCGTCCTGGGCCATGCGGCGGTAGGTCGTCAGCTTGCCGCCGACGATCGTGACGACGCCCGTCCGGCTCGTGAGGACGGCGTGCTTGCGGGAGATGTCGGCCGTGGACCCGTCACCGGCGTCGATGAGCGGCCGGAGACCGGCGAAGGCGCCGACGACGTCGCTGCGTCGCAGCGGTCGGGTGAATGCTGCCGACACCACGTCGAGGAGGAAGCCGATCTCCGTTTCCGACGGAGTGGGCACGTCGGGGATCTCGCCCTCGACCGGCTCGTCGGTCAGGCCGACGTAGATCGTCCGGTCGGGTTGGGGCATGACGAGGACGAAGCGACTGGTGGAGCCCGGAACCGGGGCCGCGACGGTGGCGCGCAGGTCGGGGAAGGTGCCCGACCGGAGCACGAGGTGCGTCCCGCGGCTCGGACGCAGGGTGATCTCGTCGACGAGCTCGCCGGCCCAGACGCCGGTGGCGTTGATGACGGCCTTCGCCGTGATGGTCCGCGTCTCCCCGGTGAGCTCGTCGCGGAGCTCGACGCCCGTGCCGGTGGCGGTCACCACCCGGGCCCGGGTGCGGACGTGGGCGCCGTACGCCGCTGCGGTGCGCGCCACGTTGGCCACGAGCCGGGCGTCGTCCTCGAGCTGACCGTCCCAGGAGAGCAACCCGCCGCGCAGCCCCTCAGGGCGGAGCCCGGGGGCGATCCGGAGGGTCTCGGTGGCGGAGACCCGACGTGGCCCGGGGAGGGTCTCGCGGGAGGTGCGCGCGGAGCGTCGAAGCAGGTCGCCGGCGACGAGCCCGGCCCGGGTGAGGCCGCCGACGACGGGGGACACGCTCGACATCAGCGGCACCAGCATGGGCATCGCGTGCGTGAGGTGGGGGGCCGTGACCTCCATCAGGATGCCGCGCTCGAAGGCGCTCTCGTGCGCCACCCCGATCTGGCCGTTCGCGAGGTAGCGCAGGCCGCCGTGCACGAGCTTGGAGGACCAGCGCGAGGTGCCGAAGGCGAGGTCGTGGGCGTCCACGGCCAGGGTGGTCAGGCCGCGCGTGATGGTGTCGAGGGCGACGCCCGCGCCCGTGATGCCGAGCCCGATGACGAGCACGTCGACGTGGTCGGGGAGCCCCGCGGCCCCGTGGCCGATGCGACGCCCTCTGCCAGACCTGGTCACGGCGCGAGGACCCGGGAGATCAGCAGTCGCGCCTCGTCGTAGAGGTCGTCCTCGCTCACCTCGTCGTCGACCATCGTGTGTCCGCTGATCACGAAGCCGTGGGCGGCCAGCACCAGCGCGCGCGCCATCGCGGTCGGGTTGCCGGGGCGCACGGTGCCCTCGGCCTGACCCTCTCGCACGGCGCCCTCGATCAGCTCGATGATGAGGTCCTGCGACCGTCCGCGCCGGTTGAGGAGATAGGGCAGGAGGAGCTCCGGGTCGAGCTCGACGATGCGGACGAACAGCTCGTTGTCCCGGATCGCCCGGACGGCGCCGATGATCCGGTCGATGAGCGGTGCCACAGGAACGCTGGTCGTGACGATCGTCGTCCCCTCCCGGGTCATCAGGTCGCTCAGCAGCTGGGGCATGTCCGGCCAGGACCGGTAGATCGTCATCCGCGAGACACCCGCGCGGCGAGCCACCTCGGTCAGCGTCGTCCGCCGCCAGCCCACGTCAAGGATGCAGTCGCGCGCCGCGTCGAGGTAGGCGTCGATCGCGACCGGTTTGGCGGAGGGATTGTGACGAAGTGACGTCATGTGTCACACTGTAACACATGATCAGTCAGTCCGAGATGCATCCGCAGCGCTGGGGAGACCCCGACGCAGCCACCCCACTCCCTGATTCGGCTCGCGGGCTGGTCGAGCTCGCCTTCGGCCTGTCCGACTGCCCGGCGGTCGCGGGCGCGACCCCACCGACCGGCGAGACCCCTGTCGCCGCGCTCGCCGCCCTGGTGGACGTGCTCGGCGCCGACAACGTCCTCACCGACGACACCACCCGGATGCTGCGCACCCGGGGCAAGTCGACTCTCGACCTGCTGAAGGCGCGCGCCGGCGACCTGAGCGACGCTCCCGACGTCGTCGTCCGCCCAAGCGGCCAGGCCGAGATCGAGGCGCTGCTGGCCGTGGCTGCCACGCACCGCCTGGCGGTGGTCCCCTTCGGCGGCGGCACCTCGGTCACCGGCGGGCTCGTGGCCGACCGTGCGCGGTTCGCCGGTGTCGTGAGCCTCGACCTCGTCCGGATGAAGTCCCTCCTCGCGGTGGACACCGAGTCGATGACCGCGACGCTGGAGCCCGGGTTGCGCGGCCCTGAGGCCGAGGCGCTGCTCGCGGAGCACGGATTGACGTTGGGGCACTACCCGCAGTCCTTCGAGTACGCCACCATCGGCGGCTACGCGGCGACCCGCTCGAGTGGTCAGTCCAGCGCGGGCTACGGCCGCTTCGACTCCCTCGTCATGGGGCTCACCGTGGTGACCCCCTCGGGCACCCTCACCGTCGGCTCCGCCCCCGCCAGTGCCGCCGGCCCCGACCTGCGCCAGGTCTTCCTGGGCTCCGAGGGCGCCTTCGGCGTGATCACCGCGGTGACCGTCCGGGTGCGCCGCCTCCCCGCCGAGAAGCTCTACCTCGGCTGGCGCTGGCCCTCCTTCGAGGCCGGCGCGGACGCCATGCGCGCGCTCGCGCAGGCACGCATGTTGCCCGAGGTGATCCGTCTCTCCGACGAGGCCGAGACCGCCATCAACCTCGCCGACCCGTCATCGATCGGCAGCGCCGACGACCCCGGGTGCCTGATGATCACCGGCTTCGAGGGGACGCCGCCGGCGGTCGTCGCCAAGCGCGCAGCCGTGACGTCGGTGCTCACCGAGCTCGGCGGTACCGACCTCGGAGAGCAGCCGGGGGAGGCCTGGGCGCACGGCCGCTTCAATGCGCCATACCTCCGCGACGCGATGCTGGACGTCGGAGTGCTGGTGGAGACCCTGGAGACCGCCACCTTCTGGTCCCACCGTTCGGGGCTGTACGCCGACGTGAAGACCGCCCTCGAGGCGTCGCTCGGCAAGAAGGCGATCGTCCTGTGCCACATCTCCCACGTCTACGAGACCGGGTGCTCGCTGTACTTCACGATTGCGGTCAGGGAGGCACGCGACCCGCTCGTGCAGTGGGCGGCAGCGAAGGCTGCCGCGTCGGAGGCGATGATCACGGCCGGCGCGACCATCACTCACCACCACGCCGTCGGCACCGACCACAAGCCGTGGTTCGAGCGCGAGATCGGTCCCGTCGGGGTCCAGACCCTGCGGGCGATCAAGGACTCGCTCGACCCGTCGGGGATCCTCAACCCGGGAGTGCTGATCTGAGTGACGTCCTTCTCCTTCCTGGTCAACCCAGCCTCAGGTGGCGGCGCTGCGCCCGAGGCGGTCGTCCCGATCGCCCGTCGGCTCCGCGACCGCGGCGCCAGCGTCGACGTCACCTACTCACCCGGTCCCCACGCCGCTGCCGCCCTGGTCTTTGAGGCGGTCGGCCGCGGTGACGTCGTGGTCTGCGTCGGCGGTGACGGGATGCTCTCCTCGCTCGCCGGTGAGGTGGCGCGCCTCGGTGGCACGCTCGGCATCGTGCCGGCCGGGCGGGGCAACGACTTCGCCCGCATGCTCGGACTGCCCGACGACCCGCTGGCCCAGGCCGACGTCCTGCTCGCCGGCCGACGCCGCGAGGTCGACCTGATCTCCTACGGCGGGCGGATCCTGGCCGGGTCGGTCTATGCCGGCGTCGACGCGCGCGCGGCCGAGATCGTCGACCGAGCGCGGTTCGTGCCGAAGCTCGCGCAGTACCCACTCGCCGCCGTGCGGTCGCTTGCGACGTACACCCCGGCTCGCTACCACCTGACGATCGACGGGACCGCCCACGAGATCGAGGGGGCGACGGTGGTCGTGGCGAACTCGGGCTACTACGGCAAGGGGATGAAGATCGCGCCGGCCGCGCTCCTGGACGACGGGCTTCTCGACATCATCGTGATCGAGGCGGCCTCGAAGCTCGCCCTGCTCCGCGCCCTGCCGAGCGTCTACGACGGCGGGCACGTCGACCGGGACGAGGTGCACGTCTTCACCGGGCGCTCCGTCACGCTGGCTGCCACGTCGCGCCGACCCGTGCCCGTCGGCGGTGACGGCGAGGGTCTGGGCGTGCTCCCCGCACCGCCTGCGGAACCAGCCACCATCTCGGTGCTCCCGGCGGCGCTCACGGTCATCTCCTGAACGACTCCTTGGAGCGCTCTGGGAACGACCAGGCGAGCAGCTCGGTGTCGGCGGTCGCCTCGAAGGCACCGCCGGGCTGATCGGTCAGGCGTACGGCGTCGCCTGCGCCCAGCACCTCGTCGTGGATGCGCCCCGCTCCGACGGCGACGAAGAGGTGCTGTCGTCCGGCGGGGGGCAGGTCGACCGTGGTCCCGGCCGTCAGTCGAGCGATCCGCAGCGACGCTCCGCGAGTGCCGATGGACAGGCCTCCCTCTCCGACGACGGCCGTGAGCCCCGGACCTGGCTCGACGTGCTCGGTGTGCCACGTCGGTGTCGTCCCCGGCTCGTCGGGTGCGATCCACGTCTGCAGGAAACGGGTCGGACCGCTCGCCGCATCCGCGATCTCGGAGTGCCGCACACCCGACCCGGCGCTCATCACCTGCACGTCTCCTGGCCGCAGCGCTTCTGTGTTGCCGTGGTCGTCCGTGTGGAGCAGCACCCCCTCCAGCACCCAGGTGACGATCTCCAGGTCGGCGTGCGGGTGGTCCGGGTAGCCGCCGCCAGGGTCGACCCGGTCGTCGTTGTGGCAGATCATCGGCCCGAAGCCGAGGTTTGCCGGGTCGTAGTGCGGGCCGAAGGAGAACGAGTGGTGGGTGATGCGGCCGGGCTCGGCGGTGGTGAACCTGTGGGGACCCGCGTGGATGGTCATGGGCATGTCGCCATACTCCCAAGTCACGCTGCAAGGATGGCGCCATGAGAACACTCGGGACGATCTCTGCAGGGGGCTGCGTGCTCCTGGCGACGTTGCTGGCGAGCTGCACCATCGGGCCCGAGGAGCTGGAAGCGGGCGAGTCGGCCGGGGTGGCGTCCTACCCGTCCGTGGCCGACCTCGGTGACGCTTCGGGACTCGACGCACTCCTGCCCGACGGCGAGCTCGAGGTGGCATGGGTGCGCGCACAGGACCACGCCGAGTCGCAGGGCGTCGAGGCGGTCGTGGACGACGACGGCGACGAGGTGGTGGCAGCCGACGACGCCGTCCTCCTCGTCGTGGCCTGGCAGGTGGGTCTCGGCGAGCCCGGGACCCCGGCTGCAGTGGGCGAGGCGACGGTCGGGGACCCGGCCGTCGAGCTCGTGCTGATCAGCGGTGGGGTGCGCACCGTGTTGTCGCCTGAGGAAGCCACCCTGGTGCAGGGCTCAGCGCTGGTGGCGGTCGTCGACGAGAACGACGTCATGCTCGAGGTCACCTTCGACGGCGTCACGCAGAGTGTCGGGCCCGGAGGGGAGATCAGGGAGGTGCCGGAGCGAGCGGCCGTCCTCTACGACGAGATCCCGACGTCCGAGACCAGCATCGACTGCCGCCCTGCCGAGCTCCAGCCGTTCTGCCGCGCGGACATCGCCTGGTTGCCCTGGGTGGCGTCGCAGGGATGGGCACCCGACGGGCAGCTGTGGCCGGTCGTGCGGGTGGAGGGAAGGGTCCCCGGCGGCACCGGGACTCCCTCCCTCACCACGACGCTGGACGGATCCCCGCCCCTCGAGGCGACGGACACCGAGATCGGGGCCGGCCGGTTCCAGCAGCTCGCGATCTATCCAGCAGTCGTGCCCGGTCCAGAAGTCCTGCGCATCGAGGCCGCAGCCGGCGACGTGTCCATCACCGGCCGCGGTGACCTGAGGCCGTAGGTCAGCTCTTCTGCCACGGGCCGTTGATCTTCGACCTGTCGACATGGGTGAACTCCGGCCACACGTTGTTCTCCAACCCGGCCTCGGGAATGTAGGCCTGGAGGCCGTCCCAGTCGCCGGCCTTGCCGATGTTGAGACCCGTCCAGTGGGTGACGGCGGTGTCGACGATCGTTGCGGCGCCACCGATCGTCGAGGCGAAGGCCTTGATGAGGGGGCCGACGCCCCCGCTCAGCCAGTTGCCCGCATCGCCGAGCTCCGCGATCTCGCTGGTGATGGCAACGGTCAGGTCGACGAGGTTCTTCAGCTGGCCGGACCAGTAGTTGAGGAGTGCCTCCTGATGGTCATCCATCAGCTGGGCAGCGTTGAGCATGGTGTCGAGGGTGGCGGAGAGAGCCTTCAGCTGAAGGTCCGCGGTGCTCTCGTAGGCGATGTAGGCATCACCCGACCACCTCGCCGCGACGTACTTGTTGGCCGAGATGATCTCGTTGCCCTGGTTGCCGAGCACCTCCGCTGCGTCTCGGTAGGCGGAAGAGATGGCCGACATCATCAGGGGGTCACCTGCGAGGCTGCCGATGGACTGCCTGATCGCCGCCTCGGCCTCTTCCCACTGGACGTGGATCTCGGTCGTTCCCTCGTTGAACTCCTGGAGCAGTCCGTCGATGTAGCCCTCGATCTGTCCCTGGATCGCGCCGGGGATGCCGCCGGTCAGGAGTCCCTTGATGCCCCCGACGATCGCACCCGGGATGCCCCCCATGATGTGTGCCTGCGCCCCCTTGATGGCGGTGTTGAACAGGGTCTCGGAGGCCTCGAGGAACTCGTTGATCTTCTCGACCACCTCCTCGAGGGCGTCGTCGACCTGGGTCAGGAAGACTTCGGGGTCCTGGCTCGCCTCGGTGCTGGTCACTCTCCGGCCCTCGCTTCCAGCGTGCGGAACGCGGCACCTTGTGACGCGTCAGTCTTCGAGAAATCGTTGGCCGTCTCGACCAGACCGTCTGCCAGCAGGCTCGTGATGGCGGCGCCGTCCGCCAAGGCATTGACCACGGTCTTGTTGATCTCCATGTGCAGTCGTCCTGCGACGTAGAGGGTGTCCTGCATGCCGAAGATCGTGGGGTAGCCCCAGCCCTTGATGGCCGAGTCCCAGGCGCTCTTCAAGGCTTCGGACATGTCGTCCCAGCAGTTGGCCACGGTGATCAGGGAAGCTGCGTCGGCGGAGAAACCGCCTGAGGGTGGATGCGGGTCCCCGTGTCCAGGAGGGGAATGGTGCTCAGGCTGTTGCGGCTGCGGGAACGGGCCATAGACCGGCTCGGGTGTGTGCACAGTCATGCCTGCCCTCTTTCGTAGGCCGTCTCAGCGTCTCGGAATGCCTCGCGCAGCGCGTAGCGCAACGTCTCGGCGTCGGTGGTCGTGAGGAAGGCCGGGTCGGCGCGCATCTCTTCCAGCCCCGCGGACAGTGACATGAGGACCTCGATCTCGCCGTCGCGGGAGCGTCCTTGCCATCGGCGGCTGAGTCGTTCGTCCGCGTGGTGACGCACGGCCTGGACCGGGCTGGTCGGGATCGTGAGGGGAGCGGGACGCGGGACGCGGGGGGCGCGGACCTGGGCCCGGCCGGCCAGGTGGTCCTGGGCTCGCGCCCGTTCCTCATCGGTGAGCGTCCGCTGCGCGGCGTTGTCCAAGCGGTGGATGTCCATCGCTGCGCTCAGGGCCGCGCGAAGGGCGGACTCCAAGCCCTCGCCGGTGCGTAGCGAGGGAGAGATCTCGGGGACGTCGATCTCGAGGACCCACCCCGTGACGTCAGCAGTGACGGCTACGCCGGTGCTCTCGTCGACGCCGCGGCACTCGGCGCGGCTCGTGAACCAGGTCGAGTCGCGGAGTCCGGTCAGGTGCTGGATCCGGGACTCGGTAGCGGTGGATGTCATCGCAGCTCCAGAGAAGTCGAACGTAGGTGTGTCACGATCAGCCCCATTCCATCGTGGGCGCCGTTTGAAACATGCGCGTCGTGGACGGCGCGGTCCAAGGCGATCGGACGACCTGCCCCAACCCGCGTACAGCGGAGCTTCATTCCCGATATCGTCACGAGGTGACCTCCCCCGATGTCGGAATCTTTCCGACGTTCCCCGCCGGCTTCCGGTTCGGGATCAGCACGTCGGCCTACCAGGTCGAGGGTGCTGCGGCCGCGGACGGTCGAGGACCGTGCATCTGGGACACCTTCGCGGCACAGTCGGGCAGGATCATCGACGGCAGCAGCGGCGCTGTGGCGAGCGACCACTACCACCGCTTCGCGGAGGACGTCGCCCTGATGAAGCGGCTGGGAACCAAGGACTACCGCCTCTCGCTGAGCTGGTCGAGGATCCAACCGACGGGCAGTGGCCCGGTCAACGAGCAGGGATTGGCCTTCTACGACCAGCTGATCGACATGCTGCTCGAGAACGGCATCGCCCCCATGGTGACGCTGTACCACGGTGACCTCCCCCAAGCACTCGAGGACGACGGCGGTTGGCTCAACCGCGCCACGGTCGATGCCTTCGCGGCCTACGCCGCGATCGCGGGCGAGCGCTTCGCCGACCGGGTGGAGCACTGGATCCCGATCAATGAGCCCAACGTCGCTTCCTTCCTCGGCTATGGAATCGGCGAGCAGGCGCCCGGACGCACCCTGATGTTCGACTCCCTGTGGGTCTCCCACCACATGTTGATCGGACACGGCCGCGCGGTCATCGAGCTGCGCCGCCACGGTGCGAAGAGCGTGGGCTGCGCCAACAACCACGCCCCGGTCTGGCCGGCCAGCGACGCCGACGCCGACGTGGGCGCGAGCAAGATCTTCGACGCCCTGTGGAACGGGATGTTCCTTGAGCCGATGCTGCTCGGGCGCTATCCAGCCGACCTGATGCCGCTCCTCGAGGGCCTGGCCGAGCCAGGCGACATGGCCACGATCCGCCAGCCGCTCGACTTCTACGGCGTCAACTACTACAACCCCATGCGCGTCGCCGCGGGCGACGAGGACGCGGACATGCCGTGGGAGTTCCGCGAGGTGCTCGGCTACCCGCACACCGACCGTGGCTGGCCGGTCGTGCCCGACGCGCTGCGTGAGTGGCTGATCATGTTCCGAGCTCGCTACCGCGCAGCCCTGCCGCCGATCGTGATCACCGAGTCGGGCGCCGCCTACAACGTGGAGCCCGGTCCGGACGGCGTGATCGATGACCAGATGCGCATCGACTACCTCGCCGTCCACCTGCGCGCCGTGCAGGAGGCGGTGATGCGCGGCGTGGACGTGCGCGGCTACTACTGCTGGTCGTTGCTCGACGCCTTCGAGTGGTCCGAGGGGCTGACCCAGCGCTACGGACTCGTCCACGTCGACTTCGAGACCCTTGAGCGCACCCCGAAGAAGTCCTTCGAGTGGTACGCCGCACTCATCGCCGCCCAGGCCCCGAGCGCCGCGACCGGCTGAACCGAGCCCGGCCTTCGAAGGCGGGGCGGCTGAACCAGCTTCGGCCGATAGGCTGCCGCGCATGTCGAATCGCCGGGTCGTGTTTGTCGTCGGCTCGGGCCGCAGCGGCACCAGCACCATGAGTGGCGCCCTCCAGACGTTGGGCCTGCACGTGCCGCAGCCCGAGGTCAAGGCGGACGCCACCAACCCCAAGGGGTTCGGGGAGCCGCAGTGGGTGGTCGACCTGCACCACGAGCTGCTCGGGCGCTCGGGGGTCCAGGTGTCCGACGCCCGCCCGCGGGCCTGGCTCGAGGCGGGGAAGCTCAGCGCCGACCACGCCACCCGCCAGCGGGTGACGGAGTGGCTGGAGTCGCAGTTCGTCGCTGGCGGCGACGAGCTCGTGATCAAGGACCCGCGTGCCGCGTGGTTCATGGGCCTGTGGCGCGCGTGCGCCGACCGGTGCGACGCGACCTCCTCCTACGTCACCATGCTCCGCCCGGTGACCGAGGTGGTCGGCTCCAAGAAGAAGTACTACGACCAGCGCCAGGGCGACATCACGCGCACCGCGGCGTGGATCAACATGATGCTCCACACCGAGCGCGCCACGCGTGGGCAGGCGCGACGCTTCGTGCGGTACGCCGACCTGCTGACCGACTGGACGCAGCCGGTCTACGCGCTGGGTGAGGGCTTCGACCTCCGGGCAGTCAAGACGGCCATGGCCAACGACATCGCACAGGTCCACAAGTTCATCGACCCCTCGCTGCGTCGGGTGACCCTGACCTGGGACGACGTCGAGGTGCCCCCGGCGTTGCAGGACCTGGCCGAGGAGACGTGGCAGGTGCTCGACGGGCTGGCCACCGACGGCGGGGACACCCCCGCTGCGCACGAGGCCAGCGACCGGCTCCGTGTTGCCTACGACCAGATGTATGCCGACGCCGAGGCCTTCGCCCACTCCACCTCGCTGGCGGCCCGACGCGAGAGCGCCATCGCGACCCGGCGCGAGCCGGGGCCATCTGAACAGCGCGGGGCCGCGGCTCCCGGTCGCGGCGTGGAGCGCGTGCCGCACGCCGTACGCGCTCTGGTGCCTGAAGGCGCCCGTCGTGGCCTTCGCAAGGCCCTCAACAGACAACGCCCCCGGGAGGACTGATGTCCCACCCGGACATCGCCTCGCTCGAGGGCCTCAGCGACTACGACGTGACGTGGCCGTGGAGCGACGGCCAGCGCCTCGCACCCGGCCTGACGTGTGTCTTCCGGGTCAAGAACGAGGCGCGCAACCTCCCCTGGGTGCTGCCGCCGATCCTGGATGCCGTCCAGCACGTCCTGCTGGTCGACAACGGCTCCGACGACGGCACGCTCGAGGTGGCCACCGACATAGCCGAGAAGTGCGGGGCGGCGGACCGCTTCACCGGACTCAGCTATCCCCACCGGGTCGCGCGGGCCGGCGGTGAACACCTCGCCACGCCCGCCACCAGCGTCCACTCGCTGACGCACTTCTACAACTGGTGCTTCAGCCAGGTCCGCACGACCTACTCGATGAAGTGGGACGGCGACATGGTGCTCACCCCCGAGGGCGCCGGCATCCTGCTCGACCTGTCCTGGCAGCTCGAGTCGACGCAGACGATCGTCGCGATGCCGCGCCACCCGCTGACCGTGGTCGACGAGTCGACCGGCTGGCTGGACCTCTCGCTCCGCTTCCTCGAGCCATGGGTCTACCCGATGGGCCCGGACTTCACCTTCGTGAAGGCCTTCGACTGGGAGCTGCGCGAATATCCGCCGGCGACCGAGCGCCTCGTCCTCCAGCAGGGGCTCTGCGTGGAGGTCAAGTGGCTCGACGCCGACGAGTACGCGCACTGGCGCAAGGACGGGGTGGACTTCACCAACACCCGGCTCTACCGCAAGCTGCGCGAGTTCGAGGTGGACGAGGCCATCCGCTCGGGTCGCGCCGAAGCGCTGGGGGGACTCGTCCGGGTCGACGCCCCGCCCGGCGTTCACATCATCGACTTCGTCACCCGCACGTGGCTTCGTGAGCAGCCCCGGCCGCTCGTCAAGCACTCACTACCCGCATCGCTGCGGGAACGGGCCCCCCGGACGGGAGCTCCTTCGTGACGCATCCCCTCGATGGCTTCACCTCGCCCCCGCCGCTGCTGGTGATCGGCGACGACGAGTCGAGTGCCGACCTGGCCCCGGACGGGGCCACGTTCCTCACCTTGGCCGCGACCACCGACATCGGGCGCGGCTGGAAGTCGATCCTGTGGATGACCGCCGACCGCTCCTCGCTGCGTCGCCTGGCATCCGCCGTCCCGCGGCTGGGCCAGGTCCGCGTCGTCGCGGTCTGGCTGACCGACTCGACCGTCCCGCTGGTGGTGCGGCCCCGTCCCGAGTGGCCCGCCATCACCAGCGCCATGGCACGCGAGGCCGGGCACGGGGTACTGACGGTGTTGCGGTTCGCCGCGCCGGTCGCGGCCCACCAGGTGCTTGTCGAGTGCGCCCGGCAGGCGGTCGACGCCGACGCCGGGCACGGCGGGCTGGTGGTCGGTTACGCGGGCCGAGGGGCGGCTGACGGCCTCGACGTACGAGCCCTCTTCTTCGACGACCCGGCAGCCTCTGGAGACGCCGAGCGCGACGTCCCACCCGACGTCGTGCTCGCGACCACGCCCGCGGACCCGGACGTCCACCCGGTCATCGACCGGGCCCCGATGGTGGTCGTGGCGCCGGCGCCGGAACCGGTCGACGAGCGCGTCGTCAACCCGCGCGGCTGGCGCAAGGATTGGGCCGAGCCCCTGCGTGACCTCGTCCCGGGTCAGGCGCTCACCGAGGGCGCGATCGCCGACCTCCGCGACGTCCAGGGCCTGCGGGTCGACCTGTCGGCTGCCGACCCGCGCACCGTCGCCGGACTGGCGATGGCAGGAGTCCCGCTCGTGGCGACCGGGACCAACCCCCAGCTGAGTGAGCCGCTGGCTCGGGCACTCAGCAGGACCGTCGACCTCGACGACGCCCTCTCGCGCGAGGAGCACAGTGTCGCCATCCGACGAGCCGCGCTGGACACCCACTCGACGCACGCCTGGCGCTCCGGCCTCGCGCATCGCGCGGGGGTCCGGTTCGTGGCCCAGCCCCGGGTGAGCGTGCTGCTGGCGACGGTGCGCCCCTATCAGCTCGACTTCGCGATGCGTCAGCTCGCGCGGCAGCGAGGCGTCGAGCTGCAGGTCGTCCTCGGGACCCACGGATGGAGGGTGACCGAGGACGAGGTTCGCGCCCGGCTTCCCGGACACGACGTGATCGTCCGAGCGCACGACAAGGACGAGTTCTTCGGCGACGTGCTCAACGACGCGGCGGGCGTCGCCGACGGTGACGTGCTGCTCAAGGTCGACGACGACGACTGGTATTCGCCGTACGCCATCGCCGACCTCCTCCTGGCGCGTCGCTACACCGGTGCTGAGGTGGTGGGGATGCCCAGCGAGTTCGTCTACCTCGAGGAGCTCGGCGTCACGGCCCGGCGCAACCACCCGACCGAGGTCTACAACCGGTTCGTGGCGGGCGGCACGATCATGATCGACCGGCACGTGCTGCGCAGCGTGGGCGGCTTCCGACGCGTCCGGCGCTTCGTCGACGCGCAGCTCCTCAATGCCGTCGAGGCCAGCGGCGGCCGCATCTACCGCACCCACGGCCTCGGCTACGTCCTGCGACGCACGGCCGCCGGGCACACCTGGCAGTCGGACCCCGAGTCGTTCCGCCGGCCCGAGATCCTCGAGCGCGAGTGGCCCGGCTTCCACGCCAGCAGTGACCTCGAGCTGGATCCGGCAGACCTGCCATGAGCCAGTCGAGCACCCAGCCGTTGGTACGCCGCAACGAGTGGCGGTCACTGACCCCGCCCGACCTCGGCCGCTGGACGCCCACGAAGTCCGTCAGCGTGGTGATCCCGACCTGGAGTGCGCAGGCGACGCTGCCCTGCGTGCTGGCCGGCCTCGCGGCGCAGACCTACCCCGCCCACCTGCTCGAGGTCGTGGTCGTCGACGACGGCAACCCGACCCCGGTCGTGCTGCCCGAGGTCCGCCCGGAGAACACCCGGCTCGTCCGGGTCACCGCGGGCTGGGGTCGCGCGAACGCCTGCCACACCGGCGCCCTGGCCAGCGAGGGTGACGTGATCGCCTGGCTCGACGCCGACATGCTCGCCTTTCGCGAGCACCTCGAGGCGCAGCTGCGGTGGCACCACGAGGTCGACTACGCGGTGGTGCTCGGGACGAAGCGCTTCGTCGACCCCGCGATCCTCGGCGAGCGCCCGACGACTGCCGTCCGCGACGCCGTCGCCAGCGGCGAGATTGCAACGGCGTGGGACTGGGATGCCGAGGAGACCCACAAGTGGGTCGAGGGGATGTGGCGGCGTACCGACGACCTCACGCTCGCCGGGCCCCGTGCCTTCCGCGCGCACGTGGGTGCGACGGGCTCGCTCAACCGTGCGCTCTACACGGCGTCGGGCGGTATGGCGACGGAGCTCCGCCTCGGCGAGGACATGGAGCTCGGGCACCGGCTCTCGGAGGCCGGCGGGGTGCTGATCCCCGAGCACGCGTCCCGCGCCTGGCACCTCGGCCGTACGCACGTGATGGAGCACCGCGACCAGATCAACCGCTACAACGACGCGTTCCTCGCCAACCTCGTGCCGACGATGAGGCCGAAGCGCAACCGACGCGGACGGCGCTACGACGTGCCCTACCTCGAGGTCGTCGTCGACGCGCGCGGGGCACTCGCCCAGGACGTGATCGGGGTCGTGGACTCCCTCCTCGACTCCTCGCTCGACGACCTCCGAGTCGTGGTGCTCGGCGACTGGACGCTCACCGACGCGCGCCAGTCACCGCTGGGAGACCCGCACATCGAGCAGCGGATCGTGCACCGCACCTATGCCCGCGACCAACGGGTCGAGCTGCGTGCCGAGGCGCCCGCCGCGCGGAGGTCGCCCTGGCGCCTGTCTCTCGACGGCGTGTCCGTGGCGCCGCGGGAGGACGCGATCGAGGCTCTGCTCGACGACCTCGAGCGGCACCACGACGGCGCTGCGGTCATCGAGGGAGTCGGCCGGGTCGAGCGAACGGCGGCAGTCTCCCGGGTGCGGAGGGTCCACGGCACGCTCACGGACGAGGGTCTCGATGCGGCGTACGGCCTGGTCCGTCTCGCCGGCGGGGAGGCCGGCTGGGTGCCGGTCGCCGAGCGGGAGGTCGCGCGCTACGAGGGGAAGATGAAGCCTCCGGTCGAGCGGCCAGATCCCGATCCCGATCCCGAGCCACGGTCGAGGCTGTTCGGGCGACGTCGCTGATCCCTCGGCTTGGTAGTCCGGTGGCAAACGGTCGTGACATGGGTCATCCGTCGACCGGTTGCCACCGGACTACCCAAGGGAGGGGTGCAGAGAGGGCAGTGGCTCAGTCCGAGCCGAAGAGGTCGCGCGTGTAGACCTTGTCGCGGACGTCGTCGAGCTCGGGGGCCATCCGGTTGGCGACGATGACGTCGGCCAGCGCCTTGAACCCGTCGAGGTCGGCCAGCACGGGGGAGCCGTAGAACGTCCCTTCGGTGTCGAGCTGCGCAGCGGTGAGCTCCGGTTCATACACCACGACCTGCACGCCCTTGGCCTTGATGCGCTTCATGATGCCCTGCACCGAGGACTCGCGGAAGTTGTCCGAGCCTGCCTTCATCAACAACCGGTGGATGCCCACGACCCGGGGCTTGCGACCGAGGATGTCGAAGGCGACGAAGTCCTTGCGCGTGGTGTTGGCGCCGACGATCGCCGAGATCAGGGTCTGCGGCACCTCGGAGTAGTTGGCGAGGAGCTGCTTGGTGTCCTTGGGCAGGCAGTAGCCGCCGTACCCGAAGGACGGGTTGTTGTAGTGCGTCCCGATGCGTGGGTCGAGGCCGACGCCGTCGATGATCTGCCGCGACGAGAGGCCGCGCGAGAGCGCGAAGGAGTCGAGCTCGTTGAAGAAAGCGACGCGCATGGCGAGGTAGGTGTTGGCGAAGAGCTTGATCGCCTCGGCCTCGGTGGGTTCGGTGAAGAGGAGGGGTACGTCGTCCTCGTCGGCGCCCTTCAGGAGCAGCTCGGCGAACCGGCGGGCCCGCGAGCTGTCCTCGCCGACCACGATCCGCGCGGGGTGCAGGTTGTCGTGCAGCGCGCGACCCTCGCGCAGGAACTCGGGGCTGAAGATCACCTGGTCGGTGCCGAGCCTCTTGCGCACGTCGTCGACGAAGCCGACCGGGATGGTGGACTTGATCACCATCGTGGCCTGGGGGGCGAGGCGCATGACGTCGCCGATCACCTGCTCGACGGAGCGGGTGTTGAAGTAGTTCGTCACCTCGTCGTAGTTGGTCGGGGTCGCGATGATGACGAACTCCGTGCCGGCGTAGGCCTCTGCGGGGTCGGTGGTGAAGGTCAGCGTGAGGTCCTCGTCGGCGAGGAAGCGGCTGACGTCCCCGTCGTGGATGGGGCTCTGCCCCGCGCGCAGCTTCTGGATCCGGTCCTCGTCGAGGTCGAAGGCGACGACCTCGTTGTGGCGCGCGAGCAGGCACGCCATGGACAGTCCGACATATCCGAGGCCGACGACGGCGATCTTGGTGGTCACGATGGCCATTGTGCCCGGTGGCGACGCGGTTCAGGCGGCGAGTGCTGTGGCCATCCGGTGGACGATCTCCCGCAGTCGCTCGGGTGACGTTGCGAAGTTGAGCCGCACGTGTCCGGCCGCGCCGGGGTGGAACTCGTGCCCGGCCGAGAGACGGACGAGGCCGCGCTCGAGGCACACGCGGGCAGGGTTGCGATGGCCGTATGCACGCAGGTCGATCCAGGCGAGGTAGGTCCCCTCGACCCGCCGCATCCGCGCCTCGGGCAGCTCGGCCGCGAGGAGCTCGGCCAACAGCGTGCGCTGCTCGTCGAGGCGCTGCAAGAGCGCCTTGAGCCACGGGTCTCCCTGGTCGTACGCCGCAATCGCGGCCACCACCCCGATCGTCGACCACGAGTCGTTGCGCGCCATCGGCACGGCGAACAGCCTGTCCCGGGTCTCGTCGTCCCCGGTGACGATCTGGGCGCACTTGAGCCCGGCGATGTTGAACGCCTTCGAGGCAGCCACCAGAGCGACGGCGTGCTGGGCGGTGCCGTCGACGGCGAGGTAGGACGTGTGCTCTGCACCTGGCAGGACCAGCGGTGCCCAGATCTCGTCGCTGACGACCCGGGCGCCGTGCAGGGCGACGACGTCCCGGATCCCCTCGAGCTCGGGACGGGTGAAGACCCGTCCCCACGGGTTGTGCGGCTGGGTGAGGATCAGCGTGCGAGCACCGGCTGCGAAGTGCCGGTCGAGAGAGTCGAGGTCGATGCCGGACCGCTCATCGTCGACGTCCACCACGAGGTTCACGCGCCGGCGCCCGGTCACCTGCGCGATCTCCAGCTGGGGTGAGTAGGCCGGGATCGGCATCACCACGGGGGCGTCCTCGCAGAGTACGTCGAGGGCGAGTCGCATCCCGGCCGTTACGTCGACGACGGGCACGACGTGATCGGGGTCGACCGACTGGTCGAGGTGCCGACCGGCCCAGTCGGCGTACGCCTGGCCCAGCTCGCCGCCGAACTCGAACGCCGGATAGCCGGTCCTCCCGGCGCGGACCGCGTCCACCACCGCTTCAGTGACGACGTCGGCGACGGCGTAGTCCATCTCCGCCACCCAGGCGGGCAGGACGTCGGGATCGGTCATGCCCCACTTGAGGACGAGCGCCGCGCGGGCCTCCTCGTCGGTCAGGTCACGGATCATGGACAAACTCTAGGCGCGCCACGCTGGATGCTGGCCCGAACGGGCCACCGTGATGGCCCGTTCGGGGGCACTGCCCCACCCGTCCGGGTGAAGTCAATAGGTATTGCTAGCCATTTTTCCCCCAAGAGTGTACGAATGTGCACAAGCCGTTCGGGCGGCCCTCTCGGACACCGCGGAACGCCATCCTCTCGGGTGATTGACGACCGTGGACCACCGTTTGTCAACAGCTCCGCCTAAGCAGTCGGACCTCTGACTGTCCTGAAATGCCGCGCTGTCAGCGCGACCGAACACCAACCGGATGCCCTTCATCAAGGAGAATGAAATGAAGCGAATGATTCGCAGCGTGAGCGTGTGGGGCGCTGCGCTGGCTGTCGTGGGCTCAGGACTGGTCCTGAGCAGTGCCTCGGCCGACTCCGGCGCCGGATCCACTCCGGAGAACCCGATCCAGGTCGCGAGCCCGAGCGCCGTGCCGGCCGGCTCGACGCAGACGGGCTCCACCACCACGGACTGCGCCACCACGACGACGTGGACGCACACCGTGCCCGCCGTGGCCGAGACCTTCCACTCCGAGTATCGCTACAAGCGGGACATTCCCGCGGTCGCCGAGGTCAACCACCAGGAATACCGCTGGCCGCTCTTGAAGCGCACCTACACTCCGGCCCAGGCGGAGGTCAGCCACAACGAGTGGACCGCTGAGCAGCGCACTCGCACGAACACTCCCACCACGGAGTACGAGTGGGACAAGAAGGTTCAGTACCAGAAGGCTCGATGGAGCGGCAACACGTACATCGGCCCGATCAGCTACGACTACGACAACACCACGTACAGGTGGCGCGACTATGGTCTTGCTCCCGTCTGGACCTCGACCGCGACTGCTCCGACTGCTCCTGGGCCCGGTCGCGGTAATCTCATCCACAGATACAACGGCGAGTGGTACTACACGACATTCTACGAGTACCAGCGCACTGGTAGCACGAGGACGGTCAACAACTACGGCGCGTGGTCTGCCTGGACGTCCTACGGGAACAACCCGTACCTCAGCGACCCGACGCTCCCGGCCAACACGACCACGAAGGAATACCGCAAGTCTGGTCCTGTGAAGGTCGTCGACAAGCAGGCGGTCCCCGCATCGTTCAGCCCGTGGGTCGCTGACGGCTACTCGCCCTGGAGCACCAACTCCGCAGATCCCGCCGATCCCGACGGTCAGACCGGCGACACGAACCCGGCGAACCTCCGCATGGTCGGGTCGCCCCGCGAGCAGAAGACCGTGGTCGACTCTGCGGCTATCCCCGGCTACACCGAGTACTACGTGGCCGGTGGCGCGCCGTCGCCTGACGCTGCCGCTGCCTCGTGGATCCGCGAGCCCGCCCTTGCCGGTTGGACCCGTTTCCAGGAGCGCTCCGTCAGCAACAACGACGCCAAGCCCGCCGTCGTGACGTACTACGCCTACAACGACCAGAAGGTCTGCGAGACCCCCGCACCCGCCCCGACGCCGACCACCGAGGTCCTCGGCCAGCAGCAGGGCAAGGCGACCGGTCGCCTCTACACCAGCTGCCAGCGGACGGTGCGCGTCACCATGCGCAACAACAGCACGCGCGCTGTCGCCTACAAGGTGGTCGTGGGCCAGAAGGTCACGACCGTCCGGGTCAAGGCCGAGAGCACCCGCCGCTTCACCACCACCGGTGCCAACCGCGCCGTGGCCAAGCTGATGCTGGGCAACAAGGTGCTCGCGAAGAAGCGGATCCCCGGTTCATGTGGGGTTCCCGAGGTGCTGCCCGAGACGGGCCTGCGCCAGTCGTAGGACACACCAGAGCGCCGGCGACTCTGATCGTCGCCGGCGCTCGCTCCACCAGTTGGCACGGACAAGGAGCAGGACGATGAAGCGGATCCTTCCCTTGCTGGTCTTCCTGCTGTCCCTGGGCGGCGTCGGCACTGCCGGCGCCGCCGAGGCCGCGACTGCTGAGGCGGGGGCACCCTCCGAGCGCGTCGCCGCCATCGCCCCGCTCACGGTGCCGAAGCTCGGTATCCGCAGGGCACGCATCATCCCCGTGGGGATCAACGTCCGAGGTCAACTCGCCGTCGGTCCCAGCGTGAGGGCGGCCTACACCTGGAACCGCGGCGTCCGTCCCGGTCAACCCGGCAGCGCCGTCATCGCCGGCCACACCTGGTCCAGGGGCCCGGGCATCTTCGACAACCTCGGCGCCTTGAAGGTGAGCGAACGCTTCTCGGTCGGTCGGGCGGTCTTCGAGGTCAGCCGCGTGCGCAAGGTGAGGGGCCTGCGCCCCCGGGCGGTGCGCGACATCTTCTCCGACCGTGGTCCGGCACGGGTCGTCCTGATCACCTGCGGTGACCGATCCGCTGCGACCGGCGTCTACGCGACGCGGATCCTTGTGTACGCCCGCAAGGTCCGGCCGAAGGCCGCCGGCTGACGCACCTGCTCATCGAAGCGCGTAGGTCGCCAGCGAGACGCCGACGTAGTGCGCGACGAAGGCCAGGATCGTGAAGGTGTGGAACACCTCGTGGAAGCCGAACCACTCCGGCTTGGGGTTGGGCTTCTTCAGCGCATAGACCACTCCGCCGAGGGTGTAGAGCACGCCGCCGGCCACGACCAGGCTCAGTGTCGAGACCGCGACCGGCGTGCTCAGACGCTCGGCGCCGTCGATGAAGTCGGGGATGAAGAAGACGGCGAACCAACCGAGGCCGATGTAGATCGGGGTGTAGAGCCACCGCGGTGCGTTGGTCCAGAAGACCCGGAACAGCACTCCGAGCAGGGCCCCGCCCCAGATGCCGGTGAGCAGCCAGACGCGAGCCGACCCGTCGAGCAACAGCATGGCGAAGGCGGTGTAGGTGCCGGCGATGAGGATGAAGATGTTCGAGTGGTCGAGCCGGCGCAGCAGCGCCCACACGGCCGGTTGCCAGGTGCCGCGGTGGTAGGTCGCCGAGACACCGAACAACAGCAGCGCGGAGGCGATGAAGACCCCCGAGCCGACCTTCGTAGCGACTGACGGTGACAGCACGATCAGCACGACCCCGCCGGCCGCCACCACGGGGATCGACCACGCGTGGATCTGGCCCCGGAGGCGCGGCTTGAGCTCAGCCATCTTGTCGGCCATCACGATCAGGGCCGCGTCGTGGTCGAGAAACTTGGTCACGATCGCCATTGTGGTCCTCGTTGGAGCATTGGACGAACCCATGCCCAGATCGTCAGGACTTTGTCCCCGCCTGCGCGGTTTCAGCGACGTACGCCGCCAGGTTGCCGAGCGTCTGTTGGCCACCCTCGATCGCGTGGTACTTCTCGACTGCCTCGTCGCGAAGCTCGTTGCTGGGGAACACCGTGCGCATCTCGATGAGGGTCGCCGCGCCGTCAGCCGCGAACGTCAGGGTCGACTCGAAGGCGTTCGGGTCATTGATGGACTCGCCGTGCAACATGGCGATCCGCGTGGGTGTGGTGATCTCGGTCCAGGTGATCCACTCCTGGTAGTCCGTCCCGTCGGGTCCGTGCATGACGAAGTCCCACGCCTCACCGACGTGGAACTCGAAGGCCCGCGTGGTGGTGGTGAAGCCTTCTGGCCCCCACCACTGCGCCAGGTGCCGGACCGCGGTGAACGCGTCGAACACCAGCTCGCGGGGGGCGTTGATGACCCGGGTGATGACGATCTCTCGGTCGGCCGTCGCTGACTGAGCCGGTGCGTCCCGCTGGGTCGATGCCATGGTCACTCCTCCTGTTGTGAGTCGTTGAGGTCCTGCACATACCGGTCCAAGCGGTCGCGGCTGTCGTTCCAGAACTGCTCTAACCCGCCGGTCCACTCGTGGATCGGTCGCAGCCCATCGGCGTTCAGGCCATACAGCCGCTGCTTGCCTGCCTCGCGGTCCCGCACCAGTCCGACCTCCCGGAGCACCCGGAGATGCTTGGAGGTCCCCGGCTGGGTCATGCCGAGCTCCTGTGCCAGCTCCGTCACCGGTCGTTCCCCGGCTCGCAGCAGCACCAGGATCTGCCTGCGCTGCGGCTCGGCGATCGCGTTGAAGACGTCTGACGTCGTTGCCGCTCGTGCCATGGAGGAAACATATGCCTATACAGGAATGTCAGACAGGAGCAAGGCCCGGTGCGTACAGCGACCTAGGGTGGCCCGATGAACGAGTCTGATGTGCGACAGCGGTGGTCCGCGGGGGAGCCGTGCCATGGGCTGTGGAGCCTGCTGCCGGGCGTCGTGAGCGCCGAGATGCTCGCACGGACAGGGGCGGACTACGTCGTCGTCGACCTGCAGCACGGCGCCGCGACGGAGGCGGACGTACCTGGCGTCGCCGCGGCGATCAGGGCGGCGGGCGCGGTGCCGCTGGTCAGGACCCGCAGCTCGTTGTTCGCCGACGTCGGCCGGCCCCTCGACCTCGGTGCCGGCGGAGTCATCGTGCCGAACGTGCGCAATGCCGAGCACGCACGCGAGATCGTGGCCGCCACGCAGTACGCCCCCGCCGGTGGGCGGTCGATCGGGCGCCTGTCCGGCGGAGCCGATGAGCCGCTGGTCATCGTCATGGTCGAGACCGCGACCGCCCTCGAGGACCTCGACGCGATCCTGGGCGTGCCGGGGCTGGACGGGATCTACGTGGGGCCGGGGGACCTCTCCTTGTCCTTGGACCTGACCGGCGAGGGCCGCTCGGGCGAGCTGCGCGGAGTGCTGTCCGCGATCATTGCCCGTGCCGTTGCCGCCGGAGTGCCGATCGGAGTGCACGCCTACAACGGCGACGACGCCGCCCGCTTCGCCGCAGAGGGCGCGAGGATCGTGACCGTCGCTGTGGACACCGTCTCGCTGGGCGAGGCCATGGCGCACCACCTCGGCGTCGCGCGGACTCCGCCTGCTCACCCCGCGCAGTGAGATGCTCCGCGGGGCAGGCTGGCCCGCCCGCGGCTCAATGATTCGTCGCGCTCGCGACTCCGGCCGCGATCAGGCCCTGGCCCGCCGTGTAGGTCGCCATGACGAACGAATCAAGGACGGGTCGAGGCTCCGGGAGCTGGCAAACATCGCGCAGAGGATCGTCGCGTAGGCCGCGACCGGCACCCGGAGCGAGGCGTCCTGGCGGCCCGCGGCGACGCTCATCACCGGCGCGGCGCTCAGCCACATGCCGAGCGCAACCTTCAGGCCGCCGGTGGCGTGGTCCTCCCGATCGCCGCGCACTGAGCTGATGGTGCTGAGCGCGGCGAACCGCGCACCCGAGAATCACGCATGGAGGAGAGCCCCTCTGGACAGGTGGAGGGCGAACGTAACCCCCGGTTTGTCCAGTGGGAAGGGCCGAGCGCCGGAAATCCTTGCGTCAGGCGCGCCGGTGTCCGTCGGTGTCACCCCTGGGGCGCGGGACTCAATCCGCCAGGCGCTGCTGTGCCCGTAGGTACGGGACAGGTCACGGAGATTCGGGGGCTGCAAGCTGCGAATCTGCCGCTCGACCCAGCAGCAACGACTGCTCGCGATCGTTGGCGGTGAGCGACGCTGCCTCGCGGAACGCCGCAGCTGCTTCGACATGACGACCTGCGCGCACGAGCAGGTCAGCGCGGACGCTGGGCAGGAGGTGGGAGCCGACGAGTGCGCCGACCGGGAGACGATCGAGGATCGCGAGTCCTGCGCTCGCGCCGAATGCCCGACCGTGGGCGACGGCCCGGTTGACCTCCACGATGGGACCGGCGGCCGCTTCGGCGAGCACGTCGTAGAGCCTGGCGATGGCATGCCAGTCGGTTTCCGCCGCGCTGGCAGCGCGGGCGTGGTGGGAGGCGATCGCGCCCTGGAGGTAGTAGCGACCGACGGACTTCCCCCGTCCGGCGAGGCTCTCCGCCCGCTGCAACGCGGCCAGGCCGCGGCGGATGAGCAGCTCGTCCCACAAGTTGCGGTCCTGGTCGTCGAGCAGCACCGGCGTGCCCTCGGCGTCGACGCGGGCTGAGGCGCGCGACGCCTGCAGCTCCAGCAGCGCCTGCAGACCGTGCACCTCAGGATCGTCCGGGATCAGCTCAGCAAGCATCCTGGACAGGCGGATCGCCTCGTTCGTCAGCTCGGGCCTCATCCAGTCGCTGCCCGCGGTCGCGGTGTAACCCTCGTTGAAGATCAGGTAGACGACGGCCAGCACGTCGTCGAGCCGCTCGATGCGCTCGGCACCCGTAGGGAGCTCGAAGTCGACCCCGACCTCGCTGAGCGTCTTCTTCGCCCGAGATATCCGCTGACCTATGGCGGTCTCGCCCACCAGGAAGCCACGGGCGATCTCCGCGGTCGTCAGACCCCCGACCAGGCGAAGCGTCAACGCCGCCCGCGACTCGGCGGTCAGCCTCGGGTGACAGGACAGGAAGATCAGTCGCAGGACGTCGTCCTCGATGAAGTCCACCTGCGAGGTGAGGTCGGACATCGGGTCCTCCTCCCTCAGGCCGCGGCCCAGCTCTTCGGTCCTGTGACGCAGGTTGTCGGCGCGTCGGAAGCTGTCGACGGCTCGGCGCTTGGCAACTGTCATCAACCAGGCGCCGGGGTTGTCGGGGATGCCATGCGTGGGCCACTGCTCCAGTGCGCTGACCAGCGCGTCCTGGGCCAGGTCCTCGGCGAGGTCGAGGTCGCGGGTCATGCGCGCCAGTGCTCCGACCAGCCGCGCGGACTCCTCACGCCAGGTGGCGGTGATGGTCTCGCGCGTGGTCCGGGCCATGCGGCCAGCCTAGGGCCGGCCGCACGGCCTCAACCTGGTGAGACCTCAGGCCTCGGTCGCCTCGGACGGCGCTTCCGAGATCTGGCGCAAGGTGGCGACCATCTCGCACTCGGGCCAGTACTTCGCGTGCAGCTCGGCGAACTCCAGCTGTCCGGCGACGGCCTCCTCGACGCTGTCGAACTGGAGCAGGGCCCACCCACCGACGACCTCCTTGGCCTCTGCATACGGACCGTCCACCCGAGTCGTGTCGCCCTTGCGGACGACGAAGTTGATCGCGTCCTCGGTGCCGTACAGGCCGCCCCCGTCGAGGAAGTGGCCTCCCTGCGCTTGGTCGCCGATGTAGGCGTCCATCGCGTCCATCAACGCCTGGGGCGGCGCGCCGATGTCTTCTTGCATCCTGACAAATCCCATGAACCGTGGCATTGCTCTGCTCCTCAAGCTTCGGCACCACCGCTGCTCGGTGGCTGACTCACCCGTACGTCGAACGACATCCTGCGCCTTCGACATCGCGTGCCGAAGTATTTTCGCCAACGCACCCCCCAGTGCTCGAGGAGGCCATCGCCGACGCCATCCTCGACGGAGACTGCTAGTCGATCGCATCACGCGTTCTCACCAGCGGCAACCACACAGCCCCGGCCGTGCCGCGTCGCACACACCCGCGTCCTAGGCTGCACCGGTCGCTCGTCTCGGACGGCTTCCGCAGCCCCCTGAGTGAGGATCACGCCCGTGGCCGTCCGCAGTCTTCGACAGGAGGAGGCCCTCGAACGTGCCTCCCTGATGTCGGTCAGCTCCTACGACATCGACATCGACCTCACCGACCTGGTCGACGGTCCGGCCTTCCGGGCGGTGAGCACGGTGCGGTTCGCCGGGACTGCCGGGGCGTCGACGTTCGTCGACTGCTGTGCAGAGGTGGTCTCGGCCACGCTGAACGGCAAGCCGTTGCCGGCTGCGGAGGAAGGGCGGATCGCGCTCGCCGATCTCGCCGAGGAGAACGAGCTGGTGGTCGCCACCGTGCAGAGTGATACCGCGCACGGGCGCGGGGTCCACCGCGCGGTCGACCCCGGCGACGACAACGTCTACCTCTGGACCACCTTCGAGCCCGACGAGGCGCGCTACGCGTAAGCCTGCTTCGACCAGCCCGATCTCAAGGCACCCCACACCTTCACCGCGCCCGCGACCTGGACCGTCGTCAGCAACTCGGGCGACCCCGTCATCGAGGGCGTGGAGGGTGGCCGCCGGTGGACGTTCGCTCCCACGCCCCCGCTCTCCACCTACAACCCCGTGGTGGTGGCCGGGCCGTTCGTGGAGGTGCGTCGGGAGGTCGACGGCTACGAGCTCGGCCTGTACGCCCGCCAGACCCTGGCCCCCGCACTCGAGCGCGACGCCGAACAGCTGTTCACGATCACCGCACAGGGGCTCGCATTCTTCGGCGAGCGCTTCGGCATGCGGTTTCCGCAGCGCTCGTACGACCAGGTGTTCCTGCCCGAGTTCGGCGGGGCGATGGAGAACTACGGGTGCGTCACCTGGGCCGACGACATCCTGCGCCGCCACGAGCCCACCGTCAGCGAGTGGCAGCTGTTCACCAACGTGCTGCTCCACGAGATGGCGCACATGTGGTTCGGCAACATCGTCACGATGCGCTGGTGGGACGACCTGTGGCTCAACGAGGCCTTCGCCGAGTTCGCCTGCATGTGGGCGGCCGAGCGGGCCACGGCGTACGGCGACACGGCTGCCAACAACCTCGTCGTCGACAAGCTCCGCGCCTACCTCGCCGATCAGGGCCCCAGCTCGCACCCGATCCGTCAGGCCGTGCCCAGCGTCGCCGACGCCGAGTCGATCTTCGACGCCATCACCTACCCCAAGCGTGCGGCGGTCCTGAAGCAGCTGATGCACTTCGTCGGCGAGGACACCTTCTGCGTGGGCATGAGGGCCTACTTCGCCGAGCACGCCTGGGGCAACACCACCCTCGACGACCTCGTCACCTCCCTCGAGCAGGCGAGCGGTCGCGACCTCCAGCCGTGGCGCACCGCCTGGCTGGAGACCGCCGGCGTCGACCGGCTGGGCATCGAGCACACCGACGACGGGCTGGTGCTCACGGCCGTCGGCGCGCATGGTGCCCCACACCCGCAGGTGGTGGGCGTGGGCGCCTACCGCCGCGCCGGAGAAAAGCTGGAGGAGGTGGGCTCGGTCCTGGTGGAGGTGGACGGTGAGCGCACCGCCGTCGAGGGACTGCCCCAGGCGGACCTCTACCTCGTGAACCACGACGACACCACCTTCGCCACCACTCGCCCCGACGCGGCCGGACGGGAGATCCTGGTCGGTCGACCCTCCGGTCTGCCGACGACGCTGATCCGCGCCGTGGCAATGGCCACCGTGTGGGACATGCTCTCGAACGCCGAGGCGACGGCCGCCGAGGCCGTGGGCGCGCTCACCGACGTGTTGTCGGTCGAGACGGTCGAGACGGTCGCGGAGCCGTGCTTGACGCTCGCCCTCACCGCCGCACAGCTGTGGGCTCCCGAGTCCGAACGGGCCGGCCTGGAGGCGCAGGTGGGCGACACGGCGCAGCGCATGGTGGACGCAGGGGTGTCGAGGCACTCGGCGCTGCGCGTGCTTGCGCGTACGGCGACAGGCGACGACCACCTCGCCAGCGTGCGCGGGCAGGCCGGCGACGACCTCGACCTGCAGTGGTACGTCCTGCAACGCAGGGCCGAGCTCGGCGAGGTGGAGACCCACGCTCTCCAAGCCCTGCAGGAGCGCGACCTCGATCCCGACGCCTGGGTCCGGGCGCTCTGCGCGCGAGCCAGCTCACCCTTCGCCGAGCTGAAGGAGGAGGCATGGACCGCGATGGTGGAACGTACCGTTCCCATCGAGACGTCAGGTCCGCTGGCGGCAGCCTTCTGGCAGCCCGGCCAGGAAGATGTGCTTGCGCCGTACGCCGAGCGCTATCTCAAGGTGCTGCCCACCCTCCATGAAGGCGGGATGATCCCGGCCCTGACGCTCTCCAAGGTCCTCTTCCCGGTGTTCGCCATCGACGAGGAGTGGGTGCGGCGTGCGCGTGAGATGGGGGCCACCCAATGCGCGCCGGTGGTGGTCAGCGGGCTCACCGAGCGTTCCGAAGAGGTGCTGAGGATGCTGCGCGCAAGGGCGTTGTGATCGGCCTTTGACCTCAAGTACGTGAAGTTCCTACGGTCGTAGACATGGACGTAGGAACCTCAGAGCGCGAGTACACGATCAAGGAGGCGGCAGCGCTGACCGGCCTGCCGGCGAGCACGTTGCGCTACTACGAGTCGATCGGCGTGATCGCACCGATCGCCCGTGGGGCGAGCAGCAAGCACCGGGTGTACGACGAGTCCGACCTCGACCAGCTGATGTGGATCGCCTGTCTGGCCGCGACGGGGATGTCCGTGGGCGACATGCGGCAGTACGTCGCCAACGGGCAGCTCGGTCCAGGGGCCGCCCAGGACCAGGTCCAGCTGCTCACGGCGCAGCAGCAGCGGCTTGCCGCCGAGGCCCAGCAGCTCGCGCTCCGTCAGCGCTACGTCCGCATCAAGATCGACTACTGGCACGCCGTCGACGCGGGAGACGAAGAACGAGCCGAGCTCATCTCGCGTGAGGCGCGGCTCCTCGCCGACAAGCTCAAGCACGCCAAGCACCAGTAGCCGAGCCGCGGCGCAGCGCACCAACAGTCCGCTGTGCAGTCGCGCCCGGACCACACCTCCATTCTCACCACCAACAGGAGAACCCCTATGAAGGTCAACGCCTACGCCGCACCCCAGGCAGGTGCCCCGCTCGCCCCCACCACCATCGAACGCCGAGCCGTCGGAACGAACGACGTCCTGATCGGCATCGAGTACGCCGGCATCTGCCACTCCGACATCCACACCGTCAACGGCGACTGGGGACCTCAACCGTTCCCGCTCGTTCCCGGTCACGAGATCGTCGGGACTGTCACCGAGGTCGGCAGCGAGGTCACCACCCACAAGGTCGGCGACCGCGTCGGCGTGGGCTGCATGGTCAACGCGTGCCGCGAGTGTGCCAACTGCCTGCGCGGCGACGAGCAGTACTGCCTCAACGGCATGGTCGGCACCTACGCCGCGACCGACCGCGACGGCACGACCACCCAGGGTGGTTACTCCACCGACGTCGTGGTCGACGCCGACTTCGTCCTCTCGATCCCCGAAGGCCTGGATGCCGCCGCCGCCGCTCCGCTGCTGTGTGCCGGCATCACGACGTACACCCCGCTCAAGCACTGGGACGCCGGACCGGGCACGAGGGTCGCAGTCGTCGGTCTCGGCGGCCTGGGTCACATGGCCGTCAAGATCGCCCACGCTCTCGGGGCCCAGGTCACCGTGCTCTCCCAGTCGCTGAAGAAGCAGGAAGACGGACTACGTCTCGGCGCTGACCACTACTACGCCACGTCCGACCCCGACACCTTCGAGGCACTCGAAAGCAGCTTCGACCTGATCATCAACACCGTCAGCGCGGGCATCGACGTGAACGCCTACCTCGGGCTGCTCGCCGTCGACGGCACCTTGGTCAATGTCGGCGCCCCGCCGGAGCCTTTCCAGGTCGACGCCATGTCCCTGATCGGGGCACGCCGCTCGTTCGCCGGCTCGATGATCGGGGGCATCGCCCTGACGCAGGAGATGCTGGACTTCTGCGCCGAGCACGCCATCGCGTCCGAGGTCGAGGTCATTACCGCCGATCAGGTCAACGAAGCCTACGAACGCGTCCTGGCCTCTGATGTCCGCTACCGCTTCGTCATCGACACCTCGACGATCTGAGCGGGCCAACGCCATCGTCGGCGGCGTCCCCGCCAAGCTCATTCACACGACGGGATTCCACGCCTCCTTGAACTGTGAGGGTGCTAGCACCATCGGACAACTGACGCAGAGGGCATGGTTCCGAGCAGGGTGGTCTCATCAACCCTAGGAGGAAACAATGACTCACTCGAAGCGATCCCTCTCGTCCCTGACGGCCGCGACCTTGCTCACCGTTCTGGGCGCGGCTGCACCCGCGCTGGCAAGTCACGGCGACGACGACGGCGGCGGCAGTGGCAGCGGTGGCGGTGGCGGTGATGGCGATGACCGCGTGATCATCACTGGTCAATGCAACGGTGCCGCCGACTGGAAGCTCAAGGTGAAGACCGACGACGGGCGGCTCGAGGTAGAGGGCGAGATCGACAGCAACCGGACCGGACAGCGGTGGACCTGGACGATCACCCACAACGGATCTGTGTCCGCACGAGGAGCGGCCCAGACCTTCGGGCGGAGCGGCTCGTTCAGCATCGAACGCACGATCGTCGACCTGGCCGGCACCGACCGGGTCGGCTTCCGTGCCGTGCACGCCGGACAGGTGTGCCAGGGCATGATCAACTACTGATCGTGAGCCTGCTCAGGAACCCCGTGGCGCAGTTCTTGGCCGCGGGGTTCGTGACGCTGGTCCTCGTCATCCTGGTGACGAGCAGGCTCAGTCGTGACGCTGCCGACGACGAGGCCATCAAGGACGCCCAGGCGCTCACCCGGGTCCTGGCGCAATCCGTGGCTGAACCGGCGATCCCGCCCGGTCTGGTGTCCGGTGACGCTGCCGCCATCGACCAGCTCGACCGCCGGGTGCTCGACAAGTTGTTGGTCGAGGACGTCCTCCGCATCAAGATCTGGGATGAGGACGGAACCGTCCTCTACAGCGACCAGACGGAGCTCGTCGCGAGCAGCTATCCGCTGGGGGACGACGAGCTGGAGATCCTGGACGACGGCGGCATCGACGCGGAGATCTCGGACGCCGACCGGCCCGAGAACCGCTTCGAGAGCGATCTGGGCGGGGTGCTTGAGGTCTACACCCGGATCGAGTCCCCCGAGGGACAACCCCTGCTCTTCGAGGCCTACTACTCGGCCGCCGAGATCGAGGCGCAGCGCGCACAGGTGCTCGACCGGTTCCGTCCCATCACCGTCGGGGCACTGCTGGCGCTCGTACTCATCACCACTCCGCTGATGCTGCTGCTGACCCGCAGGGTCGCCCGGTCGGGCCAGGAACGTGAGGTGCTGCTGCAGTCCGCCATCCAGGCCTCTGACGCCGAGCGGGTCCGGATCGCGCGGGACCTGCACGACGGCGTGGTGCAGGACCTGGCCGGCTCGTCGTACGCGCTGTCGACCATCTCATCGCGGGCCGGCGTGGACGCACCGATGGCTGACGAGCTGGAGGAGGTCAGCCGATCGCTCCGCGCGAGCATGCGTGCGCTGCGGTCGCTGCTGGTGGAGATCTATCCCCCTGACCTGCACACCGAGGGCCTCGCTGCGGCGCTCACCGACCTGGTCGCGCCCGTGGTCTCGACCGGCACTCAGGTCGACCTCGACGTCACAGGTGAGGACGAGGCCTCGGAGACTGCAGTTGCCCTCGTCTGGCGGGTCGCTCAGGAGGCGGTTCGCAACGTCGCTCGCCACGCCCGCGCCGAGCGGATGTCGGTGACCGTACGCCGCGAGGCCGATCACCTGATTCTTGAAGTGGTCGATGACGGCACCGGGTTCGACCCCGCCGCTGCGCAGTCGGCAGGGCACCTCGGGCTCCGCGGCCTCAACAGCCTCGTCCGCGACGCCGGCGGGACCCTGGTCGTGACCTCGACACCGGGGTCTGGCGCGACTGTCCGCCTCGAGGTTCCGGCGTCATGACCGACCCGCCCAGCGCCGGTCGGGACGGCCCCGTCACTCGTGTGGTGATCGTCGACGACCACGCGGTGGTGCGCCGTGGCCTGAGCGGACTGATCGAGAACGCCGACGACCTCACCGTGGTGGGGGTGGCGGCTGATGGTCAAAGCGCCATCGACCTGGTGCGCGAGCACCGTCCGGACGTCGTCCTGATGGATCTGCAGATGCCTGGTGTCGACGGCGTGGAAGCCACCCGCCGGATCGTGGACGAAGAGCTCGGCGCCGAGGTGCTGGTGCTGACGTCCTTCTCCGACGCCAGCCGGATCGTCGCTGCCATCGACGCCGGGGCGGTGGGCTACCTGCTCAAGGACGCCGAGCCGCGTGACCTGCTCGACGGCATCCGCGCCGTGGCGCGCGGCGAGTCACCGCTCGACCCCAAGGCTGCCCGGCTGCTGCTTCGCTCACGCACGGACTCCGACCATGTCGAGCTGTCCCCCCGGGAGAAGCAGGTCCTCCTCCTGGTCGTCGACGGCCTGCTCAACAAGCAGATCGCCACGCGGCTCGGCATCACCGAACGCACCGTCAAGGCCCATCTCACCTCGGTGTTCCAACGCATCGGTGTCAACGACCGCACCCAGGCAGCACTCTGGGCTCAACGACACCAACTCTGAACCATTCGGCGCGCACGAGGACGGCTTCGTTCGGGGCTGCCCTCAACGTTCTCGGGCGGCTCCTCGTCAAGAGGGCGACGGGGAGATGGTTGCGACAGGAAAGGGGCCGGGTGGACGACTCGACGAGAGCCTGGGACCTCACCCAGGAGACGTTGGCGCGAATGGGCGAGCGATGGGAGCGGACGACGTACGACACACCGGCGGCCTATGCCCGCACGGTGATGGTCCGGCTCAACATCGACCGCATCCGCCGGCTGCGCCGGGAGCTGCCGCGCTCCACAGCCGGGCCGGAGGTGGCCGCGCCCGTCGAGGATCTGGACGGCATGGCCCCGTGGCTCGTCGAGGCGCTGTCCAGCCTGTCCCCACGCCAGCGCACGGCGCTGGCCCTTCGGCACGTCGAGGACCTCGACGTGCGGGGGATCGCCGAGCGGATGAGCGGCTCGGAGGGATCCGTCAAGAGCCACCTGTCCCGAGGCACCGAGCGCCTGCGCGAGCACGCACGCGGCCGCGGACTGCTGACCACACGAGAGGGATGACGCGATGACCGAGGAACAGATCAAGGACGGGTACGAGCGGCTCGACTCCGCCCTGCGCCCGCCGCAGGACGCGCTCAACCGGGTCGAGAAGCGCATAGGTGCACGACGTCGGCGCCGTCGGCTCGGTGCCGCTGCTGGCACCGCGGTCGCCGCAGCCGCGGTCGGTGGCGACGCCGCAGTGTCGATGGGTGGCTCGGACGATGGTCGTGAGGGTGTCGTGACGGTCAGCTGTGACCCGCCCGCTCCAGCGGGTGGCGGAGCCGGTGGAGGGAACCTGAGCCGGGTCTACCTCTCCAGCCCGATCCTCATCGAGGGGGAGCAGGTGGTCCAGCCCTTCGTGCTCATCGAGGCCGACGTGAAGAAGCTCCAGCAGCCGCGCACGTTCACGCTGCCCATCGAGAACGCTGACGGTTCCTCGGAGTCACTTCCCTGACCGTTTTCATCGCCGACACGGAGGGCGCCCCGGACGGCAACGAGGTTGTCAGCGGCTCGGGCAGCACCGGCACGGTGAGTGTCACCCGGGCCTCGTGCGACCCGACCCCGGTCCTCGAGCTCGAGGTGGACGCCACGTTGGCCAGTGAGGAGATGACCGACGAGGGGCAGGCCAAGGAGTCGTTGGAGCTCGACGGCTTCGTGCGCTGACTGCACGTGCGGATCGGTCGGTTCCGGCAAACCTTCGTCGAGCGTGAGCGCAGCGCCGTTGATGCACCAACGCTGGCCGGTGGGCACGGGACCGTCGGCGAAGACGTGCCCCAGGTGGCCGCCGCAGCGCGCACACCTGGCCTCGCGGCGCGGAAACAGCAGCTTGAAGTCGGTGCGAACCAGCACAGCATCGCGCGTCGCCGAGTCCGAGACCGCGCACCGGTAGACGCCGTCTGCATCAGCTGGCAGGTGCGCATATTGGCTGCTCCCCGGGGACTCCGTACCCGACCGGCGGAGCACACGATAGGCCTCTGGTCCCAGGCTCGTCTGCCACTCGGCGTCGGTGCGCACCAGCTGGGGCCGGGGTCGCGAGCGCCGCTTGAACATGGGAACAGCCTAGGGACCGAGGCCCGAGTGGCAGGCATTCGGCAGGCCCTCCCGGGGTACGAGCGGTGTACCAGTGAGGAGGGCCGCATGACCATTGCGTTGAGCCTGGACCAAAGTCGGGTTGGCGCCGCTCTTGCGCGGGCGCGGACGGGGTTGTCCCGACTCGGGCCAGTTGAGGCGCGCGGCGCGCAGGAGGCTGGCGCCTTGCTCGTGGACACCAGGACTGATTCCCAACGAGAGTGTCAGGGTGACCTGCCAGGTGTCGTGGTCATCGACCGCACCGTGCTGGAGTGGCGGTTGGACCCCACCAGCGAACACTGCATCCCCGAAGCGCGCGCCAGGCCGTCAGTCATCGTGATCTGTCGACAGGGATACAGCTCGTCGTTCGCTGCAGCGGACCTTCGTCGGTTGGGCGTGGACGCGACTGACGTGATCGATGGCGTCGAGGGTTGGATACGGGCCGGACTGCCCCTGTTCGACGGGCGGCCTGACGTTCGTGGGTGACCGCCGGGGCTGCATTCACGAGGCTGAGCCGCGCTTCTCGCTGAATCGATCTCGAGACAGGAAGCGATGCTCGGCAGCACGAGGCCGAGACGGTGCAGCATTCCATCGTGGTCGAGCGCGGGCACCACGTCGTACGCGACATGGCGTGCGTTGAGGTCTCGTTGCAGCTCGTGGGGCGACATGAGCGAGGCAAGGTTGTCGTCCAGCTCGCCCCACCACGCGCGCACAGGACACGGAAGCTCGGCCAGGGACGCACGAGGCAGGCGCCCCACAGCGTCCCAGAACGCGACTTCGGCGTCCGGGTCGAAGGCCGCGACCACCTCGGTCCACGTGTCCGGGTCTCGACGTGCCTCTGCGTTGCGAGCGCGCACCCGGTGCCCCATCCGGCTGAGGTCGGCGGTGAGCGGAAACCCGCCGCAGGCGACGGCTGTGACCCGTGGGTCGCCTACTGCTAGTTGAGCGGCCATCACCCCGCTCATGGAGTATCCGAACGCTGCGTAGGACTCGACATCAAGGTGGTTCAGCACCCGCTCGATGTCGCGGGCGAATCCCTCTCCGGCATATGAGCCGGGTCGAGCGCTCGGGCCGAAGCCTCGCGGTGCCACTGTCACCATCCGGAACCGATCCCGTATCGCCGACAGGTCCACCGCAGTCCAGTCGATGTTGAGGCGTGGTACCACCACCACGGGTCCATCACCCGTGGTCGACCACCAGATCCCGTCGAGCTCCGCCACCAGGGCAGCGTAGGCACAGCGGCCCGGCAAGGGGGTGCGGCGCCCGCGATCCGCGGAACCGCACCGGAGTAGGTTGCGACCATGGACTCTTCACCGGCCTCGTACTTCGACACGTCATCGTGGGACCCGCGCGACGCCATCTCCGGCGGCTCACGCCTGGTGCCCATCAGCACGCCGGTCGGCGAGTTCCGCGTGTGGACCAAGCGGGTCGGCACGAACCCGGACCTGAAGGTGCTGTTGCTCCACGGCGGCCCGGGGGCAAGTGGCGAGCAGTACGAGTCCTTCGACGCGTGGTTCCCCGCGGCCGGTATCGAGTACTACTACTACGACCAGCTCGGGTCCTTCCGCAGCGACCAGCCCGACGCCCCGCAGTTGTGGGACCTCGACCGGTTCGTCGACGAGGTGGAGCAGGTCCGACAGGCGCTTGAGCTGGACAGCAGCAACCTGGTGCTTCTTGGGCAGTCGTGGGGCGGACTGTTGGCGATGGAGTACGCCGTGCGCCACCCGGACAAGCTGAAGGGCCTGGTGATCTCGAACATGATGTCGAGCTCGCCGCTCTACAACCAGTACGCCACCGACGTCCTGATGCCGGCGATGGACCAGGACGTGCTGGCCGAGATCAAGCGGTTCGAGGCCGAAGGCACCACCCACGACCCGCGCTACGAGCAGCTGCTGACGGAGCACCACTACGCACTGCACGTCTGCCGACTGCCAGTGGGGGAGTGGCCCGACCCGGTCAACCGGTGCTTCGCGCACATCAACCCCGCGATCTACGTGCCGATGCAAGGCCCCAGCGAGCTCGGGATGAGCGGCACCCTGGAGACCTGGGACCGCTCCGGCGACCTGGCGGACATCGACGTGCCGACGCTGGTCATCGGCGCCGCCCACGACACCATGGATCCCGAGCACATGCGATGGATGTCGGAGCAGCTCCCGCAGGGGCGCTACCTGCACTGCCCGGACGGCAGCCACCTCGCGCAGTTCGACGACCCTCAGCACTACTTCCCGGGGTTGATCCAGTTCCTTCAGTCACTCTGAGGCGCGGGTATTCGCGGCTAGGTGAGACATGGTCACGCCCCACGACTGGCTCAACGAGCCCACCCGTCCCCAAGGACCAGGCCGATGTCGGCAGCAGGCTGGATCGGCGATGTGTCACGCACTGTTGATATGGGCCGAGGACGCCTGTCTAGGCACGTGACTGACACGGGGACTGGGGGAAGCGCCATCCCTCGACGCCCAATACGGCTGGGCCCGATTCGACTTCGGCGCCGACCTCATGTTGTGGTGAAGGGGTCGTTGGTGTGCCCTCCCCGAGAGGCGCCTACCCCATGTGAGGCGTTGCACCCTGCGGCCTCGACGGTCCACCCCCGTGGCTGTCGCGTCCGAGCGCCCCCGACGGCGCCCCGAACTACGTGAGGTCCTTTGCGCGTGCGCCCAGCAACCACCAGCGTTCTCCCAGCCCGTTTCCGTCAGCTCGCCGCGGGCACCACAGCGGCCGTCCTGGCGCTCACCCTCGCCCCCGGGGCTGCCAGCGCGCAGGAGGCGACCGAGAACTACTCCGACGCCGCCTCTCCCGTGTCCGTCCGGCTGAAGGTCGCCACCCAGCCCCCCGTCGAGATCGCCGTCGCCCCGCGCGTCTGGCCCACCCGCCTGGTCAAGCGCGCCGGCGTCCCGGTCGACGGCAACGACCTGGTCAAGGTCGTCCGGGACGGTCGGCTGGTCGTCGACGCGAGCGCCAAGCGGGTCCGCGACGGCGACACCGTTCGCTTGGTCGACGTCGAGAAGCAGCGCAAGACGCGCACCGCAAAGGTCCCCGCCGGAACGGTCGAGGTCCCCACCACCGAGCTCGCTCCCGGTCGCCGCAAGGTGGTCCGCGAGGGCCGCCCCGGTGTCCGGCAGGTCGTCGCCGTACGAACCCTCCACAACGGTGAGCCGGTGACGTTCCGCGTCGTGGCTCGCAAGGTCGTCCGTGAGCCCCGGTCCCGCAGGGTCCTCGTCGGTCGCGAGCCGTGGTCAGTCCCAGGAGCCGACGGCCTCAACTGGGCCGCCCTCGCGCGGTGCGAGTCCGGGGGCAACCCCCGCGCCGTCAACCCGGCCGGCTACTACGGCCTCTACCAGTTCAGCGTCGGGACCTGGAACAGCGTCGGTGGGTCCGGTATGCCGCACCACGCATCCGCCGAGGAGCAGACCTACCGCGCCAAGCTGCTCTACACCTCGCGAGGCCGCTCCCCGTGGCCCAACTGCGGTCGCCTGCTCTGAGCCAGGTCCGCTGACCCGGACGCACCACCGCCCCTGACCCGCATCGAAGCGAGACAGGGGCGGTTGCGTTGCTAGTCGACGGTCAGCGCACGACCTTCACGGTCGTGACGATCATGCGTGGCCCGACGCGGACGCCGATGTTCCACCAGGTGTGGTGGCGCATGGCGTGCTCGAAGGTCACGCCGAGGGCCCAGGTGTCCTTGCCGATGCGCTTGAAGGGGACGCCGCCGCCGGCTGGGCGTTGCGGCGTGTACGCGGCGAAGACATAGCTGGGACGCGTCGCCGACTTGACCAGCACCGTGTAGGTACGGCCACGGTGGACCACGAAGTGGCCCTTCTCCATGGCCGCGCCGCGGATGGACAGGTCGGTCGTCCGGGCGACCAGGCGAGTGGTGCTGGTGTTGCCTGCCTGATCGGTCGCCACAGCCCGGTAGATCACCCGGTGGCCCTGGGTCTTGCGAGTCACCTTGCAGGTGGCGACCCCGGAGAGGCGATCGGTCGCGCGACAACCGGCGACGGGCCCGTGGGCGAAGTACGTCGCCCCGGCCCGGACCTTCGTCAGTCGCACCGTGGGCCGGACGGCGTCGATGTCGACGCTCACCGTCGCGGTGGCAGCACCACCGTCGGTCGCCATGATCGTGCGAGTGACCGACTGGCCGGCCGCGTTGGCGGACAGGGTGACCGGGCCCGGGCAGGCCTCGGTCAGTGGTGCGCCGGACTCGGTGCAGGAGAAGGTGACGGTCACCGGGGCGGCGTACCACCCGTTCTGACGAGCCTTGCTGCTCGACACCGTTGCGGTGATCGTCGGGTCACGACGAGCGGTGGACGCTGAGGAGCCGGAGAAGGAGGCATCGCCGGCGTAGACCGCCGAGACCTCGCGGGTGCTGCCGGCAGGAACCTCGTAGGTCAGGGTCGCCGTACCTCCCGAGAGGCTCGCGCTCCCGACCTCGGATCCGCCGACGTAGAACCGCACGGTGCCGGAGGGGTCGCCGGCGCCGGGTGCGACCGGAGCTACGCCCGCGGTGACGACGTTGCCGGTGACCTTCACCGTGGAGGTGGTCGCTGCCTTGCTGACCGTCAGCGTCACGGGGGTGGCGCTGGAGGTGGCATAGCGGTTGGTGTCGGTGGGCGTGAAGACCGCTCCGACGGGGTGGGAGCCGACCGCGAGCGTGGAGCGAGTCAGCTCGGAGCTGGTGGCGGTGCCGTCTGCGGCCGTGACGACGGGTTCGCCGATCGGAGAGCCGTCGAGGGTGAACTGCACCGAGCCGTCCCGGACGTCGCCCACCCGGACCGTGGCCGTCGCCGGTTGGCCGTAGACGACGTTGCTGTTCGACAGCGTCACCACGGCGGTGGTCGTCTCACGGACGACGTCGACCTGCTGGTACGCCGGCGGAGCGCCGTCGTAGTCGGGGCTGCCGAGCTGATCTGCCTCGATCACGCAGCTTCCGGCGTGATCGAAGCTGACCACGTCACCGACCAGCGAGCAGGCGTCGTTGGTCGTCGCCTCGTCGATCGAGAGGGTGACCGGCTGCCCGGAACCACCACCAGTGGTCTCGACGGTGTAGCTCCCGCTCACCACTGCGGGCGACGGCGGCTGGGAGGTGAAGGTGATGGCCTGAGGGGCCTTCCCGACGGTCATGGTCTGGCTCACGGTCGGGGCGGCGAAGTAGCTGTTGTTGCCGGCCTGGTCCGCATCGACCTTGCACTCGCCGACGTGCTCGAAGGTCACCACGCCTTCGGGCGTCACGGTGCACGCGGTGCTGGCGGTGCTGAAGGTCACGGGATTGCCCGAGCCCCCACCGGTGGCAGTCGCCGTGTACGTCGTGCCGACGACCGGCTCGGCCGGCTGGAGCGAGGTGAAGGTGATCTCCTGCGTGGTGAGCAGCGCGATCACCGTGAGATTGTTGTCGCCGCTCGCGACGTACGCGCGGTTGGTGGTCGGATCGACCTCGACCGACACCGGGAAGTCACCGACCGCGACGGTGCCGTCGACGGAGTTGTCGCTCAGGTCGATCACCGACACGTTGTCGCTGTTGCGGTTGGTGACGAACCCGGTGCCGGTGCCCGGGTTGACCTCCATGTCGGAGGGTCCGCTCCCGGCGGAGAAGGTGCCGATGTTGGTCTCGGTGGCCGTGTTGACCACCGACACCACCTCGGCATTGTTGTTGACGACATAGGCCCGGTCGCCGACCGGGTCGACGGCGACCTGGATGGGGCCGGCGAACCCACCGATCTGCTTGGTGATACTGGTCCCCGTGACCACGGCGAGGGTGCCACCGAACAGGGTGGCCACGTACGCCTTGTTCGTCGTCGGGTCGACGTCCACGGCCCACGGGCGGCTACCGGCATACCCGGTGTTCGTGCGGGTGGCGGGAGTCGTGGTGGTGTCGAACACCGAGACGACCTCGCTGTCGTAATTGGCGACGTACACCCGATGGGTCGTGGGGTCGACTGCGATGCCGATCGGGTTGACCAGCCCGGTCAGGGAACCGACGACCGTGTTGGTGGTGGTGTCGATGACCGCCACCGTGTTCCCGCTGCCCACGACGTAGGCGCGGTGGGTGCTCGAGTCGACCGCGATCCGGCCAGGCCCTGGCACTGCGATGGTCGTCTTGATGGTGTTGGTGGCCAGGTCGACGACCGACACGACGTTCGCACTGCCTCGGGAGACGTAGAGCGACTGGTTGGCGGTGTCGATGCCCATCCCGTCACCCACGCCGGCACCCATGGGGATGGTGGCGATCACGCCGTACGCCTGCGTGGGTGCCGCGGCCGCGGTTGGGCTCGCGGACGCCAGGGCGGCGGTCCCTGCGGCCAGCGTCACCGTCAGCGCGCCGATGAGGATCTTCTTGATGGATCGGGCACGTCGCGGCGTGGCGCGCGTGTGGGCATGCAACATCTGGGTCATCGCGGTCCTAGCGAGAGGTCGACGGGGGGTGGTCGAGGGGCCTTGAGCGTAAGAGCCCCATCCAGGCCGTGTCCGGCGTTCGCAAATATGGGCAAGACTGCGGGGGTGACGGACGAGACGACGCACGACTTCGGCGCAGTAGCGTCACCTCGTGCCTGACAAACCCGCGAACGTCGCCGTCGCGGCCCCCCACCACCTGGCGGTCGACGCTGCCCGCGAGGCGGTCGAAGCAGGCGGTGGCGCGGTGGACGCCGCGCTCGCTGCCGCGATGGCGCTGACCGTGGTCTACCCCCACCAGTGCGCGATCGGAGGCGACCTGATCGCCGTCGTCCGCCGGCCGGACGGCTCGATGACGAGCGTCAACGCGAGCGGGAGGTACGGGACCGGAGGCCGACCGGGCGAAGGGACGGTGCCGGTCAGTGGACCTGGCTCGATCACCGTGCCGGGGATGGTGTCGGGCTGGGAGGCCCTCCACGAGCTCGGTGGGACGCTCCCAGTGGCCCGTCTCCTGGAGCCGGCCATCCGCCTCGCCGCCAACGGGGTGCCCGTGACCGAGCGGCTCGCAGCTGCGATGGCTGCGGTCGACCTCGACACCGACAGTGACCCCGGACTTCGTGGTCTCGTCACCGACGCCGAGGGTCGGCGCCTGACGGCCGGCGTGGTCCTCCGCCAGGAGGCGCTCGCACGCTCCCTCTCGAGGCTCGCCGAGGACGGCCTGCGCAGCTTCTATGCGGGACGTCTCGGCGACGAGGTGTCGGCGGCGTTGCAGGACCTGGGCGCGCCGGTCACCCGCGACGACCTGCGCCGGCACACTCCGGCCCTGGCGGACGTGCTCACGGCGGAGGCTGCCAACTGTCGACTCAGCACCGTCCCGCCCAACTCCCAGGGCTACCTCTTCCTCGTCACGATGCTCGCCGCAGACCGCCTCATCTGGCGGGGGGTCGTGATCGACGACCGGGTCCTGCTCGAGCTGTTCCTGCGCACGACCGCCCGGCGCGAAGCCGAGCTGGCGGATCCCGACCACATGTCGGCCACGGGAGCCGAGCTGATCGACCCGGCCCAGGTCGAGCGCGACGTCGCGGCTGTCATGGAGCGTCTCGACGCGCCGACCACACCCCACACGGTGCCCCCGGCACCGCGGCGCGACGGCGACACGGCGGCCGTGACGGCCGTCGGGGCGGACGGCACCGCGGTCTCCCTCGTCCAGTCCCTGTTCCACTCCTTCGGCTCGCGCCTGCACGACCCCGCGACCGGCATCACCTTCCACAACCGCGCTGCCGGGTTCTCGAGCGACCCGGGTCCCAACTCCCTCGCGCCGGGCAAGCGTCCGGCGCACACGCTGATGCCGCTCATCGTCGAGCACGCCGACGGTTGGGTGGCGGCCCACGCCACGATGGGCGGGCGGCAGCAACCCCAGATCCACGCCCAGGTGCTGCGACAGCGCCTCGCCGGGGCCACCGCGAACGAGGCGGTGTCCGCGCCGCGGTTCGTCCTGGCTCCGCTGGATCGCGACGGGACGTACGGCGTGCATGCCGAGCCCGGCCTCGGCGACGAAGCGCTGGGCGACCTCGAGCGTGCCGGGCTTGCCTTCCGCCGAGGAACCGACCTCGACGAGGAGGTCGGCCACGCGATGGTGTGCACCCTGCATCCGGATGGCACGCTGGACGCGGGCGCCGACCCGCGCAGCGACGGGGCGACCTACGGGGTCTAGGCGTCCTGCATCTCGACGTCGCCTGCGTCGCGCGGCATGAGCAGCCCGGACAGCAGCAGCGCTAGGGCCACCACGGCGGAGCAGACGAAGACGGCGTGGATCGCGGGCGCCAGCACACCGGCCGACAGGTGCTCGAGGTCGAGCGGCTGGCCTGCGGGCGCACTGCCGGCCACCCGGCTGTTGACGATCGCGCCGAACGCCGCGACACCGACCGCGCTGCCCATCGACCTGGCGAACATGTTGGTGCCGGTGGCCACGCCGCGGTGCTCCCACCCGACGCTGGACTGCGCGACGATGACGCCCGGGCTGGCGACGTACCCGAAGCCGATGCCCATCACGAAGCACGGCAGGGCCAGCTGCCACAGGGCGCTGTCGGCGTCGACCGGCAGCAGCAGGGCCGCGCCCGCGATCACGAACAGCG
>NZ_JAOPXV010000153.1 GCF_025964975.1 Nocardioides sp.
CTAGAAAGGGAGCACCACAATGGCCAAGGCAGTGATTCGCAAGCCGAAGAAGAAGGTTTGCCAGTTCTGCAAGGAGAAGGCGACTGGTGTCGACTACAAGGACACCACCCTGCTCCGGAAGTTCATCTCCGACCGAGGCAAGATTCGCGCGCGTCGCGTGACCGGCAACTGCGTCCAGCACCAGCGGGACGTCGCGATTGCGGTCAAGAACGCTCGCGAGGTTGCGCTTCTGCCCTACACGTCCACCGGTCGCTGAGAGGAGATCACCTGATGAAACTCATTCTGACGCAGGAGGTCGACGGCCTCGGTGCTCCCGGCGACGTGGTCGAGGTCAAGGACGGCTACGGCCGCAACTACCTCATCCCGCGCGGCCTCGGCCTCCGCTGGACCCGTGGTGGCGAGAAGACCATCGAGTCGATCAAGGCGGCGCGCCAGGCGCGTGCCGCTCGCGACTCCGACCACGCGACCGAGATCAAGAACAAGCTCCAGTCCAACCCGGTCAACGTCAAGGTGCGCTCCGGCGAGGGTGGCCGCCTCTTCGGCGCTGTCACCACCTCCGAGATCGCCGACGCGATCACCGCGGTCTCCGGAGAGAAGGTCGACCGTCGCACCATCGTGGTGACCCAGCCCATCAAGTCGCTGGGTGTCCACGAGGTGTCGGTCAAGCTGCACGACGAGGTGAGCGCCAAGGTCTCGCTCAACGTCGTTCCGGGCTGACCCATCGCACGCACGTCCGGCCCGTCTGCTCCTTCGAGCAGGCGGGTCGTTCGTCATTTCGGGCCGGGCGCTGTGTGACGTCAGGCGGGTCGGACGGGTGCAGCGTCCGGTGCCCAGCGCCGGTCGGCGTGGGCGAAGAGCAGGACGATGAGCAGCAGCACCACCGCTGCGGCGCCGGCGTAGATGGCGGGCAGGAGGTCGTCGGACCCCAAGGCGAAGGCCAGCACCGGGGCGGCTGCGAGCACCGCGTTGAGGACCATCGTGGTGCGGAGCCACGCGGCCGCCTTCGCGTCGCGGGCAGCTTGGGCTAGAGCCGCCAGCCGGTGGCACAGCACCACGCAGAAGAGCACCTGCGGCAGGTTGACGGCCCACCGGAGCGAGGGTTCGCTGCGGTCGAGAGCCTCCTGCGTCGCGGGGAACCAGACGACGCACGCCACGACGAGGGCGGCGCCGGCCAGCGTCAGCAACGGCGTCGGGTCGAGCAGGCGGCGTACGCCCCACAGGACGAGGAGCCAGCCGAGCGGGTCGGGCAGGGCGTCGTACCCGTCGAACCTCGCCACCAGCACCACGATGACCAGCCCCATCGCGATCGACGCCAGCGGCTTCATGGGCGAGAGGCTAGCGAGCCGGTGACCAGCCATGCGTCACCCCGGGCTCGGCGGGTGAGCAGGACGAAGCGAGCGCCCATGAACACGGCCGCCATCGCCACCCAGACCGGTACGAGCCCGCCGGGACCGGCGGCCGCCAGCAGGGCGATCGGCGTGTAGATCGCCAGCACAGCCAGCCCGGCCCAGGCGAGGTAGCGCCCGTCGCCCGCGCCGATCAGGACACCGTCCAGCACGAAGACCACGCCGGCGATCGGTTGACCCAGGGCAGCGACCAGCAGCACCGGCACCAGCAGGCGCTGCACGTCGGGGTCGGGTGAGAAGAGGGGGCCGAGGAGTGGGGAGGCGGCGGCGAGCAGCACCCCGCTGGCGATCCCGGCGCCCCATCCCCACTGCACCATCCGCCGGGTCAGGCGGCGGGTGCTCTCGACGTCGCCGGCGCCGAGGGCACGGCCGGTGATGGCCTGAGCGGCGATCGCCAGCGCATCGAGGGCGAAGGCCAGGAAGGTCCACAGCGTGATCGCGATCTGGTGGGTCGCCAGATCGATCTCGGCGTCGCGACCGGCGATGGTCACGGCGTAGGTGCCGACCAGGAGGCAGGCCCGCAGCGTCAGGGTGCGTAGGACGAGGGGGATGCCGGTGACGGCGGCGGCGATGATCCCGGCCCGGTCCGGGGTGAGGGGAGCGTGTTCCCGGCGGGCGGCCTTCGCCACCACGGCGACGAGGACCCCCGCGCTCGCGACCTGGGCGATCACCGAGCCGAGGGCAGAACCGGCGATCCCGAGGTCCAGGCCGTAGACGAGGACGACGTTGAGCACGATGTTCGCGACGTTGCCGCCGATCGCGACCCACAGGGGAGTGCGGGTGTCCTGGAGGCCACGCAGCACGCCGGTGGCGGCGAGCATCAGGAGCAGCGGGATGGTCCCGAAGATCGCCACGGACAGGTAGGCGGTCCCCTGGTCGCTGACCGCTGAGCCCGCCCCGAAGAGCTCGACCAGTGGGCGCGCGAAGACGACGCCCACCAACGTCACCACAGCACCGATCAGGACAGCGAGCCAACAACCGTCGATCCCTTGGGTCAGGGCCGCTCGCACGTTCCCCGCGCCGAGGTGACGCGCGACGCTGGCCGTGGTGCCGTAGGCCAGGAATACGCAGAGTCCGACGAGGGTCTGGAGGATCGCGCCCGCGATCCCGAGGCCGGCGAGCTGCGCCGTACCGAGGTGCCCGACGATCACCGCGTCGGAGAGGAGGAACAGCGGCTCGGCCACCAGGGCGAGGAAGGCCGGCACCGCCAGTCGCAGGATCTCGCGATCGGTATGGCGGCTGGTGGGCGTCACTCACGGATTGTAAAGGTCTGAAGGGCACACTGGTCCTGACCTGTCCGCCGATCAGCTGGTTGACCTAGTCATTTGTGACTACCTGTGTATGAACGGTGTAAAACGTCGGGTTGTCCGGTCCATCGGGCGGCTTGTCGACAAACCGACCCGCGATATCCAGATGGCGAGAAGGGGGTCGATCCACGCCCCATTTGTTTTTCCTCCACAGGTAGGGGAGACCGTTTCCGCAGGTCAGAGGCGCTTTGCCGGGGCTTCACCCGGCGTTTTCCACAAGCGCCTCCCCATCTGGTGCACACCTGGTGGCGTGTCGTCCACGGGCGAGCCCCACTTATCAACAGGTCTTGTGGATAACTCGGCTTCCGAGACTGGCCGCGGTGCCCTCGGGCGACGTAGCGTCGCGCAGACGCCCGCACCGGTGACTCGTTCAGCGGTGGCGGTGGGCCGACCGTTGTCGGTGGCCGCCTCTACCGTCGCAGGAAGGGTCGGGTCGTAGGAGTTGCACGGTCAGCAGGCGCATCCGCGCATACGAGGGGACACCGGTTGAGCATCACCGAGCAGGGTCGCAGCGAGACCGACTTCGAGTGGGGGGACGGGCCGGCTGCCTACGAGCCCGGGCAGGCGCCGCGTCGTCCCGGCGACCGGACTCCGCCCCAGGACAACGCTGCCGAGCAGAGTGTCCTGGGTGCCATGCTGATCTCCAAGGACGAGATCGCCAACGTCACCGAGACGCTGCGCGGCCCCGACTTCTACCGACCCGCTCACGAGGTCATTCACGACGCGATCATCGACCTCTTCGGCCGAGGCGAGCCCGCCGACCCGATCACGGTCGCGGCCGAGCTGAGCCGCAAGGGCGAGCTCGAGCGGGTCGGCGGAGCGCCCTACCTCCACACGCTCTCGGCCAACGTGCCGATCGCCGCCAACGCCTCCTACTACGCAGAGATCGTGCGGGAGAAGTCGATCCTGCGCCGCCTCGTCGACGCCGGGACCAAGATCGTGCAGATCGGCTACGCCGGCGAGGGCGCGGTCGACGACGTGGTCGACCAGGCGCAGGCCGAGGTCTACAAGATCACCGACCGCCGCACGGCCGAGGACTACGCGCCGCTCAGCGACATCATGAACCCCGTCCTCGACGAGATCGAGGCAATCGGCAACCGCGAGGCCGGCCTGTACGGCGTGCCCACCGGCTTCGCCGACCTCGACGAGCTCACCAACGGTCTCCACTCCGGCCAGATGATCATCGTGGCGGCCAGACCCGCTATGGGGAAGTCGACCCTCGCTCTGGACTTCTGCCGGGCCGCCTCGATCGCCAACAACCTGACCAGCGTCTTCTTCAGCCTGGAGATGACCCGCACCGAGATCATGATGCGCCTGCTGTCGGCCGAGGCGAAGGTGCCGCTCAACCACATCCGCAACGGCCAGATGACCGACCAGGACTGGGACCACCTCGCCCGCAAGATGGGCCAGGTCTCCGGGGCGCCGATGTTCATCGACGACTCGCCCAACATGACGATGATGGAGATCCGGGCCAAGGCGCGCCGCCTCAAGCAGCGCCACGACCTCAAGCTGATCGTCATCGACTACATGCAGCTGATGAGCTCGGGCAAGAAGGTCGAGTCCCGCCAGCTCGAGGTCTCGGAGTTCTCGCGGCAGATCAAGCTGCTCGCCAAGGAGCTCGAGCTGCCGATCATCGCGCTCTCGCAGCTCAACCGTGGGCCCGAGCAGCGCGCCGACAAGCGACCGATGATGAGCGACCTCCGTGAGTCCGGCTCGCTCGAGCAGGACGCCGACATGGTGATCCTCCTGCACCGCGACGACGTCTACGAGAAGGAGTCGACCCGCCCCGGCGAGGCCGACCTGATCGTGGCCAAGCACCGCAACGGTCCCACCCGCGACATCACCGTGGCCTTCCAGGGCCACTACTCGCGCTTCGTCGACATGGCGCACTGACCCCCGCTCGACCCCTGCGCGGCAGCGCGGAGTCTGAGCCGCACCCGGTGCGCCGCAGACT
>NZ_JAOPXV010000176.1 GCF_025964975.1 Nocardioides sp.
TTGCCAGTGCTGCTCGGATCTCCGGGACTCGCTGGGGCAGGTCGGCTGCACCCACAGGTAGTCGCACGTGCCCGGCGTACCGATCGGGTGGCCCCCAGCCGGACGGACACAGGATCGCCGTCGACTCGACGGGAAGATGCGTCAACGTGCTTGCCACAGCACTGCGCACGCTGGCGTGCGTTGCTTCGATGCACACCAGTACCGACGCGGCGGTGGGTGGACTCAACAGCTCCACCGGTGCGGTCTCGTCGCGTCCTCGTCGGACGAGCGTTCGTGCCGCCGAGCGAAGTGGGTGGCGCGACTCGTGCCACGAACGCCAAGCTTCCAGGTCGGTGGGGTGGATCAGCCCGTTCACGGTGACCGTGACCCGATGACCTTGGCAGGGACGCCCGCGACGGTCGCGCCAGCAGCGACGTCCCTCGTCACGACGGCGTGCGCGGCAACGGTCGCTGCGTCCCCGATAGTCACCCCACCCAGGATCACTGCGCGTTGCCCGACGAACACGTTGTCACCGATGGAGATCGGGCCCGTGGCATGGACGCCCTGGGGTCTGCCCCTGTCATGGTCCGTGGACGCCGCAAAGACCCCGTCGGCAAAGACGCAGTTCGATCCGATCGTCACCGGGTCGATCGCGTGGAGATGCACGCCGTGGCCGAAGTAGTTGGAGTCGCCGATCACCAAGGGGCCGGCATCGCGCTCGCACGCCAGCCACGCACCTTCGAAGAAGGCACAGTCGGTGCCGATGTGGATGTTGGCGACGTTCTGCAACCGGTGCGGGCGCACGATCACGGTTCCCTTGCCGAGGGAGCCGAACGCGGGGCGATAGACCAGCTCAGTCCTGAGCCGGGAGACGTGCCAGCGGATGGAGGGAGGGGATTCCGCGATGCGCGAGGCGAGGCCCATGGTCACGACCCTAGCCGCGGCGATCAGGACCAGGCCGACTCCAGCTGGGGAACGCGATGGTCGAAGGTGTGATGAGCCAGCGTCCGGGCGCGCCCGGCCCGGGCAATCTCCTGGGCCCACCGCCGGTCTCGATGCGCACGCCGGCACAGTTCGGTCAGCTCGTCGAGGTCGCCGAACACCAGGACCTCGCGGCCGGGCTCGTCGAGCGCGTCGATGTCGGGACGGTCGATCAGCTGGAGGGAACCGGTCCCCGGCAACTCGTAGGTCCGCATCGTGAAGCCGTCCTGGTCGGTGTGCGAGTTCAGCCCGGCGACGGCGCCTGCCGTGATCCCGTATGCCCCGCTGCGGGTGACGTCACGCCCCGACGGGACATCGGGCCGCTCGATCTGCCAGGTGCGCAGACGGTCGAAGGGGTGCTTGGACCAGTCCCGGCCGTAGGCGCGCACACGGACTCCGCGGTGATGTAGCGCCTCGAGGATGCGGGTCCGTTCGGGGTATCGCGCACCCACGAACACCACCTCCTCCGAACGCACCGGCGAGAAGGTCACGGTGTGGTCGTACGCGTCCAGGACGTGCGCTGCGCGCAGGCCACGGGCTTGGAGCAGCAGCACGTCGTTCGGGGAGTAGGAGACGATGGAGGGTCGGGATCCGAGGACCTCCTCCGCGAAACGCATGCGGGCGAGCTCGTCGTAGAGCCACAGCAGCTGATGAGCTCCCGAGTCGTCGATGGAGCACCAGTAGGCGGGGCCCAGGACGTCACCCTTCACGGTGATGACGACGTCTGGTCGCATGTGGGCCACAGCTCGAGCGGCCTTCGTCGTCATTCGTGCAACCGCGGAACCCACTTCGGGAGCTGCGCCCAGTCGGCGAGGCAGCTCATCCAGGGTCTTAGTCCGGAGCTTCGCCCAGTTCGTCGCGTTCTCGTCGTACCGATGCAGGACGACCTCGTGACCTGCCCGACGTAGCGCCCCGGCGATGGAGTCCCCATATCCGTGGAAAGCAGGAGCGACAAGCAGGATTCGCACCGGATTCACGACCGGACCACCGCCGAGCGTCGGGTCGCGCCGACCACGACCCGGGCGGAGTACAGTTGGGACGGCATGCTCGAAGACTAGACGGGTGAACTGCCACCAACCCCTGGACCTGATGGGAGCGGCTGGGGTCGTCCTGACGGCTCCATCTGCTGGTTCGACCGTCGTCAACTGGATCTACGGGATCTACGCGCGCTCTCACGGTGCGGGCGTGCGCAACTTCCGAGCTTCAAGCAACTTGCCGGTCTCGAACGCCATGACGCACAACCACTGCCGGCGCGCGTCGCCATCGCCTCGCCAGGGGAACTGCTTCAGCAGCATCGCTTCGTGGTGTAACCGGCGGAGAGGGGACTTGGGCCTCACCTCCTGCGGCCGAAACTTGGCGTAGAGCGTGGTCGACCCCCGTCCGGAGTTGAGCTGCTGTCGGAGCACCCCCCGGAGGTCTGTCCGGATCCGGTAGTGGAGGAGCGCGTCGGGGGCATACCCGAACCGAAAACCCAGGTCCCACGCTCGCCACGCGAAGTCGATCTCCTCCGCGCCCGCCGGGAAGGTCTCGTCATACCCGCCGACCTTCTCCCAGAACTCGCGCCTGATGCCAGTGCTGCCCACTAGCCCGTAGGTTCGAACTGACCACGTCTGGAACAGGCCTTTTGTCTGGCTGGATATGGGTATCCACGTCGCGGACGGACCCGAGAGTGAAGCGGTCTCAGAAGGCCCGCTGACCAGGGGGTGGTCGTCCAGCCCGGAGTGCAGCGCACCCACCCACAGGGCCGAGACCACGTCGTCAGCGTCGCAGAGCAGGATCCGGTCCGTGGCAGCATGCTCGATGCCGACATTGCGCGCCGCCGAGACGCCTCGTCTGCGTGAGGCGTCCACATGCCGCAGCCGCAGCCGCGGCCGCCAGGCATCGAGGACTCCTTCGAGATCGTCGGTCGAGCCATTGTCCGCCACGATCACTTCGAAGGGCGGCGCACCCTCTTGGTTCATGAGGGCCGACAGTTGGTCGCTGATCAGGTGAGCAGCGTTGTACGTCGGGATGACGACCGAGCACTGAACCGCTGCCTCCATGGGCGACATCGTAGAGGCCGTCGGCGCGTCCACCCGTGGGATTGGACCCTGCGCAAGGGGCCGACGACACTGGGCGCATGGATCCGCTCGCTCCGTTGCGCCGTACGAAGCATGCGGCATTCGTGGCAAGGAAGCGCACCGGGCGCGGCTACCGGCGCGCCAAGTTTGCGACGGCGACGCGGCTCTTCCGCAACACCGGCCGCCACCCGTGGACGTATCGCCCCGAGCGCTACGCCGACACCTTCCTCCGCCACGACCACGCCGACGGCGAGGCCTCGCAGTTGCCTGAGCGGGTGTTCGCCCTCTGGACGGGGACGAATCCCTTGACACCTGCCCGGGCGAGGAACCTCCGTCGTCTGCGAGACGAGATCGAAGTCCCGGTCGAGCTGGTGACTCCGGACAACGTGGCCGACTGGGTGCTCCCCGACCATCTGCTTCATCCGGCATTCGGGCAGTTGTCACTCATCCACCGCTCCGACTACCTGCGCGGCTACCTCATGCACCATCACGGCGGCGGCTACTCCGACATCAAGGCTCCTGTCGGTTCGTGGCGGTCTGCCTTCGCAGCGATGGCTACCGAACCGGAGGTGTGGGTCACCAGCTTCCGCACCACGGATGCGAACTGGATCGGCAAGTACCCGGGTCGGATGGGGAGGGACATCCTCATCCGCTATCCGATGATGTTCGGCAAGAGTTCCTTCCTCATGCGCTCCCACACTCCGCTGACGGCGGAATGGATGGACGAGATGCATCGGCGGATGGATGCGGCGTCCCCTCTGCTTGCTGCGTGTTCCGCGGCCGGGATCTACGGCGAAGGCGCGGACTACCCCTTCGGCTGGACGGACCTTCTCGGACGGGTCCTGGACCCACTGACGCTCAAGTACCACGCCCACGTCCGCCATGACGACCGGCTGCTGCTGGACTTCACGGACTATCGCTGATCAGAGCGCGCCCAGCGCGACGAGGTGGGCGAACTCCACATTGTCGCGTCGAACCTCGTCGAACGTGCCGTACGAGGCGACTCGCCCACGGTGCATGAAGGCCAACGCATCGCAGTGCCGGACGGTCGAAAGGCGGTGAGCGACGATGACCATGGTCATGGAACCCTTGAGCGCTTCGACCGTCTCGGTCAGCCGTCGCTCTGTCTCGTTGTCGAGAGCCGACGTGGCCTCGTCGAGCACCAGGAGGGACGGATTCCGGTACAGCGCCCGAGCGATCCCGATGCGTTGACGTTGACCGCCCGACAGTCGCATGCCCCGCTCGCCGGCTTGTGTGTCCAGGCCATCGGGAAGCTCGTGAACGAGGTCGGCCAACTGAGCCCGGTCGACCGCCCGTGCAAGACGTTCGTCGTCCGCGTGCTCGTCAAAGGCGATGTTCTCGCGGATCGAGGCGTCGAGCAGCATGACTTCCTGCGGAACCACGGCGAGCTGTCGCTGCCAGGCCGGCAGGTTGTCGAACACGGAGACGCCCCCCGCCGTGACCGTTCCGGAACTGGGGCGGTGGAGTCCGAGCAAGATGTCGACCAGGGTGCTCTTGCCCGCGCCGCTCGAGCCGACGATTGCCAGCGACGAGCCCGCAGGTATCTGCAGGTCGACGCCGGCAAGGACCTCGGTGTCCGACTGGTCTGCATAGGCGAAGTGGAGGTCGCGGACGTCCACGTCCCCGACGGGCACCCGACCCGTCACGACTGCGGCGACCTCGTCAGCTCGATGGCGTGCCAGTTCACCGTGCACGTGGGTCAGGTGCTGGAGCGGGGACCGAGCAAACCGGATCCCGGAGAACGCGTTGATGAGCCGGACGCAACTGGGCAGTATGCGCGTCCCGGCGGCGACGAAGATGCCCAGCAGCACCAGGCTGTCGGCGCTGCTCGAGGTGGTGGTCGCACTCACGGCGAGCATCCCGACACCGAGGACGAACACGATCTCGAGGAAGTACTTCGGGATCTCATTGAGCACCGTCGCACGGACGATGGCATCGGCATTGGCTCGGCTGGCCGCTCGGAACTCCTCGACGAACGGGCCGTGTGCCCGGCGCAGTTTGATCTCCTTCACCGAGGTGAGCGGCTGCAGGGACGCCTTCGATATCGCTTGGGAAGCCTCCCGGACCTCTTCACCCGCTCGCTGGATCCGGGGCCGCACGAACCGCTGGATGACCCAGACGGCCAACCCGAAGTAGGCCGCGGCCGCCAATGATACCCATGGCGACATGACCAGCAACGAGGTGAAGATGAAGGCGATCGTGAGGATTTCGGTGAAAGCCGTCAGTGCAGAGGTGAGGCCTCCCGAGTACCCCATCCCGACACCCCCGGTGACCGTCCACAGCTTGTCGGACGTGTTCTGGCGGAGGTGCCACGCGTAGGGCCCGGTGAGGTAGCCCTGGAGAAGTGCCGTGGAGATGGACACCTGTTGATGCGCCATGAAGGAGAGCTGCCAGCGGCGTACGACGATGGCCGCAACGTCCTTGAGGATGAACGCGCCGACGATGACCAGGGCGATGGATCCGATCAGGGTGCGAAGGGATGGTTCGCCGAGCAGGCTGTTGACGAACCCCAGTGCGCCGGAGTCGACCGGTTGGCCCGTCACGTACTGCATCATCGGCAGCATCGCCACGACCCCGGCCATGTCGAGGAGAGCCAGGAGCGTCGACAGACCCGCCGAGATGACGAGGCGGCGACGGGTCGGCTCATCGACGAGCGCCCCCGTTCCCGGAGGGAAACCCATGAGCCTCGCGAGCCGAGGGAGGGCACTGCTCAGGATGGGCACTCGCGTAGTTTGACACCCGAGGTGCCAGCCTCGAGTTGGAACCAAGGGGTTCATGCCGTCTCGTGGTTGCGGGGATCACTCCTGGTCTGGTGGGGCCCCTGCATCGACGTCGGGCATCGTCGCGCGGTGCGCGCCTGCCTGGATCGGCCCGTACACCTCTGCCACCGCGTCCACGAAGTGTTCGAAACCGAAGCGTTCCAACGCCCAGGCCCGCGTGGACTCGGCCCGCCGACTGCTGGTGACCGGGTCGGCGAGCGTTTCGATCAACGCTGCGGCGAGCTCCGAGGCATTGTCGGAGACCGCCACGAATCTCTCGGCGGTCCCGATGCCCTCCGCGCCAGTCGACGTGCTGATCACCGGGACGCCGGCGGCCATCGCCTCGATGACCTTGAACTTCACGCCGGCCCCCAGTCGCAGGGGGACGATGCACGCGGCCGCAGCCGCATACTCCGACGTCAGGTCGTCGACGTAGCCGACGACCTCCACGCCCGGCGTGCTGGCGAACTGAGAGCGTAGGTCTTCGGTGGGCCCCTTGCCGATGACCCGGAGCGTCGCAGCCGGATGAGCCGTCACCACCGTGGGCCAGATGGCATGAGCCATCCATCGCAGCGCGTCCAGGTTCTCGGGACGGGCGAGGTACGCGACGAACACCACCCGAACAGGATGTGCAGGCACGTGCGGCGGTGCATCCGGCGAAGCCATGGGTGGTTCGATGATCCGAGAGCCGGCTGGCGTGCCCATCAACTCGGCGTCCTTGTCAGCGAAGTAGACGCAAGCGTCCACCCTGCTGGCGAGTCGCTTCTCCGACCGCAGTGCCAGCCGGGTGGCCGCCCACCACTTGATCCTGCTCCGTCCCGGCGTCGCACTGTCTGCTGCCCGGGCGAACCGTTGACTCAGGACGTCGTGGAAGGTCCCGACAAGGAGGGCTCGCCTGTTCAGTCTGCGCAAGAGGGGTTGGAGTCTGATGGCTTCCATCCACTGAACGTCGATGACATCCGCCTCGGAGATCAGTCGACGAGCGGTCGGGTCGCGAAGGATCGCCCAGGCGAATTCGAGGTCGGGCGCGCCGGGGTCGAGCCGACGCCACCAGTCCGTCACCCGGCGTAGCGTGCGGCCGAAGCGAGTCTCACGCGCTCCCAGGACGAGGTGCCGTGGCGTGCCGTCGACCGTCGCGGCGGCTTCGTTCGAAGGGTAGGCGGGGACGAGGTAGGCGTAGTCCAGTCCGTGCAGGTCCCACGCCCGATTGAGAGCCAAGAGGTAGTTGCCGCCGGCGTGCGGCACCCCCGCGTATGGCAGGACGGTGCTGACGACGGCGATGCGCCGGGCAGGGCTCGTCATCAGCCGTGTCGTCCTCGGGGCCGTCGGAGGGCCAGTGCGAGCTCGCATCGAAGTGTGACGAGAGGCGCGACTGAGCTGCCCCTGGCTCGACGCACGCAATTCACTGCGAAGTTGGCAACTGAGCAGGCCGTCAGAGCCGAGCGGAGACGCCTCTCGCCCCCCCACTTGCGTGCGTAGAGGAACCTGGCTTCGACCAGCCACTCCCGGCGTTTCCCGGAGGGTGAGGACCCCCCACCCGTGTGCACCACCACCGGCGTGGCCAGGGCGATCGCCCGAACCCCCTTGTCCCGCAGCCTTCTCTGCAGGTCGACCTCTTCTGCGTTCATGAAGAAGCGCTCATCGAAACCACTCACGGCTCGGAATTCGCCCACCGGGAGGAGCATCGCGGCCCCGATGACCCAGTCCACTGGGGAATCCCGGCTGCTGGCATGGACGTCGTGGCCCACCGCCCTGTGCCACGCCTTGGTGTCGCGCCAACGCGCCAGCGGCGTCAACCACTCTGTCGCGTAGTGGCGAACCCTGGGGAAGTCGCGCCCGGGCCAGCCGAAGGCTCCGTCGTGGCCGACGACCTGGGGCGACAGCACTGCGCGGGGATACTTCGCACTCGCCTGGACCATCCTGTCCACGAAGTCAGGGGGGATTTCCAGGTCGCTGTTCAGGATCAGCAGCAGCTCCTGACGCGCCAGGGTGACACCGGTGTTGACCGCGCTTCCGAAGCCGCCGTTGGTCCGGCGGCGGATCACCTCGACACCCTCGGTGGCCGGGAACGCCATGGGAGAGGCGTCGTCCGAGACGATGATCTGGACAGGTACCCGCGTGTCCGCAGCGCGGAGCTGTGCGATGAGTGCCAGCGCTGGGGCGGGGTCGCCGTAGTGGGGGATGACGATCGAGACGCCCTGCATCAGATCGCTCCTCCCGCATCTCCTCGGACGCGACCCGCGATGGCAGACGACTCGACCGTGAGAGCCACCGCCTTGCGGGCCACGCGCTCCGGCAGCACGTCCGCGAGGTGGTCAACGAGCCGGCCGAGGCGGGTCGCACGGTCCTCGTCGAGGCTCGCGGCGACCGTGGACACCCCTCTCTGCCAAGGGCCCGAGGGCGAGTGGCGGGGGTTGGTGATGCCGTGCTTGGCGTCGAACTTGAGCTGGGCAGCGCCCGAGTAGAACGCGCGTTGCGCTCGGCTGGCCGTGGTGGTCGCCGCGATGCGGTGCTCAGTCTCCAGTCCGGGATCGAGCAGTACGGGGATCCCTGCCAACGAGAGGCGGTAGCCCCAATCGACGTCCTCTCAGCCGTAGGCGCGAAATCCCATGTCATACGGACCAATTCGTTCCCACGTCTCGCGAGTGACCGACACGTTCCCTGCCCAACAGCGCCACCACTGGTCCGGTGGTCTGGAGTAGGCCTCGCGGCGAAACTGTTCGTCCCAGTGCCGGCCGTAGACCCGGGCGTAGGCGGTCTCCGGATAGACGTTGCGATAGAGGCCCACGACGCCGACAGGTTGACCGTCGTGGGCTGCGGCGTGTCGGGAGACGTAGTCGGGAGACGGCACCAGGTCGTCGTCGCACCGGACGAGCACCTGGCCGCGAGCCTCAGCGAACCCTGCGTTCAAGGCAGCCGACCTACCCTGGTTCTGATCGAACACCACGATCCGCACAGGCAGGTCTCCGGCAAGCTCCCGCAGCAGCGGTCCCGAGTCGTCCACGTCGCCATCGATCACGACGACTGCTTCCCATTCCGGACCCTCCTGCGCTCGGAGCGCGTCCAGCAGCACGGGCAGTCGGTCGGCGCCGCCACGCGAGGGCACGACGATCGAGACCAGAGGCACGGGCACGACGCGAGTCTAGGAGCCGCTTCACGATCCGGAGCGCTTTCCCAGCGAGGGGCGCCGATCGCAGTCGTACAGCGGGCCGATCACCCTGCCTGCGTCACCAGCCCGTGCCCGTGGAGCTCGGCCAAGGCGGCTTCGATCAGTGCGCCGGCGTCGGGGTGCGGGCCGTGCTCGGCCTCAGCCACGGCGACGAGCCCCGCGTCGGTCATGGGCGCGGCGAGTGCCAGCCAGATGGTCGATCCGAGACCGGCCAGCAGGTGCGCAGTGTCCCCGACCATCACGACCAGCTCGTCGTCGTACTGCACGGCATCGAGCCACGGGTGCCGCGACCACTGTCCCGGGTCGGCCGGCGGGGGATCGACCGGCGGATGGTGGATCACCGGACACCGCGCCCGATCGGGTTCGCTCAGGAGGTGGATCAGGTTATCGAGGTGGTCGTCCACTTCTTCGTAGTGCAGTGCGAACGCACCTCCGCACCCCTCGATGATCTCGCCCAGGGTGAGGAGGGGATGGCCGAGCAGCACCAGGGAGGAGGTCTGCGGCACGATCTCGACCATGGCCTGGGGGGTGGTGAGGGGGACCAGGCCGGCGTTTCCCTGTCCGCGGCGAAGCAGCACGATCCGCCGCAGCGTGGCGTGCTCAGGAGCGATCAGCAGCCCGGCGTCGTCCGGAGACACCGACGCCTTGTTGTCGGGACGGCTGCGATCGGTGATCACGGACAACGGCTTCGCGTGGGGGTGCACCGTCAGGTCCGGGCTCACCGACACGGTCTCGTCCGAGAGATATCCCAGTCGCCGAGCGAGCGCGTTGATGGCAGTGGTCTTGCCCATACCGGACTCGCCGACGACGGCAAGAGCTCGACCCGCAGAGTCCGCCACGGCACCCGCGTGCACGTTGAGTCGAGTCCCCGCGGTGGCTTCGAGCGCCCGCAGGGTCACCCGCGAGGTCATCGTGTAGTCGTGCTGTTCGGGTTCCATGCCGACAAGTCCGCTGGCGTCCGCCACGACCTCGGCCGGCGCCGTCGTCAAGGCCCTGGCCCACTGGTGGCGGAGGCGGGACGCAGCGAGAGCGTCGTGCGCTGGTATGGCGACAGCGACCCCGAGGACACGGACGACCACCGCGTGGAGAACAGGGTCGGTCACAAGTCGAACTCTAGGGGGAGACGACTGGCCCGTGACACTGCTTGGTCGAGCACCAGGGCTGTCCGCGAGCGCCCGACCGGGCCCGGATCGTAGATGACGTGACAGGTCTTCGCTGGAGAATGGCGGGATTGTTGCCCTCGTCGCCGAAGTGATGATGCAGGTCACGGACGTGGCGGAGGTTGTTACCCGGGCGTAGTCGCCGCTTTGCGGGATCGATCATGGCGACTGCCTACGGTTCGGTGTAGGTCAAGAACATCTCTTGAGTCCCCGCTCCGAGGAGAACCCCCCATGTCCGCGACGCTTGCGCGCCCCACCCGGCGCACTCTGGTGCGCAGCGCTGCCTGGACCGTGCCGGTGGTGGCCATCGGTGCCGCTGCTCCCGCCTTTGCCCTCACGTGCACGGGCGCAGCCGAGGGCTTCTCTCTGAACTGGACCTCGAACACCTACACGGTCGACAAGAGTCTCCCGGTCCACGTCGGCAAGGGGATCGCCACCGGTCCGACCGGGTCTCAGTCGATCGAGGTCACCTTCCGCAGCTCCGTCTTTGGAACCACCACGCGCGCCGGCGACAGCATGACGGTCGTGGCGCAGGACAACCTCGGCGGACTCGGCATCGGCAGGGGCCTGCAGCTTCGACACATCAACTTCAACGGCGGCTTCGGCAATCGCGAGGTCGTCCAGATCAGCTTCGCCAGGGCGATCACTGGACTGAGCTTCACCTTGACCGACATCGACAGCGTCGACAACGGGTTCTACGACCGAATCACTCTTGATGGGACCAGGAACTTCACCGTCACACCGAGGAACAGCACCAGCAACTACGTGCGCGGGAACGGCCTCGACGTCCCTGAAACCAACAATGCCGTAGGCCCGTGGCGCCAGCGAAACGACGACTCGAGTCTCGACCTGGACAGCAACCGTGGCAACGTCACGGTCACCTACCCCGGCACGATCGCGAAGGACACGCCGATCACCCTCAACTACTGGTCCTCGAATGCTGGCACCAACCAGCAGGTGTTCTTTAGCAACCTCACGTTCATGTCCGCGAGCTGCTGACACCCCCCACGAACCACGACACCCCGGCTCCGCGTTGCGGCGCCGGGGTGTTGTCATTGCGCCGTACCCGCCCCTGAAGGCAGGTACGGCGCAGGCGACTACTTGTTGGCCTTCCGGGACGCCGATGCGGTCTTGGCCCGGGCGTTCGCGTCGAGCACGACCTTGCGGATGCGCACGGCGTCGGGGGTGACCTCGACGCACTCGTCGTCGCGGCAGAACTCCAGGCACTGCTCGAGGGAGAGGTGACGCGGCGGGATCAGCTTCTCGAAGTTGTCCGAGGTGGCGGACCGGATGTTGGTCTGCTGCTTCTCCTTGGTGATGTTGACGTCCATGTCGTCGGCGCGCGAGTTCTCGCCGATGATCATGCCCTCGTAGACCTCGGTCGTGGGCTCGACGAACATGATCCCCCGCTCCTGCAGGTTCGTCATGGCATATGCCGTCGCCGCACCCTTGCGGTCAGCCACGAGCGAGCCGTTGGTGCGCGAGCGGATCTCGCCGGCCCACGGCTCGTAGCCCTCCGAGATGCCGTGCGCGATGCCGGTGCCACGGGTGTCGGTGAGGAACTCGGTGCGGAAGCCGATAAGGCCTCGGGCCGGCACCATGAACTCCATGCGGACCCAACCGCTGCCGTGGTTGGTCATCGACTCCATGCGACCCTTGCGGGCTGCGAGGAGCTCGGTGATCGTGCCGAGGTATTCCTCCGGGGCGTCGATGGTGAGGCGCTCGAACGGCTCGTGGACCTTGCCATCGACCATCTTGGTGACCACCTGCGGCTTGCCGACGGTGAGCTCGAAGCCCTCGCGACGCATCTGCTCGACCAGGATGGCGAGGGCCAGCTCGCCGCGGCCCTGCACCTCCCAGGCGTCGGGACGCTCGGTCGGGAGGATGCGCAGCGACACGTTGCCGACGAGCTCCTGGTCGAGACGGTCCTTGACGAGG
>NZ_JAOPXV010000080.1 GCF_025964975.1 Nocardioides sp.
GGCATCCGCGAGGCTCCGCTCGGCGTGGTCGTCGCCTGCGACCGGCGTACGGCGGCTGCGGGGGTGCTCGGCCGGGCGACCTTCCCCCACGCCGACATGTGGTCGTGCGCATGCGCCATCCAGAACCGCTGGCTGGCCGCGCGCGCCGAGGGCCTGGGCGTCGGCTGGGTCACCCTGTTCGAGCAGCAGGACCTCGAGGGTCTGGTCGGGGTCCCAGACGGAGTCGTCACGCTGGGCTGGCTCTGCCTGGGGTGGCCCGACGAGCGGCCGCCGGCCCCGGGACTGGAGCGGGCAGGCTGGTCGCGGCGTCAGCCGGTCGAGGACGTGATCTTCGCCGAGCGGTGGAGCGTAACCACGCCGGCACCGCCCTCGCACCTGCGGGCCCCGCAGAACGACGCCATAGTGGGAGCGCGGGACCAGGCCGACGTACTGCTCTCGCCGCCGGGATCCCTCGGCCTGCTGGACCGCTACGTCGACCGGGTCGAGGCCGCGATGCAGGGACGTCGCGAGAGCGCACCGACCGGCCAGCTGCTGCTTGTTGCGGGCCGGCACCCAATAACCAGCCACGGCGTCTCCGCCTACCGCGACTCCGTCACCGAAGACGTACTTGCGGCCAGCAGGGTCGGCGAGTCCGCTGGTGCGGTCGCAGCAGCAGCCGCCGGCCTCGACTTCGAGGTGGTTGACGCCGGTACGGCGACCGGTGATCTCGTCACCTCCGACGCACTGTCTGCCGATCAGGTCTCTGACCTGATCGAGCGCGGGCGTGGCCTCGGCGCGGCCGTCGGCAGCCACCATGTCCTCCAGGCACTGGGGGAGGTCGGCATCGGCAACACCACCGTGGCCGCCACGCTCGCGGCGGTGCTGCTGGACCTGCCCGCCTCCGACGTGGTGGGGCTCGGAGCCGGTGCGGACACCGCCATGGTGCGACGCAAGACCGAGGTCGTGGAGGCCGCACTGGCGAGGGTGCACGCAGCTCGAGGTCCGGGCCAACTGCTTCCCGAGGAAGCGCTCGCCTGCGTGGGCGGGCCCGAGTTCTGTGTCCTCGCCGGGGCTGTGCTGGGCGCCGCGGCCACCGGAGCGGTCAGCGTGCTCGACGGCCTGGCCACGAGTGTCGCAGCCCTGGCCGCAGTTCGTATCGAGCCCGGTGCTGCGGCGTACCTCGTCGCGGGCCAGCGCAGCCGCGAGCGCGCGCACGCCACGGTCCTGGAGTACCTCGGGCTCGAGCCGTTGCTGGACCTGCGGCTGCGGGCCGGTGAAGGGGTCGGTGCCACGCTGGCCTGCGCCATGCTGATCAGTGGGCTGAAACTGCGCCGAGGGATAGGCCGAACGGCGCCGTGATGGAACTGTTGCTGGTCCGGCACGGGGAGTCGACCTGGAATGTGGCCGGACGCATACCGGGCCAGACCGCCTCTCCGGTGCTCACCGATCGTGGTCGCCGCCAGGCTAGCGAGGTTGGGGCCCGATTGCTCGCCCTCGGGGCGGCCCGGTTGCTGACCTCGGACCTCGTCCGGGCGCGGCAGACCGCAGCGATCATTGGCAGGACACTGCGGCTCAAGCCGGCGACGGATCCGCTGCTGCGCGAGCGTCACTACGGGACATGGCAAGGGCGCAACAGTGCCCAAGCCATCCTGGCCACGCGGTCCCTGCCCGACCACGAACGGGTGCCGGGCGGCGAGTCCCTCGTCGACGTACGGCAGCGTTGGGCGACCCGGGTCACCGCGCTGGGCGACATCCGCGAGCCTGTCGTCCTGGTCACCCACGGCAACGTCATCGTCGAGGCTGCCGGGGGTCCAATCCCGGAGAACGGCTCGGTCACCCGCCTCCTGCTAGATAGGTGGACACACCCGCTGATGCCGGTCGACCGGTCGAGCGATGCAAGCCCCTTTCCTGAGTCACAGTGCACGCGAGGGGGGTGACCTAACAGCGAGTGGCTGGAGCAGCGACACGAGGATGGCCCTCATGAGTAGGCCACGCATCCCGATCGGCACCAGTGGCTCGATCTCCTTCATCGTCCGGGGCAAGACTCGGGTCGAAGCCCGGGCTCGCTATCGCGACTGGGACGGGCAGACCCGGTTGATCCAGGCGACCGCGTCGTCGCGGCCGGCGGCCGAGGTGGCGTTGAAGAGGAAGCTCGCAGAGCGCAACGCCTTCCAACCCGTCGACACGACGCTGACGCCGACAGTCCGTTCACTGCGCTGGTCGACTACTGGCTGGCCGACCTCGACCTGGAAGCCCGGAGCGCGCCGGCGACGCGGTTCAACTACGAGCGCGACCTCAATTGGCTGGTGCTGCCCGCGTTCAAGGGCTTCACCCCTGCGCGAGATCGGCGTCGCGCGCTGCGACGCGTTGCTCAAGCAACTCGGCAGCGGGTCGTATTCGTCGGCCAAGCGGCCAAGGACGGTGCTGCGGCAGTCGTTCGCGCTGGCGGTCAGGCACGAGGTATTGGTGCGCAATCCGATCGACAACGTCTCCCGGCTCCACAAACCGAAGCGGACCCCGACGGCGCTGACCGCGACCGAAGTCAATGCGATCCGGGCCGTGATCCGGGCCTGGGAGCAGTCTGCGGGCGCCTCAGGTCCGAACCCGGACGGGCAGCGCGGCCAGATCGTCGAGGTCATGCTCGGCACCTCGGCACGGATCGGTGAGGTCCTGGCCATCCGCCGACGCGACCTCGACCTGACGACGACGCCGGCCACGCTGCGGATCTGCGGCACCGTGATCTCCGAGCGCGGCGTCGGGACCTACCGCCAGGGGCACCCGACGACCGACCGCTCCAACCGGGTGATCGCGCTGCCGTCCTTCACCGCCGAGGCGCTCCGCCGGCGGCTAGCGATCATGGCCGACCATTCACTGGATGCCTTGGTTTTCCGGAGTCGTGAGGGGACGCCGCTCACCACGGCGAACGTGCGTCGCCAGCTGCGCAAGGTGCTCGGCGACGCCGGCGTCGAGGGCGTCACCCCGCACATGTTCCGCCGCACCGTCGCGACCGTGCTCAACGAGCAGGCCAGCCTGAACCTTGCGTCTGAGCTACTCGGACACACCGATCCCAGGGTGATGATCGAGCACTACATCCGGCGCAGCGAGCAGGTGAACCCGCTGACCGCGGAGTTGCTTGATGCGGAGTTCGCCCGAGATAACGATGAGTAAATCGGTTGGCCGCTGTCGGACCTCATCCGTAACGTCAAAGACTGGCACGCCGACGGAAGAGAGAGTGCTGTGCAAAAGATCGTTGTGAACGCGAAGCCGGGTGGCTTCGCCCTGTCCCGGGGGGCTGCTGCTGCGCTCGGGCTTACGGTCGAGGACGCCAACGCTTTCCTGCGGAATTACCAGGTGATCGGCGAGGAGGCGCTCGCTCGAGACGACCGGCGGCTCGTCGAAGTTGTTGAGACCCTGGGCTTGGCGGCCAGCGGGCCACATGCCGAGCTCATCGTCGTGTGCATACCGGATGGCGTCGACTGGGGGATCGCTCAGTACGGCGGTGCGGAGTGGGTCGCTGAACGGCACCGCGCATGGCTACCCGTGACGCACGACGAGGTCGGCTACTCCGGTGTTCTCCAGAATCGGGACGCAGTGGTCTCCCGTAAGCAACTTCGGCGCTCGTCGCTTTCGAGTCTTCCTGAATGGTTGGCTGGTGTTCGGGAAATAGCCGCTGTCCGCTGACGGCGGGACTGGATGGTTTCCCGAACGTCCTGTTACCCTGTTCAGGTAAGTCCCGAATTCCGCCGCCAGCGGAATAGGCTCGATACCTGAACGGAGGCGTCATGGCGACCAGTAATGCGCCCACGGCCGCCGAAGTAGAGCGAATCGTCGCCGCCTCGGTGCGTGACCGCCTGCCGTTGAGCTGGAAGGCTGCCGAGACTCGTGAGGCAGGGGCAGGATCGCAGCGCCCCGGCTTGGTGATCAACCTCGAGAGTCCGGACGGACGCGCCGCCCGGCTGGTGGTCGAGTTCAAGCAGGTCCTGGAACGCCGGGACGTTGGTCGGATCGTCGAGCAATCTCGGAGGCTGGCGACAAGCCCCGCCCATGTCCCGGTCGTCGCGACGCGGTACCTCTCCGCATCGGTACGAGAGGCACTCGCGGAGCAAGGGCTCTCCTACGTGGACGCCACCGGGAACGTCCGCATCGTTATCGAATCTCCCGCCGTGTTCATCTCGGAGCGCGGGGAAGACCGCGATCCGTGGCGCATGGGTCGACCTCGCGGAACGCTGAAGGGAGAGCCTGCGGCTCGGGTTGCTCGTGCACTCCTGGACTACGGCCGCGACTGGACGGTGCGCGAGCTCATGGCCGCTTCTGGATCATCTAGCGGGGCCGCATACCGGGTGCTGGAGTACTTGGAGCGCGAGGACCTCGTCGAAAAGGAGGACAAGCGTTACCGGGTCACCGACTGGGAGCGGCTGCTTCGCGCTTGGAGTGCCGACGCTTCCTTCCAGACCACGACTCGGGTGATGGCCTTCATCGAGCCTCGCGGTGTCGACCACTTCCTCGGAAGGCTCACTAAGGAACCGGAATTCCCGGTCGCAGTGACCGGCTCCACGGCTGCGAAGGAGTGGGCGACCTACGCGCCCGCCAAGGCTGCCTACGTCTACGTCTCGTCGATCCAGGAAGCATCCGAGCAATGGGGACTGCGGCCGAACGCGGCTGCCCCTAACGTGATCCTGTTGGAGCCCAAGACAGTTGGTGAGGTGCCGTTCACCAACACGATCCGTTCCAAGGAGGGCTATCCCGTGGCCGCGGTGGCGCAGGTGGCCGCGGACTTGCTGAATGGGCCTGGTCGTGAACCCGCTGAAGGCGAGTACCTGATCGAGTGGATGAAGACCAACGAGGAGGCCTGGCGCCGTGACTGACGAAGTATCGATGGCGCGGACGGGGCTACTCGACGCGCTGAACCACGGAGATTGCGCTCGCCGAGTTCACCACCGACGGCGACGTCGCCATCGATCCAGACCTGCTGAGTTCCGACCCACTCATCGAGGAAGCGATGCGTACGGCGGGGTTCACGCCGGACCCGCGTAGCAGCGCCATCGGGTCCTGGATCTCGCCGCGGGGCGTGCCGGTCGACCTGATGGTGCCCGACGCGGTCGCCGGAGCAGGGCGTCGTGGAGTTCGCGTGCCGCCGCACGACCCGAGGTCGATGCGGAGGACGCGCGGAATCGAGGCGGCTCCGGTGGACAACTCCAAGATGGTGATTCGCGCGACCGACGTTTCGAAGGACTCCCGGGAGTTCGCGATCGCTGTGGCTGGCCCGGCCGCGCTCTTGGTGGCGAAGATGCACAAGATCCACGACCGGATCGACAGCCCGTCGCGGAGCGACAATAAGGATGCGCACGACGTCTACCGTCTGTTGCGGGCCGTGGAGACACCGGTGTTTGTTGACGTGATTAAGCGCCTCCTGGGCGAAGCCGTGAGCGCCGAGGTGACCCGTGACGCGCTCGACCAACTCCGCGATCTCTTCGCGACGGGCGCGGGTGCCCGTGGTTCCCTGATGGCCGGTGCCGCGGAGGAGCTGGTCGGTGACCCAACCGCTGTGGCCGAGAGCGTGGCACTCCTCGCACAAGACCTTCTCGAGGGCCTGGGCTCCTAGAGTTGCTCCTCGCGCGGCAGGCCAGCGCGGTCGAACTCCTGCTGCAGCCGCGGACGGCGACGGTGGGTCTCCCGCAGGTCGGCGATCAACTCATCGACCTCAACGGCATGCTCGGATCCCGCGGCGAGCTTGCGCATCTTCGCCAGCCGCCGAGCGGCGAGCCGGTAGTGCTGGGCGCCGGCCTCGACGAGCTCGTTCTCGACGAGACGCTGATGGATTGGCAGCACGGCGATCGGGTCGACCTTCTCGTACCCCTTCGCCAGTTCGCTCCACGTGTGGTCGCTTTCAAGAACAAGCGAGTGCGCGAGGTTCCACGCGAACTGGGGCTCCTGCAAGGTGAGCAGCGCGAAGAGCACTGCGTCGCTCGGGCTTGTCGCGAGTGTGGCGACCGCTTCGTCGCGGAAGTTGGGCCAAGCCTTGCCGGCCGCCTTGTGCAGCCGCGCCGCTGACGTCGACGAGGGCCACCGCCTGAAGACGAAGACTCGAGCCTCCAGCACCTCCGTCGGCCGGTGCTCCTCGAGCAGCTTGCACCAGTAGTCCGCCGCCTTGAGCGTCTGGTGACCGAGCCCGAAGTCGACGGCCTGCTTCGCCCAGTCGATCGCTAGGTCGATCTCACCGATCTCGTCGAAGGCCTCGGCGGTGTCCTCCAGCCAGGCCGCGACCTTTCGGTCCTTGGCGTGGGTCCGGATGATCGCCTCGATGTCATGATCGAGGACCGCGAGCCGCTTCGCGTTCCAGTCGAGGGTGAACCACTCATGCGAGTGGCCCGACGTCCAACGATCGTCCTCCGAAGGCCGGGGGCCAAGGCGCGCCTCGACCTCCGACAAGCGCTTTCGGTACGCCGCCATGCCGACCTCGCCAAGAGCAGGTGCGTACGCCACCGGATCCAGCTCGAAGTAGTCGACCTCGTCATCGTCGAACTGGAACTTCATCATCCAGTCGATCAATTTGCTGACCGGCGTTGCCGCGGCTGCAGCCGCCTTCGGATGGAGCTCCAGCAGCCGACGACAGGCGTCGCCGATGATGCCGCTGGAGTCGTCGGCTCGGGCGATCACCTTGATCGCGGAGGCGAGTGACTTGTGGGTCACCGAGTAGACCTCACTCGGCGGAGTCGTCGGGATCGCGGCTTCGAGGATGTCGACAGCCTCATGCATCTGCTGCCCGTGAGCGTTGGCCGCGCTCCATCGATAGACGTCCGAGCGGGTGCGGATCAGCGGGAGTACGGCGTCAGCGAGCGTGGTCACCTCGACCCAGCCCGTCGCTCTGATCGCCAGTCTGGACGCTCCGTCGCCATGCCTGATCCACCTTTCCCCGCCTCCAACAGCTGCCTGCCTCACGACCGCGCCAAGCCCCCATGTTCCCATCCGATCGCCACCACGCCATCGCCCGTCCCACTCTCATTCAGCACCCTCTCGAGCCATTACGCCTCTGGCAGATCGAGGGGTCAGAGATCGACGCGTCCGC
>NZ_JAOPXV010000082.1 GCF_025964975.1 Nocardioides sp.
CCCGAGGGCTACGGCAAGTTCGAGCTCAACGTGCACAGCAACGACTGCTACACCGCCACCGGACCCAGCAAGATCATCGGCTTCCTCACCATGACTGACCTCCGCGGCCGTGATGTTCCCAACCCGCTATTCGAGTTCGACGGCTGCTTCGACCCCAACGGCAACAACACCCCTACCGCCGTGACCTTCCCTTCGCTGCTCACCGTCACCAGCACGTCGCTCGCGCCCGACGACCAAGGTCGAGTTGGGTTGCAGGTCAGCTGCGGAGCCGGCAGCGACGGGTGCGCCGGCACGCTTACCGCGAGAGCGGGAGGACGCGAACTGGGCTCGTTGCCGTACGACCTGCAAGAGCAGTCCACCGGCACGCTGATCCTGCCCGAACCGGTGGGTGAGAGTGAGAATCAGGTGTCGCTCGAGCTGCAGTCCAAGACCGGCGTCGGACCAACCTCTCCCGTGTCCTTGCCGGTGCAGCGCCCGTAGACCTGCTTCCTCCCAGCCGAGACGATGTCGCAGACCTACGCTGGCCGCATGCACGTGGTGGTTGTCGACGACGAACATCGGATGGTCGAGCTCATCGCGAGCTACCTCGGCGAACAGCAGGTGACCTCCTTCGGATGCTTCGACGGGCCCAGCGGGCTGGCTGCGGCGCGCGGGACCGACGTCGACGCGGTAGTACTTGATCTGATGCTGCCCGGACTGAGTGGCATCGAGGTGTGCCAGCAGCTGCGGCGCGAAGGCAACGACGTCCCCATCCTGATGCTGACCGCCCGCGGCGCAATCGTTGAACGGGTCGCCGGTCTCGAGGCCGGTGCGGACGACTACCTTGTCAAACCGTTCGCCCTCGAGGAGCTGCACGCACGCCTGCGCGCCATCCGACGCCGCCTCGATCCCGAGGCAGGTCATCGACTCGTCGTCGGCGACATCATCCTTGATCCGCTCGAACAACGTGTCTGGGTCGCCGGCACCGAAGTCACCCTGTCTCGCCGCGAGTTCGCGATGCTTACCTCGCTGATGGAGAGCCGCGGCCACGTCGTGAGTCGAGCACGGCTCTACGACGACGTCTGGGACGGCGAGGTCGACATCCGCAGCAACGCCCTCGACGTGCACATGTCCCGGCTCCGCAACCAGCTCGGAGCGTCCGATCTGGTCATGATCCGCACGCTGCGAGGCGTCGGATACCGACTAGGGACAACCAAGAAATGACTCCAGGATGACATTGTGGCGCCGCCTGATCGGTGACGGACCGATCGTCACCCGCTTGGTCCTGGCCGTCGCCGCCACCATGTCCGCCGTGCTCCTGGTCGCCGGCGCGTTCGTGTTCTGGCGCGTCGGGTATGCCCTCGACCGGCAACTCGACCAAGACCTGACCGCCTACCAACGAGTGGTCCAGAATGCCGTCGCCGCCGGGGCGACACCGCCGACCGAAACGCCCGGGCAGAGTTACCAGATCTACGACCCGCAAGGACGCGTCATCGCCGGCAACGCCAGGAGTCGCCTTGCCGACCAGGACACCATCGCGCGGGCAGCAACCGGCGCGGAGGTTCGCAACGACGTCGGCAACCTCCTCCCCTCCAGCGGCCACCCCTTCAAGGTTGTCGTCGCGCAGGTCGATTCCCCGGAGGGGAAAGTCGTGGTCGCATCAGCCATCAGTAAGAACAAGCACGACGAGGCACTCCGAGAGCTCCTCCTACAGCTCGCCATCGCAGACCTCGCCACCTTGATCGCCGCCTCCTTAGTCGGCTACGCGACCGCCCGTGCGGCTCTCAACCCGGTCGAGAGTTACCGACTCGCTGCTGAGAACGCCGACGGCGCCGAGGTCCTCCCGGTCGCCGCCCGCAAGGATGACGAGGTCACTCGCCTGGGGCACACCTTCAACGCGCTTCTCGAACGCATCAGACGGGCCAACGAGCGCGAACGACAGTTCCTCGCCGACGCCGCCCACGAACTGCGATCACCGCTCGCGCTGATGCGCACCGAACTCGAGGTGGCCCTGCTCCGGCCCCGCGGCGACGCCGAGAGCACGACGGCGCTCAAGTCCCTGCGCAGCCAGGTCGAGCTACTCATCACGCTTTCCAACGCCCTGCTCGACCTCGAAGAGCTCCGCGCTGCTAGTGCACCCCCATACGACCTTCTCGACGTTGATCTGGTTCTCGACGAGATCACCAGCCGCTTCGCCGCGCAAGCTGCTGCGGAAGGCCGGCGCCTGGAAACGTCCGCCCCACGTGGCCTGACCATCGCCGCAAACCAACACTGGCTCGATCTGGCCCTCTCCAACCTCGTCTCGAACGCGCTCCGATACGGCGAAGGCACTATCCGAATCACCGCCACCGAAACCCCCCTCGGGACGCAGTTCGCCGTCAGCGACGAAGGCCACGGGTTCCCCGACGATTTCGTCGACCGGGCTTTCATTCGATTTGCCCGCGCTGACACCAGCCGAACCACCCGCGGGACTGGCCTCGGGCTGGCTCTCGTTCAGGCCGTCGCCGAGGCCCACGGCGGGAGCGCCAAGATCACAGGTCCGGAGGTCTCCCTCGAGCTGCCGAATCTCTCAACACGGCGCTGAGTCCGGCCTACAGGGCGCCCAGTGGTCGTTCGGTCAGGGTCGCCAGGTCGACGGAGCGGTGCCCAAGCCCTGGGCTTGGTCAGCGCGAACGCCTCTGGTACCCCGAAGCCACGGCCCTTCCCCGGTCTGATGCTTGCTCACCCTCAGGCACGGCAGATCCGGCGACTTCGTCAACACTCGCCACGAGGGCTCCAACGCGTCACCCCTAGGCACCGGGCGCGTCGACTTGTGCTGGGGAGTCTTCAGAGTCGGGACTGGACGAATGGGCGGGGTCCTCCTCGATGGCATGGGACCGTGGCTGGACTGAAAGAGGGCGCAGCGCCGCAACCGAGCATGGCCCGGGGCCGTCCGGTACCGCGGCGGACCGGTGAGTCCGATCCGCCGTGGTGTGCACTGCTGAGTGCTGGGCTACTGACCCTCGCCGGACTCGTCGGCGTCTTGGTGGCCAGGCTCGTTGGGGTTGGCGTCGGGACCCTGGTCGGGTCCGTCCGAGGTTTCGTCGGCCTCGTCGGCCTCGTCGGTGCTGTCGGCTTCTCCGGACTCGTCGGCGTCCTGGTGGCCGGGCTCGTTCGGGTTAGCGTCGGGACCCTCATCGGCTCCGTCCGAGTTTTCCTCGATGTCGGTTTGCGATGACTTGTCGGTGGAATCGCCTGCAGAGGACGAGTTGGCCTGGGCAGCCATGACTCCGCCGACGCCCACGCTGGCGATGACCGCCGTCGAAGCGATCAAGGCAGCATTGCGTTTGAGGTTTCTCATGGTTTCTCCCTTCGTCGGCCGCGAGGTGCGGCCTGATACCCCCAGCCTGCGTCAAGGGGGCTGTGAGGACGCTGAGTGTCGCTGAGAGCGACTCCCGCACGGCCGTAGGTCCCGTTTGCCGCGCTCACAGCGTTGTCACAGCCGGGGCAGAGCATCATGTCCCGGGACCCCTGGAGGGAGATAGCTACGTGCGGGTGCTGATGGTGGAGGACGAGGTCAGGCTGGCCGAGACGGTTCGGCGCGGGCTGGTGGCCGAAGGCTTTCTCGTCGATCTCGCCTCAGATGGCGTCGCGGGTCTGGAAGCCGCTCAGACGGGTGGCTACGACGTGATCATGCTCGACATCATGTTGCCCCGCCTGAATGGCTACGAGGTGTGCCGACAGCTGCGTGCCGCGGATGTATGGACGCCGGTCCTCATGCTGACGGCCAAGGATGGCGAGTACGACCAGGTCGACGCGTTCGACCTGGGTGCGGACGACTACCTGACCAAGCCGTTCTCGTTCGTCGTCTTGGTCGCGCGGCTGCGGGCGTTGGTCCGTCGTGGCGCTCCCGAGCGACCGGCTCTTCTGGCCGCTGGAGATCTCACGTTGGATCCGCGCAGCCGGGTCGTGGCCCGGGCTGGTGCGGAGATTACGTTGACGCCCCGCGAGTTCGGCTTGCTCCACTACCTGATGAGGCACCGCGGGGACGTGGTGTCGAAGGCGGAGATCCTGGAGAGCGTGTGGGACCTCAACTACGACGGAGACGACAATGTCGTCGAGGTCTATGTGGGCTACCTGCGGCGCAAGATCGACTACCCGTTCGCCCGCAAGGCCATTGAGACGGTCCGCGGCGCCGGCTATCGGCTCGAGGGCAACGGTGGGTAGGTTCGCGGATCCTCTGCGACGCGGTGGTGTGCGCCTGCGGGCGTCGCTGGCCGCCACCCTGCTGGTCGCCCTGGTGCTCGGCGCCGCCTCGGGCGCCTTCATCGTCCTCCAGCGCCATGAGCTCGTGGCGTCGCTGACCGACGTCGCGCGACAGCAGGCGAGCGATGCGGCCGATCAGGCCATGCGGGAGGGCGCGGCCGTTGATCTCGCCGCCGGGGGAGGGGACCAGTCCCTGATCCAGGTCGTCGCCGGCGACCGCTCGGTGGTAGCGGCGAGCCCCTCGGTCGACGGTGAGGCGCCGGTGGTCGGCCTGGCTCCACCCCCGGGCGAGGTCGAGGTGGCCACCAGCCGGTTGCCGATCGGTGAGGGTGAGTACTTCGTCGTGGTGGCTCGGGGGATCGAGAGCCCTGACGGGCCCTTGGTGGTGCTCGCGGCACAAAGCCTCGAGACCGTCCAGGAGTCGACGGTGGTGGTGCGGGACCTTCTGCTCATCGGCTACCCGTTGGTGTTGATACTGGTGGGGCTCACCTCTTACTGGTTGACCGGGCGAGCGCTGGCTCCCGTCGAGGCGATGCGGCGCAGGGTGGCGTCCATCGATGGCACGTCGGCACTGTCCGCGCGCGTTCCAGTTCCGGTGGGTGGCGATGAGATCGCCCGTCTTGCCCAGACGATGAACTCGATGCTGGGCCGGCTCGAGGCCAGCGCGGACGCCCAGCGCCAGTTCGTCGGTGATGCTTCGCACGAGCTGCGGAGCCCGCTCGCCGCGATCCGCGCGGCCCATGAGATCCACGCCCTCCACCCGGACACGACCTCGTGGCCGGATCTCTCCGCGGAGGTCCTCTCCGAGCTGGATCGCGTTGATCGACTGGTCGCGGACCTGTTGCTCCTGGCCCGTTCCGACGAGCGCGGGCTGACGCTACGGATGCGCGACGTCGACCTGGATGACCTCGTCAGGGCGGAGGCCACCCGGCTGCGCCGGATCGGTGGGCTTGACGTCGTGGTTGCCGCGCCACCCGTACGTGCCCTGGGCGACCCGGACCACCTGGCGCGGGCACTGCGCAACCTGACCGACAACGCGGCGCGACACGCGCAGGGCAGCGTCGAGGTGCACCTGGCCGCCCCCGGGGGAGTCGCCACCATCGATGTCATCGACGACGGTGACGGCATTGCGAGCGCTGACCAGGACGTCATCTTCGAACGGTTCGCGAGGCTGGACGGCTCGCGGGCCAGGGACAGCGGCGGATCGGGTCTAGGCCTGCCGATCGCCCGCCAGATCGCCCTCGCGCACGGAGGAGACGTCACTGTCGCAAGGAGGGGGGCGAGGACGGTCTTCTCCCTCACCATCCCCTTGGACGCCAGGCAGACGAAGCAGCGTCCATGACAGGGCCCAGCACTACTCCATGATCCTGTATGTCCAAGCCCGCTGTGGATGCCAGAGACCGCAGTCCTGGGCTCAGGCAGTGCCCAGCTCCTCTTGTCGACTCTCCGTGCGGTCCACGCCGGTCACGCTCAGGTAGACGACGGTGGCAAGGATCGCTCCCAGGAAGATCACACTGGTCACCATGGTGCCGAGGGCGAGTCCGCCCTCACTCTTGTCGAGGGCCAGGAAGTCGCCGATGTTGGCGCCCAGCGGACGAGTGAGGATGTAGGCCATCCAGAACGACAGCACCGCGTCGACGCCCACCCGCCAGCCCAGGGCGACGAGTGCGATCAGGCCGGCCGGCAGCAGAATGGCGAGGCCCGGGGACCAGCCGGTGAGCTCGAGAGTCCAGTCTCCCAGGGCAGTGCCGAGAGCGAACGTCACCAGGACCACGAGCCAGTACCAGACCTCGCGAGGCGTGGTGTTGATCGAGTGGATCGACAGGGTGCCCTCGCGTGCGTACCAGGTGGCGAAGACTGTAGCGAGCACCACGGCGAAAACGACTGAGCTGACGGCCAGCGGGACACCGCGTGCGTCGGTGAGGTTGTCGGTCAGCAAGGTGCCGACCACGCTGATCAGCACAACGGCTAGCCAATAGGCGCCCGGCACGTAGTTGCGCAGGCGGAACTGCACGATCAATGTCGCGACCAGAGCAACCGTGAACAAGATCGTCGTGTTGGTGAGCCCGAATCCCAGGGTTTCGTTGATGTAGTCGGCGAAGCTCTCACCGACCGTCGTACACAGGATCTTGATCACCCAGAAGAACACCGTTACTTCCGGGACCTTGTTCAGCATCTTTCGGCCCGTGGTCGGGAGTGTGTTGGTCATGTGGTTCAGGATCGGGTCTCCAACCTGACAATGACCTGACTACGACCACCGATCCGCGATGGCTGCGTTTGTGTTGATGGTGCGCGGCGACCGAGGGCTGGGGCAATCGGTGGTAGATGTGGCTGTCGCCGACTATCGCCACGTCCCTGTAGTGGTCCCGGAGTTCTACGGTTGCACTGGATGAGTCGATTCCCCAAGCATCGAGGCTCGCGCCGGTGGTCACGACCCAGTCGGGGCGTGACCTGCCCGCTAGGACTCGTGTCAGATCAAGCAGCTGTGGATCGCGCACCTTGATCGGCAAACTCCAGAGCTCCGGGTAGGGGCTGCTCAGCCCGCTGTCCTGCAGGATGTTGGCGTGCCCGTACGCGACGACGGCGGTGTCGCCGGGTTGCTTGTGAGTCGCGAGCCACGCGCCGATGGCGTCGCCTCCACTTGTCGAGTCGGTTCGGAAGCCGACGACGCTAATCGCCGCGAGACTCGCCACGGCGGCGTAGGTCAGCACGGCGAGCAGCGAGGCTGGCACCGTTCGTGACGAACGCGCCGCTGGCACTTCGTCCGCGTTGCCGCTGCCGGCACAAATGACGGCCACGGCGAAAACGAGACCGGGCACCAAGACGAGCAGGTAGTGCAACCAGTAGCTGCCGCCGGCGAGCATCGAGACGGACTCCCAGGCCAGCAGAGCAATGGCGGCTGGTCGTAGGTTCACGGCGGGGGGCGCCACTCGGGCGCGCAGACGCCGAGCGAGCAGCACGACAATGGCGGGGGCGCCACTGACCACAAGGCAGACCAGGACGCTCCTGAGCCGCGCCGAGGTCGCCGAGCTGGCGGAAGAGCTGATGACCGCCGACGCATCGAGTCGAAACGTCACGACCGCCTCCCAGAGCCCCGGCAGGGTCGTCCCCCGGGTCAGGGCGTGGGCCAGCACCACACCCACGCACGTCACAGCACCCGCGAAGAAGGTGGCCACCGCACGGGCGGCGGAAGCCCCTCCTCGATGTCGAACCGTTCCTACCGAGAGCACCGCCATCAGCACCAGGGCGTCCACCTCGTTCTGCTTGACGAGTACGGCGGCAGCGGCCGCTGCCCCCGCCGTGAAGTACAGCCACCTCGTGGATATGGCTCCGCCCGCCGAACTCGCACGCAGCATGCGCTCAGCGCTGAGCAGTACCAGCGCGACTGCAACGAGTTCGCCGTCAACCTCCAGGGCGCCGAACAGAGGGTTGACCAGGAAGACCGCCGCTGTTCCGGCCGTCAGGACTGGAGTCCACCTGAGCACGTGCGTTCGTGGCACTGCGGTTGCGCCGATGCGGCCGGCCAGGACCACCGAGAACGCAACCAGACACGCGCCGAGCATCCGCAGGGCGATGGTGCCGCCCAGCGTGTTGGCCAAGGAGAAGAAGTCGAGCAGTAGGGGCGGGCGATCAACCCAGTAGTTGCCGTAGAGCGAGGTGCCTGGTCTCCATTGCGACGCCACCAGTAGGAGACCTCCCTCGTCAGAGCTCAGCGGGTCGATCGCAAACGGCATCCGGACAGTCAGCGTGAGCAGTGCGACCAGTCCCACCCAGGAATTGGGCCATCGGCCGCGCGGGGAGTGCGCAGGCGAAGAGGTCGCCGCGGTCACTGACCCCCGAGCGATGGGACGGTCCAGTGTCGTCCTCACGACGTCAGCGTGATCCGTAGTCCCTGCCAGCCACCTGACTGGCCAATCCTTCCGTCGCGGCAGTGAGCCGTGCCCCGGACGGGGAACCCGAAGCACGGCGATCGATGTGCGGGAGATGGTGCGCCGGGGGCGGCGGGACGCTACTGAAGCAACAGTGGACCGGTGTATGCCATGAACCTGACTGCTCCGGTCGGAGTGGAGTCAGGCCAGGGGGACGCGAAGCACCATCCGCGTGGGCGTGTGAGCTTGGGCGACCTCGAGGTCGCCTCCGACGCTGCGGGCCATCCGGCGGGCGATGGTCAGCCCCAGGCCCGCGCCCGAGCCGCCGCTTGTAGTGAGGCCTGCCTCAAAGATCCTTTCCGTGTCACCGTCCACCCCGGGGCCGTCGTCCTCGACCACCACGTCCAGTGCGCCAATGGTGCCAGCGACGCTGGTGATTACGACCTGGCCGTGGGCGAAGCGAATCGCGTTCGCCACGACCGGCGTCAAGGCCCTCATCATGATCGTCTCGGGGGCGGCGACCCGCTGATCGACCAGGTCAACGCGCACCGTGAGTGCATCCTGAGGCAGCGATGCAAGCACGTCTCGCACCACGTCGGCGATCGAGCAGGAGGCGGCGTCCATCAGCGAGGCCTCGCTGCGTGCGACGTCCAGGAGCGTGGTGATCGTGGTGCTCATGCGGCGACTGGCCTCGGAGATCTCTTCGAGGGTCTCGCGCATGGCGGGCGACAGCTCGTCCTGCATGAGTGCGAGGTCTGCAGTGCCCTGCACGACGGTCAGTGGTGTGCGCAGTTCGTGGGCCAGCTCTGAGGTCAGGCGTTGCTCGGCGCGGATGGCGGCCGTGACCCTGTCGAGAAGTGTGTCGAGGGTGGCGGCAAGCGCGGTGATCTCGTTGGTCGGGCTGCCGAGGGCGAAGCGACGTGACAGGTCGTGCTCACTCCAGTCGGTTGCGGCCTTGGCGAGGAGGGCGACGGGTTTTAGTGCTCGGGTGGTGACGGAGGCCGCGATGCCGGCCGCGGCGGCTGTCGCGA
>NZ_JAOPXV010000206.1 GCF_025964975.1 Nocardioides sp.
GTGCCGAGGATCTTCAAGCGGATCCGTCCCGCGTTCCGCTACGAGCGCTCCCTCGACGTGATCACCCAGGCCCGCGACTTCGGCCTGGTGACCAAGTCCAACCTGATCCTGGGCATGGGCGAGACCCTCGAGGAGATCCTCCAGGCGCTGCGCGACCTGCACGGCGCCGGCTGCGAGCTGATCACCATCACGCAGTACCTCCGCCCGTCACTGCGTCACCACCCGGTCGAGCGCTGGGTCAAGCCCCAGGAGTTCGTCGAGCTCAAGGACGAGGCCGACCAGATCGGCTTCTCCGGTGCCCTGTCGGGTCCCCTGGTCCGTTCGTCCTACCGTGCCGGTCGGTTGTACCGCCAGGCGAAGGAACGAAGGGCGTTGTGGTGAGCTGGCCCTTTGGTGACGGCCAGGTGAGCGTGCTGCGCCGCCCCGGTCTCGTCGCTGGCTCGGCGGACCTCGACGGTGTGCTCGCGGCAGCCCGATCCGCGGACGTGTCCGGCCCTGTGATCCTGCTCTCGCGCTGCTCACCGACCGCCGCGTTCAGCCGCCGCGACGCCTTGCTTTCGGGCTACTCCGGTGCCGTGGCGGAGTGCCGTAGCGCGGGGTACGAACCGGTCATTCGGCCCGTTGGTGGACACCTCGCGGCGTACGACCCTGGCTCCGTCGTGGTGCACCTGTGGAACCGGCACCCGGATCCGCGACGGGATCTCCGGCAGAGAGTCGCCGTTGCCGGCGCGGCGCTCGCCGCGGCGCTGGGTGACCTGGGTGTGCCTGACGTGCGGGTGGGACCCGTGCCTGGTGAGTACTGCGACGGTGAGTGGAGCGTCAACGTGGCCGGGCGCGCCAAGCTGGTCGGTACCGGACAGCGCCTGTTCCGCCACGGGTTCCTGTTCTCGGCGGTGGTCATGGCCGAATCGTCGGGCTCGGTCCGCGACATGCTCACCTCCGGCTATGCCGCACTGGGACTTCCCCTTGACCCCGACACTGTGGATTCTGTGGACCGCTGGGTCCCGGGCGTGGAGCAAGGGGACGTGGCCGAGACCGTAGCCGCTCGGCTGGCGAGAGCCCTACGCGATCTGATGTCACTTTCGGTCGAGCGGACCGCGGTCTGACGTCGGTCTGCGCCTGGCCGCTGTCACGCAAGCTGGTTCAGCGACCACCAACCGCGGTTCGCTACTCAACAGAAACTCAACACAAACTTCGTGATCGGACCTCTCTCGCCAGGCCCGAACGTGACCGACAGTGATCCGAACGCGCGAGACATCGCCGGATTTGCGCAGGCCGGAGGCCTCGTACGCCGTCTCCGGTCGAGTATCACTCGTAATGACTAGGTCGTCGGTTCGATTCCGACAGGCGGCCCCATACAAAACTGCAGGTCAGGGGATGTTTCCCCCGGCCTGCGGTTACCTGGGGCGTGAGTGAATCATTTTTCGTGCCCCCGAATGCCACCGAATGCCACCGGATGCCCTCAACGGCCGCCTCGGCGCGTCCGCACGTCCGCCGCGGGGCTTTCCGCTGGACGGGGCGGACGCCTGGTCCCTCTCGACCGCGCCGCGACAGCACTATGCGCGGGCCGTCCGGCTAACCTCAGGGCGTCCGGATGCGGCGCCCCCGTCGTGAGGAGTGAGTCCTTGTCTGAAGAACCCCGGGCAGCCGGATCGCAGGAAGGTCGCGCCGGTCGGGGGAATCACGTCACGATGGCTGATGTTGCGAAAAGCCTCGGGGTCTCGCGTCAACTCGTCTCCGTGGTGCTCCGAGAAAAGCCGGGCGCGAGCCCGGAAACGCGCCGGCGCGTCAAAGAGGCGGCGAAGCTGCTTGGGTACAACCCGCACGTCGGCGCCCGAGTGCTCAGACAGTACTCCAGCAAGCAGCTGGGCGTGGTGTTCGCTCCGGCGCACTCGACTGAGCCTGACATCGTTCAAGCGATCTATCCCTTCGCGTTGGAGCGCGGTTTCCAGGTGGTCCTGAGCGCCACCACGGCGACCCGCGACAGCACGCAGGCAGTCGGAGAGCTTCTCGGATACCGCTGCGCCGCGCTGATCGTCATCGGGTCCGACCTGGGCCAAGCTCAGCTGCGGGCCCTGGCCCGGCGGGCCAACGTCCCTCTGGTGGCTGTCGGGGCCGGCCGACACAACCGCACGTACGACGTGGTGCGCTCGGCCGGGGACGATGGGATCGCCCACTGTGTTCAACACCTGGCCGACCTCGGACACACCGCCATCGCCTACGTTCACGCCTCCTCCTTGCCGTCCGGGTCACTCCGGCTCGCGGGCTACCTGCGTGCGGTGCGGCAGCTTGCGCTGGAGCCAGACGTGATCGAGCTGGCCGGGAACTACACGGAGGAGTGTGGTTCGGCAGCCGGCCGGCTTCTGTTGGCCAGGTCCTCCTTGCCCACGGCTGTGGTGATGGGCAACGACCAGGCAGCGGTTGGTGTCCTGCTGACCCTTGCCCGGGCCGGTGTCTCGGTGCCGAACGAGGTATCGGTGACCGGCTTCGACGACAGCCGCTTCGCTGGTCTGTCCGCGGTCGACCTGACGACAGTCCGGCAAGACCCTGTGGAGTTGGGACGGCGAGCGGTGGATGCGGCCCTGCGACGGGTGAGCGAACCTGACGCACGCCCGGTCGAGGACGTCAGCCCCGTCACGCTGATCGTGCGCTCGAGTACCGGACGACCACGCGCCCAAATGTCTTGACAAAGTCGCCGTCTGGGACTGACCATGTTACCTCCATCACTAGCACGTGCTAGTGAGGTGTAGCCCAGGAAGCGAGTCACCGATGTCGACGGACACCCAGTCGCCTGTGGTCCCGCCCGCTGATGGCGGAGTTGCCTTGACGTCCGCCGGGCCGACCGTTGGTCTAGGTGTGTTCTACGACCCGCTGTCCTACGCGGCGTACGACCACCCGTACGACGTCTACGCGCAGCTCCGCGAGCAGGCGCCGGTGTACTACAACCCGCGACGCGACCTGTGGGTGCTCTCGCGCTACGCGGAGGTCAAGCAGTGCCTGGCGGACCACCAGCACTTCGTCAACGCGCTGGGCAACGACATGGATGGCACGCACGACTCCTACGGGCCCGGCAACCTGATTGCCCTCGACGAGCCGCACCACTCAGTCATCCGAGACGTCGTGCAGCCGTCGTTCGCCGGCCGGGGGATCCTGGCGCTCGAGCCGCACATCCGAGAGCTGGCCAGCGAGCTTCTTGTGGGGCTACGAAGTCGGGGCGGTGGCGACATCGCAGGCGAGGTGGCGTTGCCCATCGTGTTCGACGCGGGGCTGAGGTTCCTCGGCGCGCCGGTGGGGGAGAGCGTCTTCTGGCAGGAGCACCTGCTGCGTTCGATGGCGCGGACGGTGGGTCAGTTCGGCCTGCCCGACGATGCCGCCGTCTCGAACCGTGAAGCCGAAGAGCACATTCACGGGGTGATGGCCGCGCGTCGCGCAGAGCTGGATGCCGGGGCCGAGCCAGGCCTCGATGTCATCAGCCAGATCCTGTTGGCGGGTGAGCGGGGAGTCCTGGACGCGGCGGAGCAGGCCGGCCTGGCGCACCTGGTCCTGTCGGCCTCGACTGATGCGCCGGCTGCGCTGGTCACGAACTGCGTGGCGCTCCTCGACAAGTTCCCCCCGCTGCAGGAGTATCTGCGCGCCAACCCCACCAAGGTGAAGGCGTTCGTCCAGGAGACTCTTCGCTTCGACACTCCCGGCACCAACCTGTGCCGTCAGACGACCTCGGACGTGACCATGGGAGGGGTCACCATCCCCGCCGACTCTCGAGTCATGGTCCTGCTCGGATCCGCGAACCGCGACGAGTCCATCTACGAGCACGCTGACCGCTTCGACATCCATCGCACGATCGGCTCCGAGAACAGGATCATGAGCTTCGGCGAGGGCATCCACGCCTGCATGGGCGCCCCCTTGGCGCGGCTTGTCGCGCAAGTGGTCGTGGAGGAGCTCGTCTCCGTCCTGGATGGGGTGGAGGTCCGCGTTGTCGGCAACCCAGAGCGCTGGGTCAAGCAGATGGTCCGCGGCTTCTCCAGCCTGCCTGTCCGTTTCGTACCGCTGGGACAGGTCGAGCGGACCACCAAGCCGCACGCGTCCACGGCGCACCTCGAGGAGGTCCAGCACCTGAGCACGCGGGTCGCCCTCGCCACGCGCGAGCTCGAGACCGCCATGAAGGTCGCGGGCAAGAAGGTGGTGTCGGAAGGGGTCGTAGCCCTCACTCTTCGCCCACTCGACGACGAACCGCTGCCGCGTTGGGAGGCAGGCGCGCACGTCGACCTGATCATCCGGGACGTCGCAACCCGCCAGTACTCCTTGTCCGGCGATCCCTCCAACCACCAGACATGGCGGCTCGGCATCCTGCGTGACGTCAATGGCAGCGGGGGGTCGCTGTACGTGCACGACCAGCTCGCCGTCGGTGATGAGGTGCGAGTCCGCGGCCCCCGTAACAACTTCGGGCTCGTGGAGTCCCCTCGCTACTTCTTCGTCGCTGGAGGCATCGGCATCACGCCCATCTTGCCGATGATTCGGGCCGCCGAGGATGCGGGAGCAGCGTGGCAGCTGGTCTACGGCGGGCGCGCCCGCAGCTCGATGGCCTTCCTCGACGAGCTCGAGGCGTACGGCGAGAAGGTGGCGATCCTGCCTCAGGACGAAACCGGTCTGCTCGACCTCCAGGGCATGCTGGGAACGCCACTGCCCGACACGAAGGTCTACTGCTGTGGACCGGAGCCCCTGCTCAACGCAGTGGAGCGAGCATGCGAGTCCTGGCCCAAACGGTCGCTCCACATGGAGCGATTCGTTGCCAAGCCGCTCACCGAACCTGTCCTCAAGACGCCCTTCGAGGTGCACCTCCAGCGCAGCGGGCTCACCGTGACGGTCCCGCCGGAGCAGTCGATCCTCGCTGCCGTAGAGCAGGCAGGAGTCGGTGTGCGCTCGTCGTGTGAGGAGGGGACGTGCGGCACGTGCGAGATCAGGGTTGTCGACGGAGTACCGGACCACCGCGACTCGGTCCTCGACGAGGAAGAGCAGGAGTCGGGCACCTGCATGATGATCTGCGTCTCTCGCTCCTGCACCCCGCAGCTCGTGCTTGACCTCTGATCACCCGCAATCCAGACGACATACACCCGCGAAGGGATCGAGACGGCATGCAGTACCGGCAGCTGGGCCGCACCGGCTGGGACATCAGTGAGATCGCCTTCGGCGGGTGGCAGCTCGGGGGCGAGTGGGGTGCGGTGGACGACGAGGCCTCCATCGCAACGCTCCTCCATGCGTTCTCGCGCGGCGTGAACTTCGTCGACACGGCCGAGTTCTACGGCGAGGGCCACAGCGAGGAGGTCATCGGCGAGGCCCTGAGGCGTTGGGACGGCGAGAAGGTGTACGTCGCCACCAAGGTTCGTCCGGTGCAGTGGCCGGCGGCTTCGGAAGGGGATCCGCAGATGCGGGGGCGCTATCCGGAGTGGTACGTCCGCAAGAACGTCGACGACTCCCTCAAGCGGCTCGGAGTGGACCGCATCGACCTCTTCCAGCTGCACGGCTGGTTCCCTCAAGGGATTACGCAGCTCGACTGGCTCGAAGCACTACTGGCTCTGAGGCAGGAGGGGAAGATCGACCGGATCGGTGTCTCGATCCGCGACTACCGGCCGGAGGACGGTGTGGACCTGGCCAGCTGTGGGCTCGTCGACTCGCTGCAGGTCGTGTTCAACATGTTCGAGCAGCGACCCCGCCACTTCCTCTTCCCGGCGGGGGCGCAGGGAGGCTCGGGCTTCATCGCCCGAGTGCCCTTCGACTCGGGGTCGCTCATCGGCCACTGGACGGCAGGCACGTACGCCAGCTGGCCGCAGGACTCGGTCCCCGCATGGCTCTTCCGCGGTGACCGGTTCCGAGAGACCTTGGGGCGCGTGGAAGCGCTGAAAGACCTGTGTGCGCCGTACTACTCGACGCTTGCCGAAGCCGCCATGCGTTACACGTTGTCTTCGCCGGAGGTGTCCACTGTGATTCCGGGGATGCTCACAGCGCGAGAGGTGGACATGAACGTCGCGTACTCCGACGCCGAACCCTTCCCGACCGAGCTCCTCACCGCTCTGGAGGAGCACGGATGGCCGCGGAACTTCTACCAGTGAGCACCCGCAGCGACCGCGTTCCCAACCCGCAGGCGCAGGCAGTCCTGGACGAGCGAGAGCGCGCCGGCGGACGACCGATGCACAAGGCTCCGGTTGCTGAGTCCCGCGCGGGTCAGTATGCGTGGGTGCCCTACATGGGCGCGCCGCAGCAGGTCGCCGCCGTGGAGAACCGCTTTATCCCCGGGCCCACGGCAGAGCTGCCGATCCGGATCTACCGACCCGACGCCGAGGCCGACCTCCCGGCACTGGTCGCGTTCCACGGCGGCTGCTGGATCGTCGGCAACATCGACCTCGCCGACCGCCCGTTCCGAGCGCTCGCCAACGCCACGGGCTGCACCGTCGTCGCGGTGAACTATCAGAAGGCGCCGGAGCACCCGTATCCCGCGCCGCTGCACGACTGCTTCGCCGGCTGGCTGTGGACCGTCGAGCACGCCGCTGACCTAGGGATCGACCCCACCCGGATCGGCGTCCTGGGAGACAGCGCCGGCGGAAACCTCGCCGCAGCTGTGTGTCTCAAGGCGCGAGCGGAGCAAGCTCCAGAGCCGGCTGTCCAGGTGCTGATCTATCCCGCGCTCGACTGGGCCTTGGAAACCCCATCGGCGCGGGACATGGCCGAGGGCTTCGGCCTCACGACCGTGGACATGGCTTGGTCGTGGGAGCAGTACGTTCCCGACGAACAGCTGCGGGAGACGCCCCTGGTGAGCCCGCTCCGGTCACCCTCGCTGACCGGTCTTCCTCCCGCGGTCGTGGTCACTGCAGGATTCGACGTGCTCCGCGACGAGGCCTTCACCTACGCCGAGCGGCTCAGCCAGGAGGGCGTCCTGGTGCACCATCATCACTACCCGGGCACCATCCACGGCTTCCTCTGGATGGGCGCCGCCGTCGACGAGTGCGAGCGCATGATGGGGGAGATTGGCGCGTCCCTCGAGGCCCTGTTCGGCAGCAGCGACGCGCTTGCGAAGAGGCCGGCATGAGCGACGTCAGTTCACATGCTCCGGTTGCGGTGATCACGGGCGCCGGCTCCGGCATCGGGCGGGCCACCGCGCGCCGCCTGTCTGCTGACGGCTACCGACTGACGTTGGCGGGTCGGCGGGAGTCGGCGCTCCTGGAGACGGCGGCCCTGTTGACCGGACCCGGGTCGATCTCCTCTGTATGCGACGTCACCGATCCCGACGCGGTCGCTGCCATGGCCGGCGCAACGCGGGATGCCTTCGGCCGAGTGGACGTCCTGGTGAACAACGCCGGGATCTCCCGCACCGCAAGGATCGAAGCAGTCACGCTCGCCGACTGGCGGGAGGTGATGGCCGTGGACGTAGAGTCGGTGGTGATCGTCACGCAGATGATGCTGCCAGCCCTGCTCGCAGCGCGCGGCAGCATCGTCAACGTGGCCTCCCTCGCGGGCCTCGGGGGAGACCCGGGCATGACGATGTACAACGCCGCCAAGGGCGCCGTGGTCAACCTGACCAGGTCCTTGGCAGTCGAGCTGGCCGGGCGCGGGGTGAGGGTGAACGCAGTGGCGCCGAGCCTGACCTCGACCGACGCGGTACGGGACATCCCCGCCGAAGATGTTGCGGAGTTCCACCGGCGCATCCCGATGGGTCGGTCGGCCGAACCGGAAGAGGTGGCCGACGTGATCGCCTTCCTGGCCGGTCGCGATGCGAGGTTCGTCACCGGCGTCATCCTCCCGGTCGACGGCGGTCTCCGAGCGAGCAGCGGTCAGCCACCGCACCGTTGACCGGGTAGAGCTCAGCCGACCAGAGCCAGTGCGCGGAGTGCCATGCGCCGCACGGGGGTGAGGTGTGGGTCCTTCAACTCGTTCAGCCGACGCGCCTTTGCGTCGTACGACGCTGTCAAGCGGATGACGGTGTCGTGATCATTGTCATCAAGCGCGCGGCGGATGGACTCGGTGTACTGCTGCTCCAAGGACGAGAGCTTCTCGTTCACTGCGGTGTGGGACATGGTGTCTCCCGGGTATTGAGGGCGGTGACTCCATTCTCCCGTCATTCTTGGAACGTTCCAATAGGTGGGGGCATGACCTTGCGCACACTCCTACCGCGGTCGAGTGCCCGTCGGCATGGACCAGCGCTCAGTTGGCGAGTCAGCTACCGCAGGGGTCACGGAAGGTGCGTTACCTGGACCCGCGCCACCGGCGCACGGGGCCGAGCCCACAGCCGGCGTAGTAGCCGGCGGTGCGGGCGCCGATCGGGAGCGGCACGTCCGCTGTCACCGGGTAGAGGTCCTGTTCGATGACCGTGTAGATGTCGCGGTCGAGGTCGCCCAGTGCGCCGAGGAACGTCGGCATGTCCGGCTCGCCGTCCCATGGCTCGCACATGACGCCGAGCTGCACGGCGTCCGAGAGCGGCAGGTCCTGGGCCAGCACGTGCGCACGGACCTTCGCGTCGACGGACTTCAGGTGGACGTAGGTGATCCGCTCGGGAAATTTGTGCACGATGTCGACGTTGTCTCCCTCGCAGTAGGCCACATGTCCGGTGTCCAGGCAGAGGTTCACCAGCCCGGGGTCGGTGTCGGCGAGAAAGCGCTCGATCCGATCCTGGGTGTCGACGTGGGTGTCGGCGTGTGGGTGGAAGACCAGCTTGACGCCGTACGACTCGTAGATGAAGCGCGCCAGCTCGTCGGTGCCGGTGACCAGGTTGGTCCACTGGTCCTGGTCCATGTCGACGCCCTGAATGGACTCACCCGTGTGCTGGTCGGTGTACTGCTCGGGTAGATGCACCAGGTACTCCGCGCCCAGGGCAGAGAGCAGTCGAGCCTCCTGGCCGAACTCGATCTTGGCCTGCTCGAGCGCCTCCGCGCCCTTGTGCAGGCCGGCGAACACCGTGCCGCCGCACACCTTGAGGTCCCGGGCGGCCAGCTCGTCCTTGAGCTGTTCTGGATCTTGCGGCATGAAGCCCTGAGGGCCCAGCTCGGTGTAGGCGTAGCCGGCCCGAGCGATCTCGTCGAGGTAGACGTCCCAGGTCACCTGGTGCGGGTCCTGGGCGAACCACACCCCCCATGAGTCCGGTGCGGTGGCCAGCGTGAGGCAGTGGAGCGGGGGACGTGCGGACATGGCTGCCTCCGGATGATGGTGTGCATGGACGAGTTCAGTGGGATGGGACGGTGATGCTGGTCCCTGTGGCGGCGCTCTGGCGGGCGGCGTCGAGGATTGCCAGGGTTGCGATGGCGTCGTGCGCAGGAGACGGGCCGTCTCCGCCTACCCGGATTGCCGCCGCGAAGGCCGTGTAGAAGTCCTGGTAGCCGCCGCGGGCCGACGCGAGTTCGACGTCGCCGCTCGCGGTGGACAGGACGCCGCCCGTGGCACCGCGCCCCCAGTTCTCGAGGTCGTCGGCTGGGCGCTGGCCGGCGAAGAGGGCCTGTCCCTGGACGTCGATACCCACGTGGCGAAAGCTGCCCTTCGAGCCGTAGGCGCGAAGCTCTCGCGCGTCGAGATGGTTGAGCTTGCTGGACTCGACGACCGAAAGCACGCCGCTGACGTGGTGCATCTGCACGACGAAGCCGGCGTCTGTCTCACCTTCTGGGAGGTGCACGAGATCGAGGTGGGCGGTCACGGACCGGACCGGACCCAACAGCCAGGCCATCTGGTCGATGACGTGGGCGCCCAGATCGCGCAGCAGGCCGCCGGCGGGGCCGGCCTCGAGGAGGTCCGGCTGGTCAAGGTCGAACCTGGAGTGCACGCGCCACAGCTCGCCGAGCCTGCCGTCCTCGAGCAACCCTCTCAGGGTCTGCACGTCGGCGTCCCACCGCCGGTTGTGGAACACGTTCAGCAGCACGCCCGCGCGCTGCGCGGCATCGGCCAACTCGCGGCCTCCCGTGGCGGCAGGTGCGAACGGCTTGTCCGCCACCACGTGGACGCCGGCAGCGACAGCGTCCAGCACCAGCTCGCGCCGGGTCCCGGGAGGTGTGGTGATGGTGACTGCCTCGATGTGACCGTGAGCGAGCATCTCGGCCAGGGAGTCGAAGACCGGCACGCCGGGGTGGTCGGTCTTCAGCTGAGTGCGGCGCTGGGGGTCGCGGGTGACGACTCCCGCGAGCTCGATGCCTTCGGCGGCCTCGACGAATGGTGCGTGGAACAACCGCCCGCCCACCGAGTACCCGACGATGCCGAGCCGGACGGCGGTGCTCATGGGAGCCAACGCACCTGTCGTTGCTTGGCCTCGGTGTACGACTCGTGGCCGGACAAGCTGGCCGGGACACCGGTCTCCCACCACGCCCCGGCCTCGGTCCAGGTGGCCTTGGCGATGACACACGTGACCACCGCAGGGCGCCGTTGTGCTCGCGCTGCGTCCCGGGCTCGGGTGTACGCCGCCCTGAAGTCAGCGTCGCTCGAGCCGGCCGGAACCACCTCGACGTGTGCTCCCAGGGCCGCTGCGTGGGCGGCGAAGTCGACGCGCACTCCGTCCTCGCTTGCCCCGGGACCGCGGGAGTCCTGGAGGAGGTTGTTGAAGCCAGCGGCACCTTGACTGGTCTGCAGCCGATGGATGACCGCGAAGCCTTCGTTGTCGCAGAGGACGGCGACGTAGGGGTGGCCAGCGAAGGCAGCGGAGTAGATCTCGCTGTTCAGCATCAGGTAGGACCCGTCGCCAAAGATGGACGTGACGATCCCGTTCGGGTGGGTTTGCTCACGCGCCATGGCTGCACCCCAGGGGGCGACGACTTCGTAGCCCATGCACGAGAAGCCGTACTCCAGGTCCATGGTCGCGCCCGAGGTGGCAGCGGTGCCGTGCTTCACCTCACCTGTGCGCCAGCCTCCGTGGAGCTCGCCGGGCATGCCTCCGGAGGCCGACAGCACATAGTCGTCCGGGGTCGAGGCATCGTTGACGATCCCGGTGACGGTGGCGTAGGTCAGCACTCCCTCCGGGCCGACTCCGCCCCGCACGATGTCGACATGGTCGTCCCAGGAGCGCTTGAGCTGTGCGGCACGGGCGGCCCAGGACTCATCGAAGTGGATGTCACCCAGGAGGCTGCCGAGCTCGACGAGGGCCTCGCGGGCGTCACCGGTGACGGCGTGAGCGGCATGCTTCACGGCGTCGAAACGTGCCGCGTTGATCGTGATGAGACGTAGGTCGGACGCGAAGCCCGTCCAGGACGAGGTCGTGAAGTCCTGCAACCGGGTGCCTACTGCGAGGACGAGGTCGGCCTCCAGCGCCAGGGCGTTGGCCGAGGACGAGCCGATGATGCCCAGGGCGCCGCCGAAGAGCGGATGCTCGTGCGGCACCAAGGTGCGGCCCGCGACGGTCTCGACCACCGGAATGTGGTGCTGTTCGGCGAACGCGATCGCCTCTGCGCCCGCCCCGGAGTAGCGCACGCCACCGCCGAGGACGAGCAGGGGCCGCCGGGCCTCACGCACCAAGTTGGCGGCCGACGCGAGGTCGGCGACATCGGGTCGGGGCCGCGGGACGCGGTGCACCCGCTCGGCGAACATCGCGACAGGGAAGTCGTACTCCTCCGCCTGCACGTCCTGGGGCAGCGCCAGCGTGACGGGGCCGCAGTCGGCCGGGTCGGTCAGCACACGGGCGACCTGCGGCAGAGTGCTCAGCAGCTGTTCCGGCCGGGTGATGCGGTCGAAGTAGCGAGACACCGACCGAAAGGCGTCGTTGACCGAGGTCGTCGGGTCCCCGAAGTGCTCGACCTGTTGCAGCACCGGATCGGGTGCCCGTCCGGTGAACGTGTCCCCGGGCAGGAGCAGGATGGGGAGACGGTTGGCGTGCGCGAGCCCGGCCGCCGTCACCATGTTGAGCGCGCCAGGTCCCACCGAGCTGGTGGCCACCATGACCTGTCGGCGGTCCATGGCCCGCGCGTAGGCCACCGCCGCGAGGGCCATGCCCTGCTCGGTCTGACCCCGCCAGGTGGGGATCTCGTCGCGATGCTCGTGAAGCGCGACGCCAAGCCCGAGAACGTTGCCGTGCCCGAAGATCCCGAAGACACCCGGGAAGAGGGGAGCGGTGCTGCCGTCGAGCAACTCGGACTTCTGAGCCACGAGCCAGCGCACCAGCGCCTCAGCAGTGGTCAGGCGAACGGTCTCGGTCATCAGCTGTGCCCTTCGCGGGAGGTAGCGGTGATCTGGTCTAGCCGTCCGGACGCCGACGTCACCGGACATCGTGGGTCGGTCTGTTGGTCCACCCAGCTGTCACGGACCCATCCATGGTCCGGGTCGTCGCAGAACGCCAGCGCTCGGTCGTCGGCGGGGCCCGCCATGATGTTGAGGTAGTACATGGGGTAGCCGGGCGCAGCAACGCACGGGCCGTGGTAGCCGTGCGGCACCAGCACCACGTCGTGGTCGCGGACCTCGATCGTCTCGTCGATCGGGGGGAGACCGGCCGCCTCGTGCTCAGGCCCGGTGTAGGTGCGGTGGTAGCCGACGCCCTGCCGCGACGGTGTGACCTGGTCCTGACCGGCGATCCGGTAGTAGTAGATCTCCTCGTTGACCACCGTGCAGGGTTCGCTGGCGTCGTGCTTGTGCGGCGGGTAGCTCGACCAGTTGCCGGGTGGCGTGATCAGCTCGCAGCAGATCAGCTTGTCGGCGTGGTCCCACACCCCCGGTACGCCGAAGTTGGTGACCTGACGGCTTGCGTTCCCTGCGCCCCGTACCTCCACCGGGACGTCCTCCGCAGAGCCGTATGCCGGCGCCAGACGGCGGATGCACTTCGAGCTGGGGAGGGCGACCAGCGCATCCTTCTTGCTCGTGAGGTGCATGGTGGAATCCCGTCCTACGTAGGCGAAGTCGGTGACCCGACTGAACACGGAGGGTCGCCCGACCAGGTCGAAGGTGGCCTCACCCGGCACGTCGACCCGGAGCGACCCCTCGAGCGGCAGGACGAAGGCTTCCGCGTCCCCGGTCTCCACGATGCGCGTCTCCCCGGCCAGGAGCTGCAGAACCCTGAGGCCGGTCCAAGACCAGCTGGCGTCATCTGGGGTTAGCAGCACCGGGTCTTGCCGACCCTCAACCCGGGGGCGATGGATGGTCATGCCGCCGGCTGTCCTGAGTGCGCGGCACGCAGCACGGCAGCGGCGGAGGCCACGGCGGACCGCACGTCGCCGTTCGGCGGGTAGAGCAGGGCCCGGCCGATCACGAGTCCGCGGACAGTGGGCTGGACCAACGCCTGCCCCCACGACTCGAGGTCCGCAGCGGGGTCGGGACCGGGTACGCCCCCCAGCACGACGCACGGCAAGGTCGTGCTGGCGTAGACCGCGTCCGGTTCATCGCACGCCGGCATCTTCAGCCAGGTGTACGAGCTGGTCGTGCCGAGGGCGCTGGCGATGGTGATGGCGCGGGCGAGCGAGCGAGCGTCCTTCAGCAGGGTCAGGCCGCCGTCCTCGCCGCGGTGGTAGGGCAAGGGTTCCACCATGGCCACCAGTTCCTTGGCGGCAAGCTCAGTGACAGCCTGGGCGCACGCCTCGATCGTGCCAGCCGTCGAAGCGTCCTGGTCGTCGATGCGCAGCAGCATCTTGCCGCCCTCGAGCCGGCACTCGGCGATGCTGGCGGCGTCGTACCCGGTGAATCGGTCGTCCATGGTCCAGGACGCCCCGTCGAGCCCACCGCGGTTCATGGACCCGATGACGACCTTGCCCTCCAGTGCGCCGAGCAGCAACAGCTCCTCGACGACGTCCGGTGAACCCAGCACCCCGTCGACGTCCGGGTTCTCCAGCGCCGCCACCATCCGCGCGAGCAGCGACCTACGGTCAGCCATCGCCATCGTGTCGCCGCCGGCGCTCAGAGAACCGCGTGCAGGGTGGTCCGCTGCCACCAGGAACAGCGTGTTCTTCTGGGAGAGCAGCGGCGCCGGCCTGCGGCGCGAGGAATAGGCCCGTGCGACGGCGCCGGGGTCGGTCGCCCGCACCTCCAGCAGGTCGGACCACTGCTCGTGGGTCAAGGTCGGTACGGCGTGGTCGACAGCCGTGGCGGTCTGGGTCATGCGTGTGCTCCTCGTGAGGTCACGATTGCGTCCAGCTCGGCGAGCGTGGGCATGGCATCGGCGCAGGCGAGGCGTGACGCGACGATCGCGCCTGCTGCATTGGCATATTCGGCGATCCGGACCGGTCCCCATCCGGAGAGCAGTCCGTGCACCAGGGCTCCGCCGAAGGCGTCGCCGGCGCCGAGGCCGCAGACCACCTCCACGGGGTGTGGCGGCACGATGGAGCGCGTGTCCTGCGTGGCCACGAGCACCCCCTCACCGCCCATCTTCACCAGCGCGAGCTCCAACCCGCGGGCAAGCAGGCGGTCGGCCGCTTCGTGCGGGTCCCTCGTGCCCACCGCGACCTCGACCTCGTCGCGGTTGCCCACGGCAACGGTGACCTGGTCGAGCATGGCTGAGTACTCCCGGCGGGCCTCAGTGGGCGACGGCCAGAACATGGCACGCCAGTCGAGGTCCAGCACAGTGTGTCGCCCTGTCCCCGTCGCAGGACGGCCCCGGGCCTCGAGCATGGCGAGCTGCGTGGTTCGCGAGGGCTCGACGGACACCCCGGTTCCGGTGACCCACAGGATCGGCACCTCCTTGACGACGTCCCACGGCACGTCGTCCTTCTCGATCGTGAGGTCGGGAGCCATCGGCTCCCGGTAGAACAGGAGCGGCGGATCCTCCGGCGGGTCGAGCTCACAGAAGACGATGGGGGTACGCAGCTCGGCGCACGTACCGACATAGGTCGGGTCGACGCCGAATCCTTGGAGCGCCTCACGGACGAAGTCGCCGAAGCCGTCCGCGCCCACCTTCGTGAGGACGGCGGTTCGGTGGCCAAGCCGGGCAGCGCCCACCGCCACGTTGGTCGCAGTGCCACCGAGGAACTTCGAGAACGCCGTGACGTCCTTGAGCGGGCCGTGCTGCTGGGGGTAGAGGTCCACCCCCACGCGCCCGAGGGTGAGGAGCTCCAGCTGGGACATCAGGCGTTCACTTGGCTGTGGGGAAGTGGAAGGAAGCCTCGCTGGCGTGGTCGACGTGCGGCCACCTGGCCGTGACCACCTTGGCGCGGGTGTAGAACGCCACACCCTCGGGGCCGTGGACGTGCTTGTCGCCGAACAGCGAGTTCTTCCAGCCACCGAAGGAGTAGAAGGCCATGGGCACGGGGACCGGCACGTTGATGCCGATCATGCCGACGTGGACGCCTCGCTGGAAAGTCCGGGCAGCCTCACCGGAGTTGGTGAAGATCGCCGTGCCGTTGCCGTAGGGGTTGGCGTTGATGAGGGCGATCGCCTCCTCGACCGATCCCGAGCGGACGACCGACAGGACGGGACCGAAGATCTCTTCACGATAGACATCCATGGACGTCGACACCTGGTCGATGACGGTGGGACCGACGAAGAACCCGTTCTCGTAGCCGGGCACCTTCAGGTCACGGCCGTCCACGGTGAGGGTGGCTCCCTGCTCCTCGCCCGTCCCGATGAGACCGATGATGCGCTCCTGGGCCGCCTGGGTGACAACAGGACCCATTTCGTTGCCCGCGACGCGACCGGAGCCGACCTGCACCGCACGAGCGCGCTCGTTCACCGCTTCCAGGATGAGATCGCCAGCGGATCCGACCGCCACGGCCGCGGAGATAGCCATGCAACGCTCGCCCGCCGAGCCGAACGCCGCCGCCGCCAGGTGGTCGGCGGCGAAGTCGATGTTGGCGTCGGGGAGAATGACGGCATGGTTCTTGGCGCCGCCGAGCGCCTGCACCCGCTTGCCGTTCGCGCTGCCGCGTTCGTGGATGTACTTCGCGATGGGCGTAGAACCGACGAACGACACTGCCGCGACATCGGGTGAGTCCAGGATCGTGTCGACGGCGACCTTGTCGCCGTTGACGACGTTGAAGACACCGTCCGGCAGACCTGCCTCCTGCCACAGCTCGGCGATCCTCATTGCGGCCGAGGGGACCCGCTCGGACGGCTTCAGGACGAAGGTATTGCCACAGGCGATGGCGACGGGGAACATCCACATCGGCACCATGGCCGGGAAGTTGAAGGGCGTGATCCCGGCGACCACGCCCAGTGGCTCGCGGAAGGAATAGGTGTCGACATTGGTCGATACCTGGTCGGAGTAGTCACCTTTGAGCAGCGTGGGGATGCCGCACGCGAACTCGATCACTTCCATCCCACGCTGGACCTCACCCAGCGAGTCGGAGAGCACCTTGCCGTGCTCATCGGTGATCAGCTCGGCGATCTCTGCCGCATGCCGGTTCACCAGCTCGCGGAATGCGAACATGATCTTGGTGCGCGCGCTGACCGAGGTCTGTGACCAGCTCGGGAAGGCGTCCTGGGCGGCGGCGATGGCGGACTCGACGTCGCCCACCGAACCCAGCAGCACCTCGGCCTGCTGCTCGCCGGTGGCGGGGTTGTAGACGGCTCCGACGCGATCACTGGTCCCGGTCGTGGGCTTGCCGGCGATCCAGTGTTCGATGGTCTTCATGAAAGGGCTCCTGCCTGGTTTGTCTTCGAAGAACGTGGTGGCGTGCTTGTGACGCGGACTCAGCCGGCCTCGCTGACGTACTTCTCGATGGCCTCGCGTTGGTAGACCGCCGTCGCGCTGTTGGCCTCGTTCTCGGCGAACACCGAGGAGCACAGCACCGTGTCGTCACGGTCGAGAAAGCCGATCTTCTTCAAGCCTGCGAAGAACTCGTCCCATTTGATGTCCCCGTCGCCGATCTTGAGGTGCTGGTGGACGCGGACCTGGTTGCCAGGTGGATTGGTGATGTATCGCAGCCCGTGGCTCGCCGAATGGTCCATGGTGTCGGAGACGTGCGCGATGCGGAGGCGTGAGCCGGCCGCGGACATGATGTCCAACGGCGCCTCCTGCATGTGGAAGGTGTGGGAGGCGACGTACACCATGCCCAGGTTGGGGGAGTTGATCCCGCGGATGACCCGCCACGCGGCGAGACCGTTCTCGACGAAGTCATCCGGGTGGGGGTCGATGCAGACGGTGAGCCCCTCGCGTTCGATGATCGGTACGAGCTCCTCCATGGACCTGTAGAAGGCGCGCTCGGACTCCTCGGCGCGTTCCGGACGGCCCGAGAACTCGGTGCCGATGAGCTGGACGCCCAGGTCGACGGTGATCTGAATCGCGCGCTTCCAATAGCGCACGGCAGCCTCGCGGGCGTCCTCGTCGGGACCCGACCAGCGCAGCACCGGCAACGTCGAGGCGATCCCGACACCGGCGTCCTGGCAGGCCTTCTTCAGCTGACGCACCAGCTCGTCGTCAGCTTTCGGGTGGTTGAAGAACGGAATGAAGTCGTCGTGGGGGGTCATCTGGAGCCACTCGTAGCCGAGGTCGGCTGCCACCTGCGGGAACTCCAGAAGGGAGTTGGTGTGGTGGAAGGGCGTGGGGTCAAGCGCGATACGCACCATGGTCTGTCTCTCTGTCCTTCGCTCGGTCGTCAGGCGTAGAAGTCGGGCTTCGGGGCGTACGCGACCTCGACCCGGCGTCCGCTGAGGAGGGCCTCGGTCCCGGCTGCGCAGGCGGCTGCCACCAGATAGCCATCCCAAGCGGACGGGCCGTCTATGCCACCATTCCTGGCCGCGTTGACCCACCGCTGCAGCTCAGTCTCGAAGGCCGCCGCGAACCGGGTCTTGAACGACGTGTGCTCGGCTCCCGAGTAGCGACCCTCGTGCCAGATCGTGGTGCCGGACGTGCGGCCGATCTCGGCGATGCCGTTCTCGAAGACCGCTTCGGTCTTCACCTGGTAGCCGAACTTCACGGCGACGTTCATCTCGACGTCAGCGATGACGCCGTTCTCGGTCTCGAGGAACGCCAGGATCGGTTCGTCGAGATCCTTGTGGTCGTTGGTACTGCGCTTCAGGTGCTTGACATCGACGGCCACGATGGGGGAGTCGGTCAGGAAACGTACGACGTCGATCTCGTGCACCACGCTGTCGTTGATGAGCATGTCCGTGGTGTAGCTCTCCGGCACGTCCGGGTTGCGGTGCACGCAGCGCAGGGCCAACAGGTCTCCGTACGGCTGGTCGCGGATGATGTCGCGCAGCTCCATGTACTGGGCGTCGAAGCGACGCATGAATCCGACCTGGATCAACCTACGACCCCCGGCGACCTCGGCGTCGACCACCTTCAGAGCCGACTCAGGGTCGGGGGTGAGGGGCTTTTCACACAACGTGGGCAACCCGGCTTCGACTACCGCCAACAGGTCGTCGAGGTGGAACTTCCCCGGCGTGGCGATGAGGACCGCGTCCATCGCCCCCGCGGAGACGGCTGCGTCCAGGGACGCGAACACGGTGCTGCCGGGTGCTTCGGCCGAGGCGGCCTCCGCCTTGGGGATGTCGGGGTCGATCACCGCAGCCACGGCGGCGCCCGCCACACGGTCACGGATGCGGATGATGTGGTCGGCGCCCATGAGTCCGGCGCCGACGACGCCGATGCGCAGGTCAGACATCGTGTTCCTCTCAGGTTGGGTGGCGGGAAGGCCCGCCTGGTTGTCCGCGCCGACCCGGTCTGGGGTCGGCCCGGACACGTTCAGTGGATGTCGTTGGTGGTGCCGGTGAGGTCGGCGAGCTCGGCCTCGAGCTCGGCCATCGCCTCGCCCCCAGCCATGAGGTCGGTGATCTCCTCACGGGTGCGTTCACCCTTGGCGAAGTCATCGGCCTTTCGACCGTGGATCAGCACGGCGAAGTGATCGCCCACGCTCATGGCATGCGTGACGTTGTGAGTCACCAGAACGACGGCGATGCCGCGCTGTCTGGCCTGCATGATGATGCGCAGGACGTGCGCAGCCTCCTTCACGCCGAGGGCGGCAGTCGGCTCATCGAGGATGAGGACCTTCGCACCGAAGTACACGGCGCGAGCGATGGCCGAGACCTGGCGCTCGCCACCCGACAGGCTTCCGACCAGACGCTCGCCGTCAGTGACGCGCGTGATGCCCATCTGCTGCATCTGCTCGACGACGACTGCGTTGGCCAGCTTCTTGTCGAACACCTTGAACGGCCCGACTCCCTTCTTGGGCTCCACGCCCACGAAAAAGGATCGGCCGAGGCTCATCAAGGGGAAGGTCCCACCGAACTGGTGCACGGTGGAGATACCGCGCTCCGCTGCGCTGCGGGGCGTCTTCAGGGTCACCTCCTCGCCTTCCACTCGCACCGTGCCGGAGGTGGGTTGGTGGAAGCCGGACAGGACCTTGATGAGGGTCGACTTGCCGGCGCCGTTGTCGCCGAGCAGGCACAGGACCTCGCCCTGCCGGATGTTCAGCGATACGTCAGCGAGCGCCTGGTATCCAGCGAAGGTCTTGGACACATTCTCCAGACTCAGATATGGCGTGCTCTGGTCAGACATGGTCGTTCTCCTTCTCCATTGACGGCTCCAGGACAGGCTCAGGCAGCCTGGGGGGATCTGGGGTTGTCGCGGTCGTCGTGACCTTGCCCCCCGAGAGCGCCAAGTTGCGGAAGGTGTTGTTGGCCAGCACGGCGACGAGCAGCAGGAGGCCGATGATCAGCAGCGACCAGTCCGCACCCCACCCGGTCGAGTTGACGCCGCTGGTGACGATGGCGAACGTCATGGTCCCGAAGATCACGCCGAGCGGGGAGCCATAGCCGCCGGTGAGAAGCACTCCGCCGACGACAACCGCGATGATCGAGTAGAACACCTTGTCCTGCCCGGCCGACACTTGTGCGCTTCCATAGAGCGCGACCGTCGTGACGCCGAGCAGTGCGGCGCCGAAGCCGGAGCCCATGAACAAGAAGATGGTGGTGCGCTCGACGGGCACGCCAGCTGCGCGTGCTGACGTCTCGTCCCCGCCGATGGCGAAGATCCAGTTGCCGAAGGTCGTCTTGTAGAGGATCCAGGAGATGACCAGGGCCATGATGAGGAACAGGTAGATGGCGTTCTCGTACGCGAGGTAGATGCGGCCGCCGAACGTCTTCTCGACCCAGGGGTCGACGTCGACTGCAACCTGGACGTTGTCGACGATCAGCTTTGTCACCCCGAAGATGAGCCCGCGGATGAAGAACGACATGGCCAGGGTCACGATGAACGACGACACCTTGGTCTTGGTGACGATCAACCCGTTGAGGAAGCCGAAGAACGTACCGACTGCCAGGCCCGCCGGTAGCCCGATCACGTCAGGGAGGCCGTAATGGCCGCACAGGAGCGCGTACGTGATCGCAGCGGCGGCGATGTTCGAGCCCACCGAGAGATCGAGATGACCGGAGATCATCACGAGTGCGATGGGAAGCGCGACGATGCCGAGCTCGGCGGCGACGTTCACCCAGCCGGCGGTCACCAGGACCGTCGGGAACGTCGGCCACCCGAAGTAGAGGAAGAAGAGGTAGACGGCGAGCGTGCCGACGAACGCGGCGAACTCAGCTCGCCGGGTCAATGCCTTGAAGTCGAACATGTTGTGTGTCTCCTTTACGCAGTCTCGTGCGTTGTGGCAGGAACGGGGTGGACCACTCGGTCTCGGTGGCCCACCCCGTCGGCCGCCGCGCTGGAGCGCTGCGGTCAGCGGTAACCGTCCGCGACGCCGGCCAACACGCTCTCCGCGTTGTCCTTGGTGATGAGTGCCGGCCCGGTGAGCACGGCGCCCGTGGCGGGCAGGATGGAGTACTGGTCGTACATCCAGGCCTGAGACACAGCAAGCCAACCCTGGTACCAGCCCTGCTGGTCGACGGCGAACAGTGCCTCGCCGTCCTTGATGCGGTTGATGATGTTCTCCGACACGTCCCAGCCGCCCTGCTGCGCTTCGCCGCCAGTAGCCTTGAGGGCCGCATTGACGGCGTCGGCGTCGGCGGCGGAGCCGGTCGCGAACCCGTCGATGCTCGGGTCCTTCGCAAGCTCGGCCTGGACCGCGGCAGTGATGGCTGCTGCGTCGCCGAAGCTCTCCGGCGGAAGCTTGATCTCCTCGGCATCGGCGCCCTGACCGGTGGCTCCCTCGATCAGCCCACCGCAACGCTGCTGCCAGTTGACCGCACCCGGCTGCGTGTTGATGCAGCGGATGTTCTCGGAGCCGTTCTCGGCGAAGTACTCACCGGCGGCGACGCCCGCCTGGAACTCGTCGGTGCCGTAGTAGCCGAGAGCCTCGATGGTGCCGTCCTCCATAAGCGGCAGGCCGGCGTTGTACATGAACACCTTGACGCCTCCGTCGATGGCGCTCTGGAGCGCAGGCCCCTCAGCGTCGCCGTCCCAGACAGGCACGGCAAGGGAAGTGCAGTCCTGGGCGACGGCCTGCTCGATGAGCTTGACCATGTCGGGACCGATGTTGTTGTAGTTCGGAAGCGGGATCCAGGTGTACTCGTTGCCGGCCTCCTGGGCAGCCTTGCCTGCCGCGTCGGCGCCGTTCTTGACGACCGCGAAGAACGCGTCGGCGCCACCGATGGCGCAGATGTGCCGGGAGCCGGCTTCTCCAGCGCTACCGACAGCAGCTGAACCGGACCCAGACGTTTCTGCAGTGTCAGAGGCGTCTCCGCCCGAGCAACCGGCGAGCACGAGCACGGAGCACGTGACAGCAGCTGAAACCTTCGTCAGGTGGGCGAAGGGCGACCTACGACCTCCCTCCACGATGTTGAGCAACTTCATGGGTGTTCCTTTCTTTCCTGGTTCCCTGTTCCATGGCGGAACTTGGTCTCGTGTCCTGGAACGGTCGGCGACCGGCTGGCACGAAGTCCTGTGACTAGCGAAGGCCAGCCTTGGCGGCGGCGTCGAGCAGGACGCTGCTGGCGTACTCCAGTCCCTCTATAGGGCCGAAGGAGGTGTCCTCGTGCTCGATGTTGACGATCATGTCGGGGTCGACTCGGTGCAGGGCGGCGAGGAATCGTCCCCAGTAGTCCGCGTCATGCCCCTTCCCGACAGCCACGAAGTCCCAGGCGGACGGGTTGGGCCACTCGTTGGCCCACTCGTCGCCACCGAGATTCACGCGGTGCTCGGTGGCGTCCAGGCGACGGAAGCTGTTGTCTAGGACGCCGTTGATCGTGGCGTGCTGGTTGACGCGGACGTCCTTGGCCGCGGCGTGCACGACCACGTCACCCAGGTGCTCCACCACCGCGATGGGATCCATCTGCTGCCAGAACAGGTGGGACGCGTCAAGCTCGACGCCGATGTTCGTCGCGCCGATTCGCTCGCGCAGCTCCAAGATCGAAGCCGAGTTGAAGACGAGGTTTTGCGGGTGCAGCTCGAGGGCGACCTTGACGTCCAGCTCTCGGGCCAACACGTCGATCTCGGACCAGAATGCGGCGGCCACGTCCCACTGATAGTCCAGGACCTCAAGTGAACCCGAGTTCCACGCGTTGACGATCCAGTTGGGGCGTTGGGCCCCAGGCTCGCCGCCGGGCAGTCCCGACATCGTAACCACGCGATGCTGGCCAAGTCGGTGCGCGAGACGAAGCGAGCGCACGACGTCGGCTGCGTGGGCGTCTCCGATGATCGGGTTGGGATGAAGCGGGTTGCCGTTGCAGTTCAAGCCGAGGATCTCGAGGCCGACGGCCTCGAAGACACCAAGGAAGTCATCCCGCGCCGAGTCGTTCTTGAGGATCTCGTCGATGTTCTCCACGTGCACGGGGGGCAGGAAGCCGCCGGTGTTCACCTCGAGCCCGTCAAGACCGAGACCCTTGATCACCTTGAGCGCCTCGTCGAGCGAGCGGTCATGGAGGATCGCGCTGTACACGCCAAGCTTCATCAGGTCTCCGTCGTCTCGTGAGGGGCGATGCCGACCCGGTGCTGCTGTCGGCGTAACGCCGGTGCGGTGTGTCGGCTGTCACATTGAAAGCGCGTGATGGCCCTCACGTCAAGACTTTGTTCTAACATTCGGACGAAATCTGTGACGTGGCGCACGGTGCGACCCGGCACTTCGGCACTCCTGATGCGTACTGGCCCTTGCCCAATTGGGGGGTCGTCCGCCATGCTGATATGGAGATGTACTAACAAATGCGGGGAGTGGGATGGGTCTATCGGCCGAGGATTGGCTCCTGCTCGCCTTGGGGGCGGCACTTGTCGGCGTCGCGAAGACCGCTGTGAGTGGCGCCGGCGCGCTGGCCGTCGTGCTGTTCGCGGTTGCCCTTCCCGTACGTGATTCGACGGGGGCCCTGTTGCCGCTGCTCCTGGCTGGGGACGTGCTGGCACTCGCCATCTATCGCCGTCACGCGGACTGGGCATTGCTCCTGCGGGTGCTTCCGGGCGTTGTCCCGGGACTGCTGCTGGGAGCGTGGTTCCTGGGCTCTGCCGGGGACCGCCAGGTGCAGGTCGCCATCGGCGTGCTGCTTCTAGCCCTCCTCGGTTGCCAGCTGGTCGCGGGGCCACGGCTGCAAACGACGGTAGGGAGTCAAGGCACTGATGGTCTCGCCCGGCGAGGCATGGCCGTGCTGGCGGGAGTCGGCGCGGGGTTCGCCACGATGACGGCCAACGCCGCGGGGCCGCTGATGACTAGCTACCTGCTCCTGCTGTCCACCCCCACACTGAGCTTCTTGGGGACCCTCAGCTGGTTCTTCTTCTCGGTCAACCTGGCCAAGGTGCCGTTCAGCACGGGACTGGGCCTCCTCTCCCAGGACGCCCTTCTCATGGATCTGGCACTCCTCCCGGCTCTTGCGCTCGGTGCCTGGGCAGGAGTCATTGCCATCCGACGGGTGGACCGCGGCACGTTCGAGCGCGTGGCACTTGCCTCTGGCTTGGTGTCTGCCTGCTTGCTGGTGCTGACGGCATGACCACAAGACCTAGCGCGCGCGCCCGCGTCGGACACTGGGATACTGACGCGGTGAGCCACACCCCCGACGGCACCGTGAGCGAAATCGCGGTGCCGGGGATCGTGGTTGACCGGCGCAGCCCTGTGCCGCTCCACTCGCAGTTGGCCCAGCACCTCGAGAAGGCCATCACCTCGGGCCAGATCCCTCCGGGAGCGTTGTTCACCAACGAGATCGAGCTAGGCGAGCAGCTTGGCGTGTCCCGTCCGACGATGCGTCGCGCCATGCAGCACCTGGTCGACAAGGGCCTGGTTGTCCGCAAGCGAGGAGTCGGCACCCGCGTCGTCCAGCCGAAGGTGAAGCGCCCCCTCGAGCTCACCAGCCTGTACGACGATCTGGCGGCCGGGGGACAAGAGCCGAGAACGCATGTGCTGGCACTGGAAGAGGTCGACGCCGATGAGGAGCTGGCCGGCCTGTTCGGTATCGAGATCGGCGAGCCCTTGGTTCGAGCGGTGCGGCTGCGCAGCGCGGCCGGCCGCCCGATCGCGAAGATGACGAACTACCTGCCGCCGGCCGTCGCTGACTTCACAGCCGAGATGCTCGAGCAGGAGGGCTTGTACGCGTTGTTGCGTGCGCGCGGTGTACAGATGCACATGGCCACGCAAGTTCTCGGTGCTCGTCAGGCGACCGCGAGCGAGTCCCGACTGCTGGACGAGGTGAAGGGCGCCGCCCTGCTCACCATGCAGCGCACCACGTGGGACGATCACGGCGCCATGGTCGAGTACGGCACGCACGTCTACGCCGCGAGTCGCTACAGCTTCGAAACTCATCTCCTGGCCCCATGATCTGGAGTCGGGCTACTACGGGAGCTGCTGACGTTCGGTTTCAATAGGTCTTGGGCCACGGCCTCCAATCTGGCGGACCGCTCGGCTGAAAGAGGCCGCTGACGGGCGTTCGAGCGCGGCGCGACGAGGGCGCCCCGATCATGAGCTTGCTGCCCGTCCTCATGGTCGGCATCCTGTTCGGCCTCGCGATGGCCTACCAGTTCTTCCTCGTTACGCGCATGCACGAGGAACACACCCACGGCGCAGACAACGACACGGCGATCGCAGTGGGCTTCCAGCACGGCGCCCGCGTAGTGACCGCAGCAGCGCTCATCAGGTTCAGCATCTTTGCCGCTTTCTCGTTTCGCCGACAACCCGATCCTCAAGTTGATCGGGTTCGCACTCTCGGCCGGCATCCTTGCGGACGCCTTCTCGGTCCGCATGACACTGGTCCCTGCCCTGATGAGCCTCGTCGGGGATGGAATCTGGTGGTTGCCCGAACGTCTTCAGCGGCTGTTGCCCAACATTGACGTCGAGGCGGCCACACTGAGCCGCGACTCGGTCAGGACTCCCGAACGTTCCGACGCGCTCGTCCGAACGACACTTCCGCATGCGCTGCCGCTTCCATCGACCCTGGTCGCGGTTCGAGGTCGCTGGATGACACGCGTTTGTCACGATCGTCGGGTGCCGGCGCGCAACAGTCTTGTCCGTCCTGGGCGGGCAGGCGCAATACGTCGGTGGCTTCCGACGCCCGGGGCCGCGTCGAGGTCCCGAAGAACGCGTCGTCTTCTTGCGCGGAATACATGGACTGGTTCAACCACCGCCGACTCCACGGAGAGATCGGACTCGTCCCACCCGTCGAGTTCGAGGAACAGCACTACCGCCACAACCCCGTGGCGACCACCGTCGCCGCGTCAGTTCAGAGCCTCTACTGAACCCGGCACGCGACAACGTGGCGTCAGTCCTCGGTCGCCGGGCGGGCTGCCGCTCGTTCTTCGTCGTCCTGTACGCGGGCCTCTGCTGCTTCCTCGCGCGACATCTTGGCGCGATCCCGGTCAACCCCCTTGAAGGAGCGCTCCAACCCGTGTCCTCTGATCGGTCCAAGGACTTTGCATGGCGCTGCCTGTCGTCCGCCGTGGTCCCGGGCGGGTAGTCGGGACGGGCGCGCAGATCGTCGTCCAGCCTGTCGAGTTCGTACTCGCGAGCGTTTGCGATGTTCTCTCGCCGTCCAGCGACTAGGTCGCGACGGTCTGCCATACCCTCGCGTTCGTCGGCCAGCCGTTCACGGCGATCGGCGGTGCGATCGCGGGAGGCTCGCTTCTGGTCCCCGTCCGGCATATCGGCACGACACTCGATGGCCCGCGTGTCGCGAGGCGTCACATCGAGCCCTGTTGTGGGTCAGCAGTAGCGAGAATTTGGCGTTGCAGCCGGCCGGGACAGACGGCGGCGTCCTGAGAGGGCGCTCGCCTACCGGCCGCCCATCCGCGAGGGAGGGCTGCGTTCGATGAGGGCGCCGACCCGACAACCGCCTCTCGGCGAGTGGCCGCTCGTAGCGGCAATATGTAGAGCCCGGGGGGATGAACCGGGCCGGCGCATCCATCCCAACTGCAGACCCCGCACGGGTGTTCCACCAGCGGGTGTGGTCTGCAGCACCGCGAACCCGATGGATGGGCTGCGCGATGGACTCTACGGACCTCGCTAGGACCGTGGCGGGCAACATGAAGGTCCGCGACGTGGCCGAGGAGGTCGTGACGTCCACCAAGGGGAGCCATCGGCCGATCGTCTGAGCACCGGTCATGCGGAGCGCGTACCAGCGCATCTGTGCGCGCTCGATCGGGTACGAGCAAGGAAGTTGAATCGTGTCCGGCCATTCAAGGAGGACATGTCATGCCTGCCGGTGACATCGAGACCTACCACGCTGACCGCAAGTGGAGGAACCGCGTCGAAGCGATCGAGGATCTTCAGGGAGAGTACGACCGCAAGGACGAAGCTGTCCGCATCGGACGGGATGAGGCCCGTGAGACGAAGGTCGAGCACATCATTCGCAACCTCGACGGCACGATCCGCGAACGCAACACCTACGGTCACGACCCGCGCAACATCCCGGGGTGAGCCCGCCTGCACGCGGTTGGTGACACTGGCCCCGCCGGTGCCATATGAGGTCGTCGGCGGGGCTACCTCGTCCTGGTCACGTGCGGTGACGAGTTCCAGTCGGCGTACCTCTCTGAAGGACAGGCGACAGTCGAATCGGACTCGGTAGTTGCTCCACGCGCAAGCCATGCTCCAGACCCCACAGCACGGCCTGGGAGCGGCTGGTCACCCCCATCTTGCGGTAGCCGGTGCGTATGTAGCTCTTGATCGAGTTGATGCTCAGGTACATCTCGCTGGCGATGTCCTTGTTCGACATACCGCAGACGATGAGGCTCACGACCTCGGACTCGCGAGAGGTGAGGCCCAAGTGCTGCCCCGGCCAGGTTTCCTTGCTGTCCGACTCGCTCGACGGCGCTGAGCGTTGAAGGACGCCGCCGGCGGTCTCGACAGCTGCAAGGATCTCCGAGCCACCGGCTGTAGTGGTCACGAATCCGGCCGCACCCACCCTGACCGCCTTGTCGATCTGCTCCCGACCGTCCGCGTCACTGAAGAGCAGAACGGCCGCGCCGGTCTCGTTGATCGCCCGTTTGAGTAGATGTGCGGTGCAGCCGATGACGTCCAGCAGAACGACGTCGAACGCGCCTCGCGGCGGCAGAACACCGATGAGCTGCTCGACCCTGACCCTCTGGTCGTACGGCTTCAGGAGCGCGGCGACGCCGGCGGGCGCGAAGGGGAAGTCGCTGACCACCGCCAACGAGAGCGCTCGATCATCTGCCGTGTGGCACGGCCGAATCATCACGGCCTCACGATCGACAGGACGAGGTTGCGCGTGACACGGTTCGCACTGCCGAGCCCGGCGGGGCCTCGTGCGCCCGGGTAGCTCCCCAGCTCCTCAGGACGTGGCCGCTGGTCGAAGCAATCGATGTGGTGGACAGCGGCTCGCTCGGGCTGCCCAGGATGGTTCGGGGTGTGCGCCATGGTGGTCGCTCCCTCGATGAAGTGAGCGACGCCGTTGTCTTGACGTCTTGTGAAGGACAGTACGCCATCGTGCGGAGGGCTCGCGAGAACGGAGCACCCGACGCCGTCGGAGTTCAGAGCAGTGAGGTGCGGGCAGGTGCGGTGTTGGACCGGTAGCCCTCGTTGCTGGAGGTCACGACCTCTTGGGCCACGACGTAGAGCTTGATGTTGCTGGTCGAGGATGCTCGGACCAGAAATTGAAAGGCTCGGCCCTCGTCGATGCTGTAGCGCTCCATGATGATCCCGGTTGCCTGCCCGATGACCTTTCGGTGATCAAGCGCCCGATTGAGCTGGTCCTGCTCCTGAGCGTGCCCGAGCATGACCGCGACGTGCGTGGCGAACAGCCGGGCCGTGTCCATGGAGCTCCGGTCGATCTCGTCGTTCTCGGTGGAGTACAGGTTGAGCCCGCCCAGGTGACGGCCGTCGGTGAAAAGCTGCACGCCAGCCTGAGATCGAACGCCCTTCTCGATGGCCGCCGGAATGTAGCGCGGCCATCGCTGCTCGTGGCGGAGGTGCTCGACGACCACTACCGGCTCGTCCTCGATGGCGTCGACGCAGGGACCTTCGTGGAGGTCGTACTGCGTCGCGTCGAGCTCCCACACGAGCTGGTCGTTGCCAGCGAGCGTCTCGATGGTGCCGTCGCGCCGCCGCGTGGAGATGCTGGCGTGCTCGAATCCGGGGACGGAGGTGAGGGTCGCTCGCACGATCGCGTCGAGGGTGTCCTCGAGAGTGCCGGTGTGGTTGATTTCCTCGACGGCGTGCGCAATCGCGGCCGCCGCCGTCGGACGGGTGTTTTCCATACTCTGCCTCAGTGCGCTGCTCCAGCGGCAACGCCCGTGAGGGCACGCAACGACCAGATGGGACGATGAGCCCGGGTCCGGGAGCTCCCGTCGAGCGTACTCCGTTCGTTGCTGGCTGGCACTCGAGCCACACGTCCTTACACAGGTCGGCCACCGCCTGTCGCCAGAGCGGGCCGTTGATCAGTCGGTCCCAACGTCAGCGCTTGCGACTGTCCTCCGGCGCGTGCATAGGACGTGGAACTTCGGCTACCCCATGACAGGCGACGGGCGTTCCAAACAGCAGCGTTGTCCCTCAGGCCCCGTGTGTGGAGCCAGCGGCGGCGGGGCCGTCCCCACGGATGCACAGCCGCACGTGGGACACCTGTCGCTTCCTCCGAGTGTCTCCGCCGGCGACCGGACAGGACCAGACCAGCCAAGAAAGATGGCTGATACCGACCGGTGCAGACGTTCGGGGGAACACACTGACGGTTATGCGCACCGAACCGGTCGGCACTTCGAGCACGGTCCTTGGAGACTGAGATGACACGGGCCCCTCGTGTTGACTCCAACAAGCCTTCTATGAGTCCCACCGAGCGTGCCTTGGCGGAGGAGGCCGAGCGCTACCGCTCGCTCTTCGCCTACAGCCCCCATGGGGTGTTCTCTCTCGACCTGGAGGGTCGGGTGACAGCCGCGAACGACGCCATGCAGCAACTCATCGGCCACGCTCCGAGTGAGCTCCTCGGGACCAGATTTCACGACCTCGTCCACTCCGAGGACATCGATGGGAGCGACAAGGCACTGGTGGCCGTCATCGAGCGGCGCCCCCAGCTGTTGGAGGTGCGCCTGGTCACGGCAGCTGGCGACGTTCGCGAGACCAAGGTCACCGCGGTCCCGGTCATCGTCTCCGATCAGGTGGTCGGAGTGCACGCCATCACCGAAGACATCACCGAGGCAAACATGATGCGGCGCGAGCTCGAGGCAGCGAACGCGGCCAAGACGATCTTCCTGGCCAACCTCGGCCACGAGATCCGCACACCGCTGACGATGGTCATCGGCGCCACCGAGCTCCTCCTGGAGACCCGACTCGACCGTGACCAGGGCCGGTTGACCGCGATGATGGACCGCAACTGTCACCGTCTCCTGCGCCTCGTGAACGACATCCTTGACTTCTCCCGGCTCGACGCCGGGAAGATCAAGCTCACGTCAGCAACGTTCCGGCTCGGTGACGTCCTCGACGACATCGTGGAGTGGGCTCAGTCGCAAGCCAATGCAAGCGGTTTGCAGTTCGAGGTCGTGCTCGACCCAGCGCTGCCCCCCGTCGTCCAAGGAGATGCCGAACGGATCACCCAGGTTCTCTCCAACTTGGTCGGCAACGCCCTCAAGTTCACTGAGTCCGGAAGCGTTCGTCTCACCGTCTCGATGAAGACTGCGCCCACACCCAGGTCGGCAGGAGCGAGGGCCTGGGTGCAGTTCGTCGTCGACGACACTGGGATCGGCATACCGCCGGACCACGTGGAAGCGCTGTTCGAGTCATTCACCCAGGAGGACACAGCTGACACCCGCACGCACGACGGGCTCGGTCTGGGTCTGGCGATCTGCCGTGACCTGGTCGGACTCATGGGAGGTGACCTCTACGCGGTCAGTACGCCCGGGGTGGGCAGCACGTTCACTGCCGTGCTGCCACTCCTCGTCGCAGAGCACGGGGCTGAGAATCTGCGACGTCCTTGAGGTTCGAGCATCGCTCCAGCGCACGCAACGCACGACCCCTCCGGCGTTCTGCACTCCTAGTTCGGCGGGAGAGCGGCGTGCCCCTTGTTGTGTTGCTTGGCGTAGCCGAGGGCTGCGTCGAGCTGGGTCATCGGCAGGGGGAGGTGCCGGGCCGGACAGACCCCGACCGAGGCCGATGGCACGAGGTGTTCCCAGGGGGAGCCGATGCGTCGGTCCCGGATCGCGGCGGCGAGGCGTTCGCCGTACCGCAGGCCGGACTCGACGTCGACGAGAGGCGCCAGGATCAGGAACTCGTCGCCGCCCAGCGGATGAGGACGTCTCCCGGCCGGGTGTTGGCCGCAAGGACGTCAGCGACGCAGCGAAGCAGCGCGGCGCCGCCCTCGTGCCCGCAGGTGTCGTTGACCTGTTTGAGGTCATCCACGTCGACCAGCATGGCGAGCAGGTCAGCGGGCCGATCACGATCGCCGAGGTATCGCTCGAGATGGTGTCGGTTGTGGAGGCCGGTGAGCTGGTCTCGCTCGGCCAGCGACGTGGCTGACGCCAGCTCCAGACGCAAAGCCGCGGCGCGTCGATAGCCGGCCTCCAACGACCACAGCAGGTGGTCGGCCGCAACTGCGAGCCGGTCCTCGACTCGGGAGACAGGCTCCGCCGCGCACCTTGCCAGGTGGCCGCACGCTCGGGCGAGGACGTCTGGCGGCAGGTGGGGGGCGAGGTGGTCCAAGCAGTCTCTGGTGCCCTCCAGGGCCCGTGTGTCGTCGCAGGGTGGACCACCCCCGGAACAGCCGACTGGCTTCCAGGGTCACCCTCGGTGGCGGTGAGCTCGTGTACGTCGCGAGCGATCAACGTCGCCGCGAACGCCCCTCGCACCAGCGACCCCACCCAGTCCCCGGCCAAGGGGGTCCTGAACGGAGAGGCTGACAGCCGTGACCCCTTCCGGGACTGCGTCCACGCTGCCGGTGAACGCCACGATCACGGTGTGGCCTTGAGCGGCGAGGGCGGCATACCGGGCGGCCTCGATGTCGAAGTATCCGCGTCGCTGGAAGAACCCGAGGACCAGCCCCTCGTCAGCCGCGTCGCTACCGGCAGCTGCGCTGCCTGGCACGGACATCCCGTCGCCGATGGCTGCGTCCTCGAACGCTCGCTCCAGAGCGTGGCTGACAACGAGAAGTGCTCGTTTGCTGGTGACCGCCGAGGAGCTCCGCTTCGAACCGCCAGCGTCGACCTCATCTTCGAGGCGACCGACGCCAGACGGCCGGGAAGTGCGGGGGAGCCCTGTGCCAAGGACATCAGCTAGGGCCTCTCGACGTGCAGATGACTGCGTGTGAGGTTTGTTTGCAGCGGAGGCCCTCGTGGGCAGGTGCAGCGACTCGTCGGAGATGGCCGCGCCTGGAGGCGTGTCACCCAGGCGGAATGGTGAGGTTCACCCTCCCTGGCCACTTCTTTCAAACTCCCCATCTCGTTGAGGTGGGGGACTCGCCCTCGATGAGGAGAGCGGCGTCAACTACAGGTAACCACTCACAACCCGTGGCAAGTAGGGTCTTTGGTCCTGTGGGTGAGGGACGTGCGGCACGCCCCACGCGGGCCATGCCGTTGCTCACTGTTCTGGGTGTTCTCGCGATGGAAACCTTCACGGTGCCGTCCGGCAACATCGCCCGCGCATGGTGGACGCATGTTGTGGCGAGTACGAATGACGATGCCGGACCGTCCCGGTGCTCTGGCGACCCTGGCGCAGGAGTGCGGCGCCGCGGGCGTCAACATCCTGGCGATGCAGGTCTTCCCGGGGGTGGGGTCGGTGACCGACGACTTCGTGTTGGAGGTGCCGCCCGAGTGGGACACCGATGCGGTGGCGGCGCTGGTCGAGCGGGCCGGAGCCCGTGCGGTCGTCTCCCATCCGTGCGGCGAGCAGGCGCTCGGAGACCAGCCCACTCGCTACGTGGAGGCAGCGCGCGCGATCCTGGCCCGGCCGGCGCGGTTCCCCGAGATCGTCGCGGCGCTCTTCGACGCCGACGCCGAGCAGGCCGACCGCCCTTCTCCCACTGACTCGATGGAGATGACGGTCGGCGACGTCTCCGTACAGATTCATCGCGCAGTGCCCTTCACCGCGACGGAGCATGCGCGCGGGGCAACGATGGCGGGTCTGGTGAGCGACGTGCTGCAGCGCGCCAAGGACGCTGGGGTCGGTCCCACTCCGGCGCGGCGTCTCGGCACCGGGAGCGCGCCGGACTACGTGGTCACGAGCCACTGCGTGGCGGCGGAGGTGGCTGGGACCCCGATGGGGCGGGCCGTGCTCGCAGAGCTCGTCACTCCCGGGTGCCGCCTCCTGACGCTGGAGGTCGACCCGGCCTGGCGTCGCCGCGGTATCGGCTCCCGCCTGCTGATGGAAGCCGCACGCGCCGCGGCCCGTCTGGGTGACGACGAGCTGCTCCTGAGGACCAGCCCCGACAACCTGGCGGTGATGCCGATGGTGCTCGGATCGGGGCTACGGGCGCGGGTGCGCTTGTCCGGTGACGTGTTGAGCGTGCGCGTGCCCCTGCGAGACCTCGAGTCCGCCGGTCGTTGATCGCCCGTCGGCATCCGAGCCGGGCAACTTCTGCCCCTGGGGCGGGGACCCAACCACTTGTTGTGTCGAGCGGCGCGCGACCAGCTCAGGCTCGAACACGACCTGCTCGTGCACGTGCATGGCGTTGTCCGCCTCGTCCAGCAGGAGCTTGGCCGCCGTCCGGCCCAGCTCGGCGCGCGGTTGCCGCACGGACGTGAGGGGGACCGCGGCCGCGGCGGCGACGTCGATGTCGTCATAACCCACGAGGGCGAGGTCCTCAGGGACCCGGACGCCGGCCGAGGTCGCCTGCTGCAGCAAGCCCAGGGCCACCAGGTCGTTGGCACAGAAGACCGCGGTCGGCCGCCGGCGTGCCGGGAGCCCGGCCAGCCGCTCGCCAGGTCGGGGGACAGGATGATCCAGAGCCACGCGGTTCGGTCGCAGCAGTGGGCGGATGAGCAGGTGCAGCGTCTGGTCGCTGCCGGCTATCACCAGCACCAGGCGGATCCCACGACCTTCCTGGCCGGCGTGCGTCGCGCTGACTTCAGGTGGGGGTGGGGCTTCACCCGGCTCCACACCTTCGTGCTGTTCGGCCGCGTGGAGCACGCGAGTGGTGACAACGTCTGCGAGTTCACCGCGTTGGCCCTCCGGTGGGCGGAGCAAGCCAAGGGCGGCATGCCGCGGGGCTTCCGGACCGGCGCCGCGGTCCTGCCGGTCCTGGTGTGCAACACGGCTGACGAGAGCGCCCACGAGCAGCTCAGCCGACGCCCCGCCAAGCACTTCGCCCTGTTCGAGCTGCCCATGCTGGTGGTTCTGAGCCAGGGACGGTGGGCCACCTACAGCGGCCGCGTGGTGTGGGGCGGGGTCTACCAGGACTTCCTGCGCGCTCAGCAGCAGCTCGTCGTGGGCGACCTGGCCGGCGAAGCCCCGGACATGAGTGGCGCCGGTCGACGTGCCGTCATGTCCGTGGTGATGTCGGTCGCGATGGCCAGCATGGTTCTCTTCGCCATCGGCTACTGGTTCGTCTACCGGCTCTTCTTCTGAGCGAGCAAACCTCGGAGGGGGGGGCTCAGTTGACCTCGCTGCGACGCTCGAGCAGGACGGTGTCCCGCCAGATGCCGTCGAGCTGGGCGATGCGGGTGCGGACGGCCAGCGTCCGGTAGCCCGCGGAGTGGTGCAGCGCCAGACTGGCGCGGTTCTCCGGGAAGATCGACGTCTGGAGTGTCCACAGGCCGGCCTTGTCGGCCTCGACGACCTGGGTGAAGAGCAGCGCCTTGCCGACCCCTCGTCCGCGCGCGGCCTCGGCGACATAGACGGAGCTCTCGCCGACGCCGGCGTAGCACTCGCGGCTCGAGACCGGGGTGACGCCGGTCCAGCCGACCACCTGATTGTCCAGCACGGCCACCCACGCAAGACCCGGCAGCCAGCGAGACCGCAGCTGTTCGGCGGTCGGCAGCGTGGTCTCGAAGGTGGCATTCCGCGTCGCGAGCCCCTGCGCATAGATGTCGAGCACCGCTGCCAGGTCGGCGTCGGAGACCGGGCGAGTGGTGACGTCGGCGGGCAGGTCGGCCGGGCAGCACGGCGGGGACGCCAGGGTGCCCATGATGACGTCCGCTGCGTGTGGGAGGCCGGTGCAGCAGGCGGCGTTGACCGAGACCATGCTGGCGGTGCCGACCTTGTCGACCGCCACGAACCCCACCTTCCTGAGCAGCTCGACGTGGTGTGAGCAGGTGGACTGGCTGACACCCAGCGTCGAGGCGAGATCTCCCACGCGCATCGCCCCGGTCGCCGACGTCGAGACGGTGTGGAGCAGGCGCACCCGCGTCGGGTCGGCGAGCACAGCGAACCAGTCGGCGTAGTTCTCGGCTTCCTCCTTGCCGAGGGCGGGTCCCGCGTCCGTGGCAATCCGCGAGGTGGTCATGGCGCAGATCGTACCTTGCCTTCATCGATGTATGTCGATACAGTATGGTTCATCGATGTCTGTCGATGGAAGAGGAGTCAGAGGAGAACGCCATGCAGGACCCCGTCGTGATCATCGGTGCCGGCCCCATCGGGTTGGCCGCTGCCGCCGACGCCGCCGAGCGCGGCCTGCCCTTCGTCGTCCTGGAAGCGGGACAGGACGCCGGCGCAGCCGTGGCAGGCTGGGCGCATGTGCGGCTGTTCTCCTCCTGGTCGGAGCTCGTCGACCCGGCTGCTCGTCGCTTGCTGGAGGCGGCTGGCACCTGGACGCCCCCGGACGACTCCGGCTATCCCACCGGTGGCGAGTGGCGCCGCGACTACCTGCAGCCGCTCGCGGCCGTGCTGGCCAGCACCCCCGGAGGCTCCGTTCGGTACGGCGCCCGGGTGACCGGCGTGGGTCGCGCCGGCCGCGACCTGATGGTCGACTCCGGGCGGGAGGGCGACCCGTTCGCCGTACACGTGGAAGGCCCGGGCGGCCCGGAGCGGTTGCTCGCTAGCGCGGTCGTGGACGCCTCCGGCACCTGGACGCGTCCCAACCCGCTCGGTGCCGACGGCTATCCCGCGCTCGGCGAGACCGAGAACGCCGATCGCATCACCTATGGCATCCCCGACCTTGCCGACCCCGCGTCGGCTGCCCGCTATGCCGGCAAGCACGTCGCCGTCGCCGGGAAGGGCGCCTCGGCCCAGGGCGTGCTCGTCGGGCTCGCGCGGCTCGCGCAGGCCGACCCCGGCATCCGGGTGTCCTGGCTGCTGCGGCGTCCCTCGGTCGGCGACGCCTTCGGCGGTGGCGACAACGACCAGCTCGAGCAGCGCGGCAAGCTCGGCCAGGACGCGAAGGCGGCGGCGACCAGCGGGCTCGTGACCCAGGTGACGGAGTTCCGCACCGAGTCCGTCACCACCCAGGACGACGGCCGCCTCACCATCACCTCGACCGACGGCCAGCAGGTCACCGACGTCGACGAGGTCATCGTGGTGACCGGCTTCCGCCCCGACTTCGGCTTCCTCTCCGAGGTTCGCCTCGACCTCGACCCGGCCCTCGGCGCAGCGCGCGTCCTGGCCGGACAGATCCACCCCGACCACCACAGCTGTGGCGACGTCGAACCGCACGGCTACAAGGAGCTGAGCCAGCCCGAGGATCGGCTGTATCTCGTCGGGATGAAGTCCTACGGGCGAGCGCCGTCGTTCCTGGCGATGACCGGCTACGAGCAGGTCCGCTCCGTGGTTGCCGCCCTGGACGGCGACCTGGAGGCCGCGGGCCGGGTCGAGCTCGTGCTGCCTGCCACCGGGGTGTGCAACGGTGCCGGCGCGTTCGACGACGCGACCGCGGTCGCAGCCGCACCGGCCGGTGGCGGGTGCTGCGGCCCCAGCCCCTCCGAGCCGCAGCTCGTCGTGGTCGGCGGCGGGTGCGGGTGACCGACACGGCCGCCCCTGCCCAGCAGGCTCCGCAGCCCGGCGCGCTCGATCCCGGCGGGCTGCGGCAGGTGGTGTCAGTGCTCAGCACCGTCCAGATCGTCTCGTGGGGCGTCCTCTACTACGCGTTCGCGGCGCTGCAGTCGTCCATCACCGCTGACACCGGCTGGTCGAGCGTGGCGGTCACCGGCGCGTTCTCCGGGTGCCAGCTCGTCTCGGGCGTCGTCGGGATCTGGGTCGGTCGACACATCGACGCCGTCGGTCCCCGGGCCGTCATGACGGCGGCGTCACTGGTCGCCATACCGGGCCTGCTCGCCGTGGCGTTGGCACCGAACCTGGCCGTCTTCTACCTCGGCTGGGTCCTGGTCGGCGTCGCGATGGCCGGCACCCTGTATCCGCCCGCGTTCGCAGCCCTCACCCACTGGGGCGGGGCTCAGCGGGTCCGCGCCCTCACGACGCTGACCCTGGTGGCGGGCCTGGCCAGCACCGTCTTCGCCCCCCTGGCCTCGGTGCTTGACGACGCGTGGGGTTGGCGGGTCGCCTACCTCGTGCTCCTGGCCGGTCTGGTGCTGATCACGGTGCCGCTGCACTGGTGGGGTCTCGGCGCGCCTTGGCGGACCCAGCACCGCGACGCCCCCCGCCCCTCGCACCACGCCCCGAAGCCGGACGTGGCCGCCGTCGTTCGCAGCGGTCCGTTCCTGCTGCTGGCGCTGGCCGGCACCCTGACGACGCTGTCGGTGTTCGCCGTGGTCATCAACCTTGTGCCGATGCTGGTCGAGCAGGGGATGAGCCGGAACCTTGCGGCCGTCGCCCTCGGTCTCGGCGGTGTCGGGCAGGTCGCGGGGCGACTGGGGTACGCCCGGTTCGCGGCCGCCACCTCGGTGACGGCGCGCGGTGTCATCGTGGTCGCGGGAGTGGCTGCGGCAACGGCTGCCCTGGCGCTGGCACCCGACTCCGCGGGCCTGCTCATCGTGATCGGGATGCTCCTGGGGCTGGCGCGAGGCATCTACACCCTCGTCCACGCCACCGCGGTCACCGACCGCTGGGGCCCGGAGGCCTACGGCACGCTCAACGGCATCCTGACGGCGCCCGCCCTGGGCGCCGCCGCCCTCGCACCGTTCGCGGGAGCATTGCTGGCGCGGGCCCTCGGGTCGTACGCCGATGCCTTCCTCGTGCTGGCGGCAGGTGCCGGTGTCGCCGCGGTGCTGATGCTCGGCGCCACTCCCAGGCGCGCAGGCGCGGAATACCCTGAGGGGGAACGCGCGTTGTGATCACCACCTCCCATCCCCGCCCATCGAGAGAGGCGACCTCCCATGTCGGCGAAGCCTCGGCGTGCAGGCGAGATGGCGACGACACGAGCAGTGCGCGCGGCGCAGAGGCTCGTGCGCGAAGCGGCCGGCTGGTTGTTGTTGCTCGGGGGCCTGGCTGCGATCCCGCTGCCCGGGCCAGGGCTCCTGATCACCTTGGCCGGGCTGCTGCTGCTGTCGCGTGAGTACGACTGGGCCGCGCGCCGCGTCGACACGGTCCGGGGACGCGCTCTCCAGGCTGCCGCTCATGGCGTCGCCACGCGTCCCCGCCTCCTCGGCTCCACCACGTCGGCCCTGATGATCCTCCCGGTCGGAGTGGTGTGGATCCTCTCGCCAGCGGCACCGGGGTGGTGGCCCCTGGCGGAGGCTTGGTGGCTGCCCGGTGGCGCAATCGTCGGTGTGTCGCAGCTGGCATCCGCGGCCGTCGCGCTGACCCTCCTCGCCTACAGCTATCGGCGGTTCCGAGGAGCTCCCGGTCTCGTGACGCCTGTCGTGACGCCAGCCCTGCATCTCGAGGCTGGTCGCCCCGTGGTGCCGGCGCCTCGTCGGCCCAGCCGGCGATCCTCCTGCCCGTCGGCGTCCTAGCTGCACGCAGCCGGGTCAGGCGGGCTGGGTCAGGATGCCCACCGGCTGGAAGCCCTTGACGAGCAGCCAGCCGATCAGCGCGAGCTCCCAGGCGAAGACGGGGAGGGCGACGAGCAGGCCGGGCGTGGAGGTCTGCTCGTAGGCGCCGAACATGACGGCGATCGCGGAGCCGAAGATCAGCGTCCCGCCGATGAGTCCCAAGACGGCGATGGCGCGGGGCACGAGGCCTGAGGCGTGCATCAGGTAGGCCAGCAGCACCGAGGCGGCGCCCAGCGCGAAGTTGGGCCCGAACAGGAAGGTCCAGTCGTGCAGGGCCAGGAGCGCGGAGCCGATGGCGGAGAGGGTGTCGGGGTCGGCTGACCCGGCGTACTGCTGGCGCAGGCTGACGATGGTGAGGAGGCTGAGGATGCCGATCAAGATGGCGACCGCTTCCACGAGCCGGGCCAGGACGAACGCGAGTGCGACTCCTTCGTGCTGCCGCCTGACGATCGGGTACAACGTCACGGCCGTGCCGATCGCGGCGACCACCAGGAGCAGCTCGAACAGCGCGCCCCACAGGATCCGGTCGTCCCCACCGGCGCCGGTGATGTAGTCGGTGCTCGTGAGGATGGGGCCGTAGAGGGCACGTCCGGAGATCGCGCCGACCTCGGTGAGCAGGAAGAAGAGCGCGGCGACGACGGCGGTCGGGCGGGACAGGTTCACGGTGGTCCTTCAGCAGAATGGTGTACGAAGTACACATCGCTGGAACGCTAAGGTGTACGGCGTACTCCTGTCAAGCCAGGTAGAGCTTCCGCAGGCGCTCGGTGAGGACCCACGTCGTGCGGTCCCCCTCGTGGAGCTCGACAAGCACGCCGGGCCGCAGGTCGATCGAGCTGCCGTCGTCGAAGGCGACGGTCCCGAGACCGCTCAGGACGAGGAAGACCTCGTCGCACTCGACATCTATGTCCTGGCCGGGGCCCGCCGCCCACAGGCCAACCGTGACGCCGCCGAGCGTCGAGGCGCTGCGCCCGGGGTCGGCGAGCACCCGGTCCGCGGTGGCGAGCGCTTCGGAGGCCCCATCGGGTCCGACCTGCTCGAGCATCAGGTCGGAGGAGAGCAGTCGTGCTGCAGCGGTGCTGGCGGAGTCCATGCCCCCGGACCCTAGCCCGGCATACCGCTCGGCCCGACATACATGCCGCCATGTGGCAGCCGCTCACCGAGCCCTCGGTCGAGGACGTGCACCGCGTCCTGACCGAGGTCGACGTGGCCTTGTGGTCGAGCGGAGCGTCGCGGACGTCAGGGAACTGCTCGCGAGCGGATCGTTCTGGGGCCGTCCACCATGCCGAGGGTCGGCTGATCGCGGTGGCCGGGTCCGTCCCCGATGAGGAGTGCGTCATGGGGATCGTGGCCGCCCATCCCGGTCGCTCGGAGCTGCTCTCGGATGCGGTTCCGCTGCTCGAGGACGTCCTGAGAGCAGGGGGTGCGCTGTGGTTGCCCACCCTCGACCACGACGCCGGGGCGGCGGCGGCCGCCGCGCACGGCCTGGTGCGGGCCTACACCGACCTTCAGATGCGCACCCGCACGACGGCTGCGTCAGCGAGCCCCCCGCCGCTGGGCACGAGGCTGCGTGAGCTCGGCGCCGCTCCCTCGGATCTCCACGACGTCCATGACCTGGTGTGCGCTGCGTGGGGCGCGGAGGACCACTGGACCGCGTTCCACCGCCGGTTCGAGCAGGCGGCGCGCGAACCGGCGCTGTGGGTCCTGCTCGAGAGCGAGCAGGGCGAGCTGGTTGCCGCCTGCTTCGGCGACGGCCAGGACCTGGCCGATGGCCGGTTCAAAGTGGTGCGGCACCTGGACGTCGCGCCGGGCGTACGGCGAAGCGGGCTCGGTCGCTGGGCGCTCAACGAGCTCCTCGTCCGGTTCGCCCTCGCAGGCTGGGACGAGGCGCAGCTCGGCGTGCACGGCGACAACGCGTCCGGGGCGCCGGCGTTCTACCGCTCGCACGGGTGGAGCGTCGTCTCGTCGCAGGACAAATGGGTGCGCGCGCCGCCTAGTCCCGCGCCAGGCTCTCGTGCGCGTCGACGAGGGACGGGCCGTACCACGTGAGCAGCCGGCCGCTGACCAGGTCGGTCGGCGTACGCGTGAAGGCCTCGGGACCGTCCTGCGACGTGAACACATAGGGCTCGTCCGGAAGCAGGATGGCATCGGCACCGGCTGCGTCCAGGTCGGCCGCCTCCAGGCTCGGATAGCGGTCGGGGTGGTCGGCGAACACGTTGTCGAGCCCGAGACGACGGGCCAGGTCGCCGGTGAAGGTCCGGCTGCCGACGACCATCCACGGGTCCCGCCAGATCGGGATCGCGACGCGTCGTCGCACGGGTGGGAGAGGTCCGGTCCACAGCTCGTGGGCGGCCGCGAGCCAGGGTGGGCGCGGCCAGCACAGGGCCTCGTCGAAGAGCCGAGCCAGGGATGACAGAGCCTGCGGGACGGTCTCGATGTCGGTGACCCACACCCGCACGCCACGCTCACGCAGGCGGCGTACGTCGAGCTCGCGGTTCTCCTCCTTGTTGGCGATGACCAGGTCGGGGGCGAGCAGCGCGATCTTCGCGACATCGGGGTTCTTGGTGCCGCGCGCCCGGGGGACGTCGAGGTCGGCGGGATGCGTGCACCAGTCGGTGGCGCCCACGATCGCCTCGGGGCGGACGGTTGCCAGGCTCTCGGTGATGGAGGGGACGAGCGAGACGACGCGGCGTGCCGGACCCGGCTGGTCGGAGGACTGGAGCGGGTGTCCGAGGTCGTCGCGGGTCACGTCAGACGTTGCGACGGTACTGGCCGCCGACCTCGAAGAACGCCTCGGTGACCTGCTGCAACGAGCACACGCGGGCGGCGTCCATGAGCACGGCGAAGACGTTGTCACCGGAGGCGGCAGCTTCCTTGAGCCGGGCGATGGCCTCGGCGGACTCGGAGGTGTGGGACGCCTGGAACTCGCGCACCCGACGCAGCTGGGACTCCTTCTCACCCTCCGTCGCCCGGGCCAGCTCGACCTCGGGCGGGGAGACGTCGGAGTCGGGCTTGACGAAGGTGTTGACGCCGACGATGGGCAGCGAGCCGTCGTGCTTGCGGTGCTCGTAGAGCATCGACTCGTCCTGGATCCGGCCTCGCTGGTAGCCCGTCTCCATCGCCCCCAGCACGCCACCGCGCTCGTTGATGCTGTCGAACTCGGCCAGCACGGCCGCCTCGACCAGGTCGGTCAGCTCGTCGATGATGAAGGAGCCCTGGAGTGGGTTCTCGTTCATCGCGAGGCCCCACTCTCGGTTGATGATCAGCTGGATAGCCAGGGCTCGGCGCACGGACTCCTCGGTCGGGGTCGTGACCGCCTCGTCGTAGGCGTTGGTGTGCAGGGAGTTGGCGTTGTCGTAGATGGCGATCAGCGCCTGCAGCGTCGTGCGGATGTCGTTGAAGTCCATCTCCTGCGCGTGCAGGGAGCGTCCGCTCGTCTGGACGTGGTACTTCAGCTTCTGCGAGCGCTCGTTGGCGCCGTACTTCTCCCTCATCGTGATCGCCCAGATGCGGCGTGCCACCCGGCCGATGACGGTGTATTCGGGGTCCATGCCGTTAGAGAAGAAGAAGGACAGGTTGGGTGCGAAGTCGTCGATGTCCATCCCGCGCGCGAGGTAGGCCTCGACGTAGGTGAAGCCGTTGGCCAGGGTGAAGGCGAGCTGGCTGATGGGGTTCGCCCCCGCCTCGGCGATGTGATAGCCGGAGATCGACACGGAGTAGAAGTTGCGAACCTTCTGCTCGATGAACCATTCCTGGATGTCGGCCATCATGCGCAGGCAGAACTCCGTGGAGAACAGCGCCGTGTTCTGCCCCTGGTCCTCCTTGAGGATGTCGGCCTGCACCGTGCCCCGGACATTGGCCAGGGCGTACGCCGTCAGCTCGGCGCGCTCCGCCTCGTCGGGCTCACGCCCCTCGGCCCCACGGAACTTCTCGACCTGCTGGTCGATGACGGTGTTGAGGAAGAACGCCAGCACGGTCGGTGCCGGACCGTTGATGGTCAACGACACCGAGGTCGATGGAGCGACCAGGTCGAAACCCTCGAACAGCGCCGACATGTCGTCCAGGGTGGCCACGGAGACGCCCGAGGTGCCGACCTTGCCGTAGACGTCGGGACGGGGATCGGGGTCGCGACCGTAGAGCGTCACGGAGTCGAAGGCCGTGGAGAGGCGGGTGGCATCGCCATCCTGGCTCAGCAGCTTGAAGCGGCGGTTGGTGCGGAAGGGGTCGCCCTCGCCGGCGAACATCCGGGCCGGGTCCTCGCCGTCGCGCTTGAAGGGGAAGACCCCTGCGGTGAAGGGGAAATAGCCCGGCAGGTTCTCGTTGCGCCAGAAGCGCACGAGCTCTCCGTGGTCGGTGAAGCGGGGCAGCGCCACCCGGGGGATCTTGTTGCCGCTGAGGGATTCCTTGGTGAGCAAGGTGCGGATCTCGCGGTCGCGCACGGTCACGACCTGCTCGTCACCGGAGTAGGACTCCACGACCGTCGGCCACGCCTCCAGCTGGTCAGTGACCTCGTGGGGGACCGCCTTGCGGGCCTTCTCCAGCAGTCCGGCGACGCCGTCGACCTGCTCGCCGGCGTCGGCCAGCTCGCCCTGGACGATCTCGAGCCGCTGCACCCGGCGGGCCGCCTCGACGTGCGCCTGGGTCTGCGCGTGGTAGCCACGGACGGCCTCGGTGATCTCGGCGAGGTAGCGCACGCGGTCGGTGGGCACGACCTGACGGATGCCCGACGAGTGGCGTACGTCGACATGGGGCAGCGTGCCCTCGGTGACGGGCAGGCCGCTTCCCGCGAGGGTGTCGCGCAGGTGCTGGAAGAGCGCGGTGACGCCGTCGTCGTTGAAGGTGGCCGCGCTGGTGCCGAACACGGGCATGTCGGCGGGCTGCTTGCCGAAGGCCTCGCGGTTGCGGACCATCTGCCGGCCGACGTCGCGCATCGCGTCCTTGGCGCCCCGGCGCTCGAACTTGTTGATGGCCACGGTGTCGGCGAAGTCGAGCATGTCGATCTTCTCCAGCTGCGACGCGGCGCCGAACTCGGGCGTCATGACGTAGAGCGAGTGGTCGACGAACGGGACGATCGCCGCGTCGCCCTGGCCGATGCCGGGGGTCTCGACGATGACCAGGTCGAACCCGGCGGCCTTCATCACCGCGATGACGGTGTCGAGGTGCTCGGGCACCTCGTGGGCCCCGCGGGTCGCCAGGCTGCGGAAGAAGATGCGGTCCCCGTCGAGGGAGTTGGCCCGGATCCGGTCGCCGAGGAGCGCACCGCCGCCCTTGCGGCGGGTCGGGTCGACGGCGATGACCGCCACGCGCAGCTTGTCCTCCTGGTCGACGCGGAAGCGCCGCACGATCTCGTCGGTGAGGCTGGACTTGCCCGAACCGCCCGTGCCGGTGATGCCGAGGACCGGGGAGGTGTGGGCGGCTGCCGCCTGCTGGAGACGCTCCAGCATCTCGGCGGTCAGTTGTCCGGTCTCCGCACCGGTCAGCGCCCGGGCGATGGCCAGGCGGTCACCGGCCAGGACGGCATGGATGTCGGCCGGCCCGGCCTGCCAGGGGTCGAAGTCGCAGTCGGCGACGACCGAGTTGATCATCCCGACCAGGCCCATGCGCTGGCCGTCCTCGGGGGAGAAGATCGTCACGCCCGAGTCGCGCAGGCGCTGGATCTCGGCCGGCACGATGACGCCCCCGCCGCCGCCGACGACCTTCACGTGGTCGGCGCCCGCCGCCCGTAGCGACTCGACGAGGTATTCGAAGTACTCGACGTGCCCACCCTGGTAGGACGAGACCGCAATGCCCTGGACGTCCTCCTCGAGTGCAGCGTCGACCACTTCCTGGACGGAGCGGTTGTGCCCGAGGTGAATGACCTCGCAGCCCTGGCTCATGAAGATCCGCCGCATGATGTTGATCGAGGCGTCGTGTCCGTCGAAGAGCGCCGAGGCGGTGACGAGGCGGACCGGGTGCTGGGGCTGGTGGAGCTCGACCATGAGGATCCTCAGGCGTGGTTGTCGGATGTCCTACTACCGACGATGGTAGGACATCCAACTACCTATGGGAAGCGGTCGGCGGGGCTGCCACGTGATCACCTGCGGCGGCTCGCACACGACCCAGGAGCTCGGTCAGGCGCAGGACGTCCTCATCGGGTATCCCGGGCTGCGCGAAGACGTGCTGGTTGAGCCCGTCCGTCGCTCGCTCCACTACTTCGCGACCGGCGTCGGTCAGCGAGGCCAGCACCACCCGCCGGTCGTGCTCGCGCCGCAAGCGCTCGACGTACCCCTGCCGGACGAGACGGTCGACGGCACTCGTCACGCTGGTCGGATGCACCTGGAGCAGGGACCCGAGCCGGGTCATCGGCATCGACCCGGACTGCACGAACGACAGCAGCCGCAGCACCTCGTAGCGCGCGAAGCTCAGGTCGAGGGGGCGCAGTACCGCGTCGATGCGCTCGGTGAGCAGCTGCTGGACGCGGGCGACCGACGTGACCATGGCCATCCCGTCGGCCGCGTCGGACCAGCCGTGACGGACCCACTGGCTGTGAGCCTCGCGGATCGGGTCTCTCTCGGTGGTCATGACGGTGAGGCTACCGGAGGGTCTGTGGACGTCCTAGCATTCGCTCAGCTGACGAGATCGCGGAGCTGCTGGGTGCGGAACGGCTTCGACAGCACGGCCTGCACGCCCAGGCTGTGCGCGTCGAGCGTGTGGATCCCGGACCTGCCGCTGACGACGATGACGCGCAGGCCCACGGCCCACTCCCGGTGCTCGCTCATCCACCGCAGGACGTCCTCGCCGCCCATGCGCGGCATCGTCATGTCGAGGAGCATGAAGTCGTAGCTCTCGGCCCCCAGTGCCTCCACCGCCTCGACCCCGTCGCACGCCTTGTCGACGAAGTGTCCGAGCTGGCCGACCATCTCGCCCAGGAGGTCACGCATGTCCTCGTCGTCGTCGACCACGAGGAAGCGGAGGGGTGCTTTGGCGGAGGTCATGTCCGAGACTTTCGATCACGGTGCGCGTGTGATGCAGGACCGTCACCGTACTGCGATATGTCCTTCGCCGTGGTTCGGATGGACTCCGGAGGGCCCGTGGTCTAGTCGGCCGGGCCGGGCTCATAACGCCGCGAGCACGGGGTACGAAGGTCCATGAGCAATCACGACGACGAACGACTCGAGCTCGAGGACGTGCCGGCTGAGGAAGGTGTCTCGGGAGAGGACGCACCGGAGCAGCTGGCGTCCTCCCCCGAGGAGAAGCGCAACTTCACCGAGACGCATCCCGAGCGCGCTCGTGAGGAGCGCGCCCGGGCCGGCGAAGACACTCCCGGTCGTTGACCTTCAAGGCTGGCGCGTGGAGGTGGTGTGGTCCTCTCCGTGACCGTCGTAGGACGACGACGTGCCGTCGTCCAGGCCGGACGACTGTGAGGTGTTGTCCTGGACGTCGACCGAGTCGTCGACGTCGACCGTGACGTTCTCCCTCCGCAGCTCGGTCTGGAGCTTGTACTCGTCCACCACGGTGCGCTTGCGGACGATGACGCGCTCACGCACGACGAGCCGCTTGGTGACGACCAGCACCTCCTCGAAGACCGGGATGGAGACCGATCCGTCGTCGAGGAGCTCGACCTCTCCCGAGTCGCCTTCCTTGGCGACGATGCGCTCATTGGTGTCGACGTGCTCGACGTCGCGGGGCACGGTGTACTCGACCGGGTGGCTCTCGACCTGCTTGCGGACGTGGACCTCCCCGATCTCCTGGACCTGGGTCCCGACCTCGAGGCGCTCCTCATGCGCGATGGTCTCGACACCACTGTCGGTGGACGTCGTGACGTCGGTGCGCTCCGCGTAGGAAGCGTCGGCGTACGACTCGTCCGTGACCGGCTCGTTGACCCGCGTCTCGTCGGCGTACGAATCGTCTCCGCGGTGCGTGCCGGACATCAGTTGCCGCCGCCGCGCACGATGCCGCCGGGCCGCTCACTGACGGCTCGTCGTGTCTCCACGACGGCGACTGAGGCGTTCGCCTGGTGGCGCTCGGCCAGCTTCCCGCCGAGCCACCCTCCGAGGAACATCAGCGCCAGGGCCGCGAGGCCGCTGAGGATGGCCGCGGTGGTCAGGGCGTCCTCGGAGAACCAGTTGGGCAGGCCCACCCGCTCGGTCGCATCGGCGATGTCGTCGCCGAACACGGTGGCGAGCAGGGCCAGGAGACCCGCCAGCAGGAGCAGCCACACCGGGTGGACCAGGCCGTGCAGGGCGCCACGGTTGCGGGCCACCCGACCGGCGACCCAGCCGCCGACCAGGCAGGAGAGGAACAGCACGACGAGGCCGGCCACGAGGCCGCCGACCGAGAGGTCGTCGCCGTCGACCCCGGACTGGTAGCCGATGGTGCCGATGGCCGCACTGAGGAGGCTGGAGAGCAGCACCAGCGTGCCCAGCGTGGCCAGCGCGCCGGCGATGGTGGCGGGGAGGTCGAACCTGGAGCGTCCAGCGCCGACGACCTCCGCCCTGTCATCGACGCGGGCAACGAGCTCCTCGTCCGCGGGACGGGGGATCGTGCGTGACTCGTCGCCGCCCATGGCGCTCGATCCGCCGGAGGTTCCGAGCGTGGAGCTCTCGAGGTCTTCGTGAGTTCGCCGCCCGCTGGCGCCGCGTCCCACCCCTCCGTTGACGTCAGACATGGTCGTCCCACCTGTCGGGTTGGTAGTGATGTGTCCCCTCTAGGTGTCCCTTGCGGCACATTCCATGCATGGAGCGGCCGCGCCGGCGCTGGACCGGGACCACACGCCGACGCGACCTATGGCCCCGCGGCATGGGGACGCAGGGCCGTACAGGCGAGTCTAGGACGCCGGGTGTCGTGACCTAGAGGGACGGGGCCGCTGCTCCGGGGATGTCCAGGTGGGCCATGAAGACCGAGAAGTCGCCCTCGAGCCGCCGCGGGGACACGTGCAGGCTCACGGGCGCCTCGGAACCGTCGGCCCGGAGCACCGGCACGGTGATCCAGAGGTTGAGCAGGGCGTCGCGTCCGTTGGTGACGTGGAGCGTCGTGCCGGCGATGTGGGCCTGGTGGAACCGCTCGGGCACGACAGCAAGGATGCGTCGACCGAGGAGCTCGTCCTCACGGGAGTAGCCCAGGAACTCCACCGCGCACCGTGTCACCGCAACGATGATGCTGGTGTCGTCGGTCGCGAGGAAGGCTTCATCGCTCTCGGAGAGCTCGTGGTAGACCTGCGCCCGGGCGGTGGCGGGGTCGAGGGCCGCGCGTACGGGCGTGGTGGTGCGCCAGGGCTTCGGCTCCGCGAACTTCGCCTGTCCGGCCACCTCGCCGCACAACCACGCGCGCATCTCGGCCATCTCGGGTTGGGTCGGCGGGCTGAGGAGCTGCCCGCTCTCCGCGGCCGCCACCGCTCGGATCAGGAGGTCGTCGAGGACCTCGAAGTGCCGGACCGACTGGGCGGGGATGCGCACCACGACCCTCGGAGCGGTGACGGCAGGCTCGACCGAGCTGGCCATGAGTGCCTCGGGATCAGTGGGCAGCTGTGGCGGAGGCAGGTGCTCGTCAAGGATGCTGAGCGCGTCGCTCGCCGCAGCATGGTCGTCGAGAGCGTGGTCGTCCCGCTCGAGTGCGTAGAGCAGGTGCTCCCTCAGCAGGGTCGCGGCGTGCTCCTGCCAGGCCCAGTGCATGAGGAGCGGCATGTCGAGCAACGTCACCTCGATCCGGTCCGGTCCCGAGGCCAACGGGGGTGCGGTGGGGCTGATGACGAGTGGTCTGGAGAGGCGGCCCAGCTCGAACCAGACGACCTTGCCGCCGTTGGTGAGGTGCGAGTCCCACCGGTCGGCGTGCTCGTCCACGATCCGCAGGCCGCGTCCCGTCCCGGCCGTGTCGGTCCACGTCCGGCGGACCGGCAACCGGACACTGCCGTCCTCGACCTCGACCCTGAGCGCTGCCGGCTCTGCGGTGATCCGCAGGCTCACCATCGTGCCGGCATGCACCACGGCGTTGGTGACGAGCTCGGAGACGACCAGCTCCGCTACGTCTCGCAGGTGGGTGGCCCCCGCGACCTCCAGGGCACGCCGGACCGCTCGCCTTGCCTGACCCGCCGTCATCGGCTCGGCAGGAAGGCTCAGCTCCGTGGTGCCAGATCCGGACAAGCTCACCACCAGGGACGTAGTTGAGGGGGGCGCGCGCTCTGCAGCGGGCGAGGTGAACCGTACCGGGAAACCCGATCCAGGATCGGGAAAGGGGGACTATGGACTCAGGTCAGCGGCGACGAGCAGAGCGGGTAGCAGGGCGTCCGCGATGACGGCATAGCCCGCACTGGAGGGGTGGAAACGGTCGGCGGAGAAGAGCGACGGATCTCCCGCGAAGGCGCGGGACGCGCGCTGATCGGCGTCGGCGACGTGCCCGCCTGCCTCTACGACAGCGGCCACCTGGTGCCGGCGGAGGGACTGCCCGGCTGCTCGGACGGCGTCTCGCAGGAACGCCGGCACGTGGGGGACCGAGCTGAGGTCGGGAGCGGGTGCCACCACGACCTGCACGTCCGCCTCACGGAGCTTTCGTACGGCGTCTGCCAGGGCCTGTACGGCGTCCGCCACCGGGGCGCGGTGGGTGAGGTCGTTGGCGCCGATCACCACGACCGCGAGGTCCGGCGACCACGCCAGCGCCGCGCGGACCTGAGAGGCCAGCCCGGAGCTTCGCGCACCCGGGACGGCAAACACCCCGACGTCCACCTCGAGTCCGTGCAGCGCGAGGCCGTCTGCCAGGCGAGGGGCGAGCCGGTCCCGCGCACGGGCCGCTCCCTGCCCCCATGCGATGGAGTCCCCCAGGACTGCCAGTCGAGTCACCATGTCTCAAGCACACCAAACAACGCCAACTCCGGCAGGTCCTCGCCCTCGGTCACTGGTCCTCGACGGCCGCGCCGGGCTTCCCGGCGTCGGCGTAGGACCGCACGATCGAGATGTTGAGCGGGAAGTCGATGCTGAGCTCCCGGAACAGCAGGCTCCCGGCGGCCGTGGCCGCCTCACCAATCTGCGCGGCGCTCGCGTCGGCGAGCGCGGCCGGGGTGTGCACGACGACCTCGTCGTGGAGGAAGAAGACCAGGTGCGGGCGCGAGTCGAGGGGACCGACGTCGTGCAGGCGCCACAGCCGGTTGCGCAGGTCGGCGATCCAGCACAGCGCCCACTCGGCACCGGTGCCCTGCACGACGAAGTTGCGGGTGAACCTGCCGTACGACCTTCGTCGGCGCGCCTGGGCGTCCGGATCGGCGGGGCGTCCCTCGGCGTCGAGTCCCCAGTCCTCTCCCAGACCGGGTGATCCGCGTCCCAGGAGGGTGCGCACCACTTGGCCGCGCTCGCCTGCGCGGGCGGCCTCCTCGACCAGGCCGAAGGCCTGCGGGTAGCGGCGGGTGAGTCCGGCGACCATCCGGCCGCTCTCGCCGCTGGTGGCGCCGTACATCGCACCGAGCAGTCCCAGCTTGGCGTCGTTCCGGGTGGCGACGGCCCCGTCGTCGACCATGCCCTGGTAGAGATCGGCGCCCTGGGCCGACCGTGCCAGCGCGCGGTCGCCGCTCATGCCGGCCAGCACCCGCGGCTCGAGCTGGGCCACGTCGGCGACGACGAACACCCAGCCCTCGTCGGCCACGGCCGCGGGCCGGACCTGCACCGGGAAGGACAGGGCGCCGCCGCCGTTGGACGACCACCGCCCGGTGCTGGAGCCGGCCGGCTGGTAGGAGGGCCGGAACCGACCGCCGCTCACCCACTGGTCGGCCCAGGCCCAACCGTTGGTCTGGAACAGGTGGGCGAGCTGCTTGTAGCGCAGCAGCGGGACGATGCCCGGGTGCTCCAGCCTGCGCAGCGTCGACGCTCGCGTGTCCGTGGCGTCCAGCCCGGCTCGCCGCAGCGCTGCCAGCAGCTCTGGTCGCGAGTCGGGGTTGAGCGCGGGTATGCCGAACGCCTGCCTCACCTCCGCGGCCAGAGCCTCGAGCCCTTGCGGCCTGGCGCCCCGCGGGGGCCGCGGCCCGAGGAGGTCGGTGAGCAACCGCTCGTGGACGTCGACGCGCCACGGGACTCCGGCGTGTGTCATCTCGGCCGCGGCCAGTGCGCCGGCGGACTCGGCCGCGAGCAGCAGGCCCAGCCTGGGAGCCTCGTTGGAGGCCGCCACGGCGGCCAGCTGGCGAGCATCCTCACGCTCGGCGTCGAGGAACTCGACCCGGTCGTCGACGGAGAACAGTGCCGGGTCGGACGGGGCGCTGGGTCGGAGCCGGTCCCAGTGCTCGGACTCCTCCCCTTCGAGCAGCCGCGGATCCGCGGCGGGTGCGCGCCGCACCAGGTGCCGGCCCAGCCGCAGGTCGTGGCAGCGCTCCACCCGCACACCCGCGGTCAGCAGGGACGGATACCACCGAGCGGTGTCGTCCCACACCCAGCGGGGCCTGTCGGCCTCGCGCGCCTGCACGTAGGCCGGCAAGTCGCCGGTCGCCAACGCGAGCTCGGTGTCCCTGTCTCGGACCCGCAACCGGTCGCCCGGCAGGCGCGAGAGCGTGATGCGAGTCATGCGCCCACCCTGACATCGCGCCGATTTAGGGTGGGTCCATGAGGGCCGTGCGCTGGATCTACGCGATCGAGAACACCTGGGACGCCAAGCGCCAGCGCCGCGCGTCGGGGCGCACCCCGGCGAACTTCCGCATCGAGGCGTACGGCGCACACGGCACCAGCACGGCCGTAGTCGTCCGCGGCCGGGTGGTGGACGACCCGCCCCTCTCGGAGGCAGTCGACGGCGAAGGGACGTGGACTGCGGTTCGCCGTACTCTCCGCGGCTTCGTCACCGACGAGCTCCCGGGCGTGCCGTTGCGCATCGTGGTCGCCGGCACCGAGGTGCTCACCAGTAGCGACTCCGAGGGCTACTTCCTCGTCCGGGTGGTCCCGACGGAGGTCGAGGGACAGCTGACGACCGGCACCGTGGAGCTCGCAGGTGACTACCGTGGCGTCACCGATCCGCACACCACGCCCTTCGCCGTCCACGTCCCCGGCCCGGACGCCAGGTTCGGGGTCGTCTCCGACATCGACGACACCATCCTCGAGACAGGTGTCCAGCGGGTGGCGCGGATGGTCGTCCAGACGTTCGCCGGCTCGGCCGTGACGCGGACTGCCTTCCCGGGTGCCGTGGAGCTCTATCGCGACCTGGCCCACCACGACACCAATCCTGTCTTCTACATCTCCTCCAGCCCGTGGAACCTGTATGCCTTCGTCGTGGGCTTCCTGCGCCACCGAGGCTTCCCGAGCGGTCCCGTGCTCCTGCGTGACCTGCTCGGCAGGGCGGCCGGCGAGCGGGAGGAGAAGCACGCGCGTATCCGCGAGGTGCTGGACCTGCACCCGGACCTCGACTTCGTCCTCATCGGTGACTCGGGCGAGAAGGACCCGGAGATCTATGCCGACATCGTCCGCGAGTATTCCGGACGCATCCTGGCCGTCTACATCCGCGAGGTCCGGCTGAACCCCGGCGACGGCCGCGTCGAGAAGATCTCGGGGGTCTGGGCCCACGAGACGCCGTTCGTGCTGGCGGCCGACAGCGACGACGTCCGGGCTCACGCCACCCAGCTGGGACTCATTCCTCGCCACTCGTAGGCACCGATGTCGACCCGGCCGACGAGGGGGCGGCGGACACGCGAGGCCGGATGTGCGTACTCCCAACGAGCCCGCCAACGCGGCGGCACCGCCGCACCACGGTCGATCGCGCGTGAGCCGGCCCGGAGCCGGAAGTCGTCGCGAGCGGGGTCGACGAAGTCACCTTCGCCGAGCCGCTTGTTGGCCGTCGCACGGACGCCGTCGAGGTTGGTGAGGTCGCCGGGCCCGACGAGGAGGTTGTTGCGGAGGTCGGCCCGGCTCCCGCCGGCGACGGCGACGAAGGTGCCGCTCGGACGGCGGTTGACCAAGGTGTTGTTGACGATCCACAGTCGCCGCGAGGCGTTGGTGAGGCCTTCGGCGCCGTACGAGACCAGGGCGGAGTTCTCTGAGTTGGGTCCCTGGACGATGACGTTGCCGGCAATGAGCGAGCTGCCGCCGTTGGGGAGGTCGATGGAGTAGCTGGCGCTGGCGTCGCGGTCGGTGATCAGGTTGCCGATGATGGTGTTCCTAGCAGCCCGGGACTTGAGCTCGTGGCCCGCATCGGCCCCCCACAGGTAGCTGCCGGTGACCGTCAACGACCGCACCGCCCCGACGTAGAGGTTGTGGGTGTAGCCGTCACCGTTGCCGCTGCGGAAGAACCTCGAGTCGCTGATGACGATGTCGCTGTCCGGGTTCGCTCCGGTGAGGATGCCGTTCTGGTTGTCGTGGAACGAGCTGCGGGTGACCGTGAGCCCGGCGCCCTCCTGGCGGATGCCGGCGCCGTTCTGGTCGGGCACGGTCGCGCCGCTGAACTCGATGCGGTCGACGACGGTGCGATCGCCGGCGATCACCCAGATGGCCTTCCCCTGGGCGTTGTTCCCGGCCGCCCTCAGGTGCGCCCGGCCACCGTCGCCGCGCAGCGTCAGGTCTTCCTGGGTCCAGGTCGCGACGTCGCCGGAGTAGGTGCCGGCGTCGATCAGCACGGTGTCCCCGTCCCCGGCCAGCGCTGCGGCCGCGCTCGGCACGGTGAGGGACCTGTCGGGGCCCACGCGCCATGTGCGCGGACCGTCATCGCCCGGCGCAGCAGCTGCGGGGGACACCCCGGCGATGGACAGGACGGCGACGGTCAGGACCGAGTTCCACAAGGCTCGCATCGGCCCATTGTGGAGGACCGGGGCGTAACCAACGCTCGCCGGCGCCGTTTGACCCTCAAGCCCCCGCATCTCGAAGGAAGACCCTCATGCGCAGAAGCCTGGCCATCATCGCCGCCACCACCCTCGTCGCCGCGGGGGGTCTCGCCTCCACGGTGGGGTCCATCACGGCGTCCGCCAGCCCGGCCGACGACTACGTCGGGCCCTACTTCGGGGACAAGAACCTCCCGCCGGGCTGCATCAAGGACATGAGCCGGGACAACCCGGACAACGTCTGCTACCACGCCAAGGTCGGCCTCAACGCCCTGGACACCCCCAAGGTCGATGTGGCCGTGCTCGTCCCCGCGTCGCCCACGGCGGAGCGTGACCTCCGGATCGTGCGCCAGGCCGCCAAGGCCTGGGAGGGCGGCATCGACTACCTGTCCGGCGAGATGGGCCTCGACTGGCTGCAGGAGGGCGTGGACTTCAACATCTCCGCCGACATCGTCAGCCTCACCGGTGGCGAGCAGCCGAGCACCTACCCGTTGTACGACCCGGAGATCGTCATCGTCGCGACCAACCCGGTCGGCGGAATCGGCATCGGCATCGACCCGGTCTACCTCACCGACTCGCTGGGCGTCATGGACGAGAACGGCGTCCCGTGCCACAACATCGACAACCCGTTCGCGCTGGAGACCTGGGAGGGCATGCCCGGCTACGACGGGCACCACGGTGAGGGTGGCGGCTACTACGTCGAGGACTGCGGTGGGGCCGGCGGCAACGTGTGCTTCTCGGTCAACGGCGCCATCGACCCGGTGCCGGGCAAGACCGACACCTTCTCCTTGTTCGACCTGGTCCTGCACGAGACGGGTCACTGCCTGACGCTCGGCCACGTGGGCGACGGCGCTGAGGGCGCGTGGGGTTCCGTCCCGACCACCGACATCATGGCCTACAGCGCCGACCCGGCCGGCCAGAACAAGTGCGTCTCCACGCTCAACGTCGAAGGCTTCGCGACCCGGATGAGCCACTACCTCGACGTGAACGGCGATGGCGCCGTCACCGAGAGCGACCACATCCACCCCAACGACGTGGCAGGCGACGGGACGAACTCCTTCCAGGTGCAACACCCCGACGACCACCTCTACGCCTCGTCGACCGGCTCGGTGTGGGACTGCCCGCAGCCCGACCTGGGCCTCGTGCCCGGTACGCCGACGGACTGGACGCCGGAGCCTGAGGAGACCACCACCCCCGTCCTGACGGTCACCGACCCGGGCCACGGCGCGGAGACCAGCGACGGTCACGTCCACGTCGCGGGCACCGTCGAGCGCCAGGCACACGGAGCGCCCACCTCCCCCACCGCCTCGCACGACGACTCCGAGGGTGACTCGCTCACCAGCGTCACCGACATCCAGAACATCCAGGCCGAGGTGACGGACCTCGACGTCGTCGCGACGGTCAAGGTGACCGACCTCTGGCCCGAGGGCGTGGTGGGTCTGCCGAAGTACGGCGTCAGCATCGGCGGACGCGAGATCGAGTCGACCATCCCCGACCCCAGGACCCCTACCCGCGTGGTCACCTACGACCACTCGATGGAGACCTACCTGCCGAGCGAGTGGTCGCAGTGGGACGCGACCGCCAACACGGTCACCTTCCGCATCCCGCGCAGCTACCTGGCCGGCGCCAAGGTCGTCGCGCCGTACGACGTCTTCGCGCTGACCAGCTATCGCTCGCCCAGCCACATGTGGACCGTCGTCGCTGACGACCGCGCTCCCGACAAGGGATCGATCGGGGTCGCGGCCCCCGCGGGGCAGGCCGCCGCGAGCGGCACGTCCTCCTCGTCGGGGTCGAGCGGTGGCTCCTCCGCGGGCGGCCTGCTCAACCCCGTCGTCCTCGAGCGGTCCGGCGGCAACAAGTTCGCCGTCACCGACAGCACCCTCGGCGCGACGGGCGGACCCGGGCACACGTTCAGCCTGCCCGTGCCGGAGAAGAGCACCGTCGAGCTGCTGCTCAGCTGGCCGGACTCCAGCGACCTCGACATGACCGTGACCGGGGCAGCGTCAGGAACGGCTGCCACCGCCGGCCAGCCCGAGCGGCTCGTCCTCGAGGACGTCCAGGGCACGCTGGACATCAAGGTCGACCCCTACCTCGTCGTCGGGGTGCCCTCCACGACGTACACCCTGCAGGCCACGATCCTCCCCGCCGGCACCGGCGGCGGAGGTGCTCCGGTCGACTCCGACGGGGACGGCGTGAGCGACGACGCGGACGCCTGCCCCGGCGTGGCGGGCACCGGGAGCACCGGTTGTCCTGTCCCCTCGGACGAGACCGTGACGGTCTACGTCGACGGTGTGGCCACTGCGAGCGAGGACGTCGAGTCCAGCAACGGCCCCGACAGCTTCGCCCTCGACGTCACCGTCCCCACCGGGACCCACGAGCTGAAGACGGTGTGGACGCAGGACGACGAGGTGCTCGCCAGCGACGTGCGGACCGTCGTCCACACGGCTCCCGGCGTGGACCGCGACGGTGACGGGATCGCGGACTCCCGTGACAACTGCGTGAAGCAGCCCAACGCCGACCAGGCCGACCTCGACCGTGACGGCCAGGGCGACGCCTGCGACGGCGACATCGACGGCGACGGGCACTCCAACGCCAAGGAGCGCTCGGCGGGCACCGATCCCTACGACCCGAGGTCCTACCCCGGCCGCAAGAAGGGCAGGTTGGCCTAGGACCGATGCGGCTGCTTCAGGCGGCGGCCCTCGACTGCCGCCGCCTGAGCACGATGTCGACGCGCCAGAAGATCGCCGCCAGGGCCAGCGCGAAGAGCAGCACGAAGAACAGGTTGCCGGCGACCGTGGCGTAGCCCAGCTCCACGACGTTGGCGAAGCCGTAGGGGTAGGCGTCGATGGCGGCGCCACGGGCGAGCATCCACACGATCCACAGCAGGGGTACGGCGAGTGCGCCCGGCACCAGCCGCGCAGTGATCCAGCCGCGCGGACCCCACACCGCCCAGACGACGACGGTCACGAGCGGGGTGACGGCGTGGAGGAGCGGGTCGGTCAGCAGCGACCAGCCCTCCACGTCGATGGCCGGCGCCAGGACCACCTGGTAGACGATCGCGGTGACGGTGATCATCAGCAGCGACGACAGCCGGAGCACCCGCCGGGCCACGGTGTCCCGCAGGGGGTCCAGCGCCAGCAGGGTCAGCATCACGGCGACCGCGATGGTGGACCAGATGGTGAAGTAGCTGAGGGTGTCGACCACCCGCGCGAGTGCGCCGGCGGCGCCGTCCGGGGTGTCGCCGTACAACCCAGGATCCACCGGCGCGTCCCTGTACCACCCGAGCGCCGAGAACAGCACCGTCAGCACGACCCCCGTCCACGCCACGCCGGAGTTCAGGGCGTAGGCCCGGTGGGCGGTCCGGCTGGTCGGCGTCTGCGTGGTCGTCTCGGTCACGACGGCAGTATGGGGCCAAGACGCCGTGACGCACGAGAGCCCCGCGGCACGACGCCGCGGGGCCCTCGAGAGTGCAACGCGGTCAGCCCCGCAGGTCGAACCGGTCGAGCTCCATCACCTTGACCCACGCCGCGACGAAGTCACGGACGAACTTCTCCTGCGCGTCGTCGCTGGCGTAGACCTCGGCGAGCGCACGGAGCTGGGAGTGTGACCCGAGGGTCAGGTCGACGGCGGTGGCCGTCCACTTCACCTCGCCGGTGGCGAGGTCCTGGATCTCGTAGACGCCCTCGGCGTCCGGCGACGCCTTCCACCGGGTGCCCGGGGACAGCAGGTTGGCGAAGAAGTCGTTCGAGAGGACCCCGACCCGGTCAGTCAGCACGCCGTGCGCGGCCCCGTCGTGGTTGGTGCCGAGCGCCCGCATGCCACCGAGCAGCACCACCATCTCCGGAGCACTGAGGTTGAGCATGTAGGCACGGTCCACGAGGAGCGTCTCCGGCTGGAGCTTCGAGCCCGCGCGGACGTAGTTGCGGAAGCCATCAGCCCGCGGCTCGAGCACCGCGAACGACTCCACGTCGGTCTGCTCCTGCGTGGCGTCGGTACGCCCTGCGCGGAACGGCACCGTGACCTCGACGCCGGCGTCGCGCGCCGCCTTCTCGACCGCGGCCGAGCCGGCCAGGACGATCAGGTCGGCCAGCGAGACCTGCGCGCCACCGCGGCCGTTGAACTCGGACCGGACGGCCTCGAGACTCCTCAGCACCCGGTCGAGCTGCTCGGGCTGGTTGACCGCCCAACGGCGCTGCGGCTCCAGGCGGAGGCGGGCACCGTTGGCGCCACCGCGCTTGTCGGTGTGGCGGTACGTCGCAGCCGAGGCCCACGCCGTGGTGGCGAGCTCGGAGACGGAGAGCCCGGAGTCGAGGACGGCCTGCTTCAGGCCGGCCACGTCGGCGTCGCTGACGAGCTCACCCGCAGGGGCCGGGACCGGGTCCTGCCACAGCTGCGGCTCCGGCACCCACGGGCCGAGGTAGCGCGAGACCGGACCCATGTCGCGGTGCAGCAGCTTGAACCACGCCTTGGCAAAGGCCAGCCGGAACTCCTCGGGGTTCTCGAGGAAGCGCCGCGAGATCTTGTCGTACTCCGGGTCGAAGCGCAGCGCGAGGTCGGAGGTGAGCATCGTGGGCAGGCGCTTGGGCGAGTTTGCGGTGGGCCCGGGGATGATCGCCTCGGCATCCTTGGCGACCCACTGCTTGGCGCCAGCAGGGCTCTCGGTCAGCTCCCACTCGTAGCCGTAGAGGATCTCGAAGAAGCGGTTGCTCCACTGGGTCGGCCGGTCGGTCCAGGTCACCTCGAGGCCGCTGGTGATCGTGTCCTCGCCCTTGCCCGAGCCGTATTCGCTCAGCCAGCCGAGGCCCTGAGTCTCGATCGGGGCACCCTCCGGCTCGGGCCCGATCAGGTCAGGGTCGCCCGCGCCGTGGGTCTTGCCGAAGGTGTGGCCGCCGGCGATGAGGGCGACGGTCTCCTCGTCGTTCATCGCCATGCGGGCGAAGGTGGTGCGGATGTCGCGCGCCGAGGCGAGCGGGTCGGGGTTGCCGTTGGGGCCCTCGGGGTTGACGTAGATGAGACCCATCTGGACCGCGCCGAGGGACTCCTCGAGCTCACGCTCGCCGGAGTAGCGCTCGTCACCGAGCCAGGTGTCCTCGGGGCCCCAGAAGATCTCCTCCGGCTCCCACACGTCCTCACGGCCGAAGGCGAAGCCGAAGGTCTCGAAGCCCATGTCCTCGAGGGCGACGTTGCCGGCCAGCACGAGCAGGTCGGCCCAGGAGATCTTCTGGCCGTACTTCTGCTTCACCGGCCACAGCAGGCGTCGCGCCTTGTCGAGGTTGGCGTTGTCCGGCCAGCTGTTGAGTGGCGCGAACCGCTGCCCGCCGTCGCCGGCGCCGCCGCGCCCGTCGTAGATCCGGTAGGTGCCGGACGCGTGCCAGCTCAGGCGGATCATCAGCCCGCCGTAGTGACCGAAGTCGGCCGGCCACCAGTCCTGCGAGGTGTTGAGCACCTGCGCGATGTCGCGCTTGATGCCCTCCAGGTCCAGCTGCGCGACGGCGACGCGGTAGTCGAAGTCCTCATCGAGCGGATTGCCGCGGGGCGAGTGCGCGTGCAGCACGGAGAGGTCGACCTGCTCGGGCCACCAGTCGCGGATACCGTGCGGGCGTCCGCCCGACTTCACGGTCGGCGAGTCGATCGCGGGGTTCTCGCTCTCGCTGCCCTGGGCGGTCGCCGATCCGGGCATGACCGGGCACCCGGCCTCTTCCTTGCGGTCGACGCCCTGGGGGCTCTCGGGAACGCTGGGGTCCTGGCTGTCGCTCATGTGTTTCCTTCCGTGCTTCTGGGTCATTCGTGGGGGCGTGCGGTCGCGCAGTCGGAGCAGGTGCCCCAGTAGACGACCTCCGCCTCGTCGACCACGAAGCCGTGGTCCTGCGAGGCGGTCAGACAAGGGGCGGAGCCGACGGCGCAGTCGACGTCCGTGATGGCACCGCAGGAGCGGCACACGACGTGGTGGTGGTTGTCGCCCACACGGGTCTCGTAGCGGGCGACGGCGCCTGCCGGCTGGATGCGTCGGACCAGGCCGGCGTCGCTCAGCACGCGCAGGACGTCGTAGACCGCTTGGTGCGAGACGGCGCCGAGCTCGGTCCTCACCATTTCGATGACCGTCTCGGTGTCGACGTGGGGGCGCTCCTGCAGCGCTGCCAGGACGGCCACCCGGGGCCGCGTCACGCGCAGGGACGCCGCGCGGAGCCTGGTCTCGTGCTCGCGCGTCGCCATATCCCTGACGTTAGGGGTTTTTCTGGAACGAATCAAGTAAAGCCGGTAGGGATCAGGGGCGGACGTCCGGCACGTCTGCGCCAGGCTCTGCTTCGGGGATGGGCGCGGACGGCTGGTCGTCGGGGTCCACGGGATCCATGCTCGGGTCACCGGCCGGCGCCAGCCCGGGTTCGGAGTCGGGCTCGGCAGGGGTGCTGGTCATCATCAGTCCGTCGACGGGGCCGACGAGATCGCTTCGACGAGGTCCGCCACGGAGTCGTCGGGCAGGTTCTTGGCGATGTCCGCCTGGCTCACCATGCCGACGAGGTCGTGCCCGTCGATCACGGGCAGGCGGCGTACGCCGTGCTGGGACATCGTCCGCAGCGCTTCCTGCACGGAGTCGTCCGCTCCGATCGTCACGGGCTTGCCCTCGGCGAGCTCGGAGACCGTGACCGTGCTGGGGTCGCCGCCGTCGGCGATGCACTTCACGACGATGTCCCGGTCGGTGACCATGCCCTGCAGCCGGTCGTCCTCGCCGCAGATGGGCAGGGCGCCGACGTCGAGGTCGCGCAGCTTCCGGGCGGCGTCGACCAGGGTGTCGGTGGACCGGGCGCACTCGACGCCTCCGGTCATGATGTCGCGCGCAGTGGTGGTCATGGCTCCTCCTGAGGCCGAGACGGATGCGGTCGCCCTCCACACAACTCCTCGCCCGCGTCGCCGACTTCACCCCTGTAGGTGTTCTTGCGCGACGGCGTGCAGCTTGAGGATCACGATGGTGTGGTCTCCCGCCTCGACCTCGCGATAGATCGCGCAGTCGAAGCGGGCCAACCCCTCGTCCAGGGTCACCGCCCCTCGTCGGTGGTGCTGACCGCGACGTCGTCGAAGCGGTGTTCGACGCGTCCGGCGAGCTGGCGGCACACCGCCCCGTGGTGCTCGGCCAGGATGGTGGCCCCGAGGTGACCCGCGCGGCGCAGGGTCGGCCACGCAGGACGCGACCACCGCGGTCACTGGGACGCCGGTCGCGACGACCTTGGCGATGGCTCCCTGGAAGGCGTCGGCGAAGTCGATCTGGTCGGTGGCCAGCGCGCGGAGCGCCTCGGGTCCGCCCTGGACCTGACCGACGTAGTCGAGCTCGATGTCCTCGTAGTAGCCGAGCGCGTCGGCGAGCTCCGCGTAGTTCATGAGACCGGGGCCGGTCTGGCAGCGCAGGTGGTGTCGTCGGCGTCCTGGGTAGGGGCGCCGCTGGTGCCGCCGCAGGCCGAGGTCCCGGCGAGCAGGAGGGTGCCGCCGACGACGGCAGTAGCGGTACGGCGGAGCAGTTGTTGCGACATGTTGTCCTCATTCGCGGTGGCGCGGGATGTGGGAACGATCACCACTCTAAATAAAGTCTAGTAAGTTACAATACTGAGAGTACGCAGCGTGTCGCACGTCACTGAGTGACCGGTGCCAGCCTGTCGCCGCCGGCGGCGCCCGTTGACCTCACCCCTGAGGGGGTAGACACGATTTGGCACCAATGACTGGCGTGTCGGCCTCGGGAGGCGCATGCTGTGCGGTAGAGGCCGGGGGGGCACTCTCCGCCGCGCGCGGGATGGAAGGGAAAGCCCATGAGTGAGACCACTGACATCGCCGCGCCGCGCGTGCCGCGGCGACGGATCGCCGTCACCACCGACGGGGCAGTCTCCACCGCCGACGGGGCCGACGGGGCCGACGAGCTCGCCGCCGCGTTGCGATACTCCATTCGGATGGCGGGCCAGATCGAGCCGTTCCTCGAGATCGGGCGGCTGCAGTGGCTGACGGCCCTCAGCGGCACCGCCGTGACTGCCCGGGTGGGACACGGTGCTGGGGAGGTCCTGCTCACCGCGGAGGTCGAGGAGCGCGGGACTCGTCAGCCCCCGCCCGTGTCCGTGGCTGCAGGAGGCGCCAATACGGCGATCAGGAAGTGCCTGCGCCGGGTGCGCGACGACCTCTACGCCGACTGGTCCGCGGTCATGACCTGGGACAAGCGGATCGTCGGTGCTCTGCTGCCGGAGGGCAGTCGGAGCGGCTCCGTCGATGTGGGCGCAGTGCTTCCCGAGGTGGGCCTACGGCTCCAGGCCGTGCTGGCGTCGCTCGACGAGACCTCCCGGGACACGGCCGTCGTCCTCGAATATCGCGGCGGCTCGCTGCTCGCGGCTGCCATCGAGGGTGACGTGCTGTTCGCCTCCGCCGACAAGTTCGACGCCGAGGTGGCCGTGCCCCTCATCGACCGGGTGCGCTCCGTGCTGGCCCCGCACGACCTCGACCTGGTGTGGACCTGGGGCGAGAGCTGGACGCAGCGCTAGGTGGGCTGTCCCCATCACCAGGTTGGACAACCTGCCTGGGCATCACAGCTAGGACACGCTCGGTCCTGATCCCTCGTTAGCGTGTCCCTATGGTCGGCACACCGGGCGGGACACCAGACAGGCCAGCGACGTTCTTCGCCTCGGCGGAGAAGTTCCGGGCGTGGCTGGAGGCCAACCATGAGACCGCGACCGAGCTCTGGATGGGGCTGCGGAAGAAGCACGTCGCCGACCGCGGACTGACCTGGGCCGACGCGGTCCCCGAGGCGCTGTGCTTCGGCTGGATCGACAGCGTGGCTCAACGCATCGACGAGGACTCCGTGCGACAGCGCTGGACCCCGCGCAAGTCGACCAGCATCTGGAGCGCGGTCAACATCGCCCGCGTGGAACGACTCGTCGCGGAGGGCCGGATGCTGCCGGCCGGGCTGGCGGCATACGAGAAGAGGACGCCCGAACGCAGCGGGATCTACGCCTACGAGTCCGGGCGGAAGCTGAGCGACGAGCAGCGTGCGCGGTTGCTGGCCGATCCGGCGGCGGCGGCCTTCTGGGAGGTGGCGACGCCGTCGTATCGCACGGTCGCCGAGGACTGGGTCGTCAGCGCCAAGCGCGAGCAGACCCGCGAGAGCCGACTCGTGCAGCTGATCGAGGACTCAGCGGCGGGTCGGCTGATCCCCTCGCAGCGGTATGGCGACGAGCCGAAGTGGGTCGCCAGGGCAGCCGCCGCAGCGCGAGCCGCGACCTGACGAGTCCACCCCCTTGGAGGAGCAGCAGCGGCTTCTCTTCAGCGGTTGGGGCATGATTCCAGCGTGTTCGTACGCCGCTTCGTCCCTGTCGCGCTCGTCCTGGGCGTCACCCTGACCGCCGCCCCGGCCCTCGCGGAGCCCGACTTCACCGTGACCGCCCACCGTGGCGCACCCACCAGGACGCTCGGCGAGAACACGCTGCCGGCCTTCGGTCGTGCCCTCGCCGACGGGGCGACCGCCATCGAGACCGACTGGCGCCGGACCAAGGACGACAGGCTCGTGGTGCTCCACGACAGCGGGGTCGGGCGGACGACCAACTGTGCCGGACCCATCGGCTCCTGGACGCAGCGCGACCTCGTCAGGCAGTGCCGCGAGAACACGACGAAGCAGCCGATCCTCACCGCCAACGAGTCATTGAAATGGGCTGCCGAGAACGGTGCCTCGCTGATGATCGAGCTCAAGGGGAGCAACTGGTCGATCGGGCAGGTCCGTGCCGTGGTGACCCTGCTCAAGAAGTCCGACGTCTTCGAGCGGGTGGCGGTCTCCTCGCTGCGCCTCACGGTGCTCGAGCGCGTCCGGCGACTGGCGCCCCGGCTCGACACCCAGCTGATCGTCAGCGGCTGGCAGAAGGTGCGTGCCTCGCTCGGGAAGGTCCAGGGCTACAACGTGCCCGCAGCCAGCCTGACGAAGTCGCGGGTCAAGAGGTTGCACCGCAAGGGCGTGATCGTGGTGGGCGGCTACGCCGACTCACCCGCGCAGTGGGGAGCCCTGTCCCGGCTCGGCGTCGACGGCATCGTCACCCCGTCCGTGCGGGCGTACGCCACCTGGGCGGGCTCGGCGGGGTGACCATGACGGGAGACGTCGACACCCGCCCCTCGTCCTCGGCCGTGGTCGGGCTCGTCGCCGCCGCTCACATCGGCCCCGCTCTCGCCGTGACCGGGCTGGCAGGCCTGCTGGCAGCCGCACAGGCACTCGACCCTGCGGTGTCCGCCCTCGTGGTGGCCGCCGTGCTGACCGGTCAGCTGTCCGTCGGCTGGAGCAACGACCTCATCGATCTCTCCCGCGACCGCCACAACGATCGCCGCGACAAGCCCCTGGTCGCCGGCACGGTGCCGGTCGGCGTCGTCCGGGCGGCCTGCGGCATCGCCGTACTGCTGTGTGTCGTGCTCTCCGTCGCGTGCGGTCTGGTCGCCGGCCTGGTGCATCTGGTCTGCGTTGCGGCCGCCTGGAGCTACAACCTCGGCCTCAAGTCGACGGTGTGGTCGTGGCTGCCCTACGCCGTCGCCTTCGGTGGCCTGACGGCGTTCGTCGCGCTGGCCGGCGATGCCGTGCCCCCGTGGTGGTGGCCCGTCGGCGGTGCGCTGCTCGGTGTGGGTGCGCACCTGCTCAACGTGCTCCCCGACCTCGACGACGACGCCGCGACCGGCGTCCGCGGGCTTCCGCACCGGCTGGGCCGCCGATGGATCGCTCCCGTCGCCACGGTGGTGCTGCTCGCGGCAACAGCGGTGGTGCTGCTCGGTGGGTCGCCCCCGCTCGCAGTCGCCCTGGGGGCGGGCGCCCTGGTTGCCGCTCTTGCGGTGGTCGTGGTCACTGCGCCCGGTCGCGCCCCGTTCGTCGCGGCCGTCGCGATCGCCTTGGTCGACGCGGCAATGCTGGTGAGTGCGCGATGACCAACCCGTCCCGTCGTCCCTGCACGCCCACCAGGAAGTTGCCATGAGGATCCTGTCCGTCCGCGGTGCCCTGCCCCCGCACTCCCACTCGCAGGCGGAGATCACCGAGGCCTTCACGGGCGTCATCGCACAGGGCAGCCTCGACCGGGCCCTGCTCCGCCGCTTCCACGCCAACGCCGGTGTCGATCGCCGCCACACGGTGCTGCCGTTGGCGGACTATGCCGAGCTGCGCGACTTCGGGCACAGCAACGACCTCTTCATCGAGCACGCCGTCGAGCTCGGCGCCCGCGCCCTGGTCGACGCACTCAACGCGGCCGGCCTGACGCCCTCCGACGTCGATCTCGTGGTGACGGCCACGGTCACCGGGTTGGCGATCCCGTCGCTGGACTCGCGCATCGCCGCCCTCGTCGGCCTGCGGCCCGACGTGAAGCGGATGCCGCTGGTCGGCCTGGGGTGCGTGGCAGGCGCGGCCGGCATCGCCCGGGTCCACGACTACCTGCTCGGCCACCCCGATGACACGGCCGTGCTGATCGCCGTCGAGCTGTGCTCGCTCACCCTGCAGCTCGACGACGTGTCCGTCCCGAACCTGGTGGCCAGCGGACTCTTCGGTGACGGAGCGGCCGCCGTCGTCGCGGTCGGCTCCGCACGCAGCACGGGTCCGGTCGAGGTGCTCGCGTCGCGCAGCCGGCTCTATCCCGACAGCGAGCGCACCATGGGCTTCGACGTCAGCAGCAACGGCCTCCGGATCGTCCTCGACGCCCAGGTGCCGGCGCTGGTCGAGCGCTACCTGCGCGAGGACGTCGACGGTTTCCTCGCCGATCACGACCTCACCCGCGACGACATCGGCTGGTGGGTGTGCCACCCGGGCGGTCCGAAGGTGATCGAGGCGCTCCAGACAGCCCTGGAGGTGTCGCCCGACGACCTGGCCCTGACCTGGGACTCGCTGGCACGGGTCGGCAACCTCTCCTCCGCCTCGGTCCTGCACGTCCTCGAGGACACCCTCCGCGACCGACCGCCGGCACCCGGGACCTACGGGGTGCTGCTGGCGATGGGGCCGGGGTTCTGCTCCGAGTTCGTGCTGCTGCGGGCCACGTCGTGACGACCCTGCTCGCGTTCACGATCCTCGTCGCACTCGTCGGCGTCGAGCGCTTGGCCGAACTGGTCGTCTCCAAGCGAAATGCCGCCTGGAGCCTCGAGCGCGGTGGCGTCGAGACCGGCTTCGGGCACTACCCCTTCATGGTCGTCCTGCACACGGGCCTGCTGGTGGGTGCCTTGGCGGAGGCATGGGTAGGCCGACCTGAGGTGCCGTCCGCCCTCGCCTGGTCGATGCTCGGCCTGGTCCTCGCCTCGCAGGCCCTGCGCTGGTGGTGCATCGGCACCCTGGGTCGGCGCTGGAACACGCGCGTCATCGTGGTCCCGGGGCTCCCGCCCGTGGACTCCGGGCCCTACCGCCTCATCCGTCACCCCAACTACGTCGCCGTCGTCGTCGAGGGTGTCGCCCTGCCACTCGTCCATGCTTCCTGGATCACGGCGCTGGTCTTCACGATCGCCAACGCGGCGCTGCTCACCGTGCGAATCCGCGCCGAGGACGCAGCGCTCGCGTCGCTCCCGCCTGTCGTGTCCGGGGTCTCGGGTGCGTGACCTGGTCGTCGCCGGTGGCGGCCCGGTGGGTCTCGCAGCCGCCCTGCACGCCGCTCGCGCCGGACTCGACGTCTCGGTGCGCGAGCCCCGGCAGGGTCCCGTCGACAAGGCGTGCGGTGAGGGCCTCATGCCCGGCGCCCTGGCCGAGCTCGAGGCGTTGTCGGTGGACCCGACAGGGCACCGGCTCGACGGCATCCGTTACCTCGACGGCTCGGGGACCCAGGCGGAGGCGACGTTCCGGTTCGGACCTGGGCGCGGCGTGCGGCGTACGACCCTGCACGCGGCGTTGTCGGAGCCGCTCGCGGTGGCGGGGGTGGACGTCGATGCCCGCCCCGTCCGGTCGGTCCGGGACGAGGGCGACCACCTGCTCGTCGACGGCGAGGCCACGCGCTACCTCGTGGCCGCCGACGGGCTGCACTCACCCGTGCGCCGGCTGCTCGGGCTTGAGGTCGCCGCAGGTGGTCGGCGACGCTTCGGACTGCGTCGCCACGTGGAGCAGGCACCGTGGGCGCCCTACGTGGAGGTGCACTGGGCAGCCGGGGCGGAGGCCTATGTCACGCCGGTCGCCGGCGACCTGATCGGCGTCGCGGTGCTGACCGACGCAGGCACGGGCTTCGAGGAGGCGCTCGAGGGCTTCACGGTGCTGCGCGAGCGGCTAACGGGTCCCCGTTCCAAGGTCATGGGCGCCGGACCGCTGCGGCAGCGGGCACGCCGGCGGGTGGCGGGCCGAGTGCTGCTGGTCGGGGACGCGGCGGGCTACGTCGACGCCCTCACCGGGGAGGGCATCGCGATCGGCCTGGCGCAGGCCCGGGCCGCCGTCGCGTGCGTGGTCGCTGACACGCCGGCCCGCTACGAGGAGCAGGCGCGGCGGATCGGCCGCCAGCACGAGCTGATGACCCACGCGCTGCTGATGGCCACCGCCCGTCCACCCGTGCGCAGGCGACTCGTCGCGACCGCGGCCCGGGCCCCGTGGCTCTTCTCCGCAGCGGTCAACCAGCTCGCCCGACCGATCGAGGTGCCAGCATGAAGTCCGAGTCGGTCGTCCTGCTCGACGAGGCCGGCCGTGCTGTGGGCACGGCTGACAAGCGCGGGGTGCACCACGCGGAGACCCCGCTCCACCTCGCCTTCTCGGTCCACATCTTCGACGGGCGCGGTCTGGTGCTGGTCACGCAGAGGGCGCTGGACAAGGCAACGTTCCCCGGCGTGTGGAGCAATGCCTGTTGCGGTCACCCGGCTCCCGGCGAGGACCTCGCGGATGCCGTACGCCGACGCGTGCACGAGGAGCTCGGGTTGCGCATCGACGGACTGCGGCTGCTCCTTCCGCGCTTCCGCTACCGCGCGGTCCAGGACGGGACGGTGGAGAACGAGATGTGCCCGGTCTTCGTGGCGACGACCTCCGACGAGGTCCGGCTCGACCCGGCCGAGGTGGCCGAGGCCAAGTGGGAGCCCTGGTCGGAGTTCCGCGCGGCTGTCCTGGACGGGACCCGTCCCATCTCGCAGTGGTGCCGCGAGCAGGTCGAGCAGCTGCCCGTCCAGCCGTTGTCCGCGCCCGCCGCCTCCGAGGACGACCTGCCGCCTGCCGCGCGCGGGCTCAGCGCATCCTGAGCTCAGGCTGCTCGCGCCCGCGGGCCAGCCGGTCCACCCGGGCCAGGGCAGCGGGGATGCGATGGGGACCGGCCATCGCGGACACCATCTGTGCGGCCTCGGCCAGGTCCACGCCGCCCGCCGTCGTCACGTAGAGCGGTCGACTGCCACCGCCGCGGACGACCTCAGCGGCATGGGTCGCTCCGCGGAACGGTGTCTTCGCGACCCCGATGACGGGCAGGCGGAACGCCTCCGCTGCATGGGCGCCGAGACCGGGGCGGCCGTCCGGGTCGAGGGTGGCGTAGCCATCGATCACCAGGAGCTCCAGGGGTGGGCCGAACTCCAGCACCGCCGTGATGCAGGGGAGCTCGCGTCGGTAGAGCGCCCCGGGCTCATAGGGGGCCGTGCGGGCGATGTCGGCCACGTGCTCGGCCACGACGGTGTCGAAGGTGAGCTCGTCACCGACGACCAGCCCTGCCCTCGCTCGGCCGCTGTCGGCGTACTGCACGTCGACTGCGCCCACGGCGGGGCTCACGTGGGTTGCACGGTCATGATCTCGGCGCCGTCCTCGGTGATCAGGATCGTGTGCTCGCTGTGGGCGGTCCGGCACCCGGTGGCACTCCGCAGGGTCCACCCGTCGGCGTCGGTGACGAGCTCGTCGGTGTCGGCCATGACCCAGGGCTCGAGGGCCAGCAGCAGGCCGGGCCTCAGCGCGAATCCGCGGCCGGGCCGTCCCGAGTTCGAGATGTGCGGGTCCTGGTGCATCGTCGAGCCGACGCCGTGACCGCCGAAGTCGAGGTTGATCGAGAAGCCCGCCTCGGTCAGCACCGATCCGATGGCGTGGGACAGGTCGCCGATGCGGGCGCCCGGACCGGCCGCGGCGATCCCGGCCGCCCGCGCTCGCTCGGTCGCCTCGATCATCGCGACGTCCTCAGGGGACCCCGCGCCGCCCACGACGAAGCTGACCGCCGAGTCGGCGACGACGCCGAGCGACACCGCAAGGTCGAGGGAGAGCAGGTCACCGTCCGCCAGGGTGTAGTCGTGCGGCAGTCCGTGGAGCACGGCGTCGTTGACCGACGTGCAGATGTAGTGCCCGAAGGGCCCGCGACCGAAGCTCGGTGCATAGTCGACGTAGCAGGACAGGGCGCCCGCCTCCCCGATCATCGTCTGCGCCCAGCGATCGATGTCCAGGAGGTTGGTGCCGGGGGTGCTGCGGGCCCTCAAGGTGCTGAGGATGTGGCCGACCAGCGCTCCCGCTTCGCGCGCCTGCGGCCAACGGCTGGGGCTGAGCACCTCGATCATGGGGACATCCTTGCGCAGCCCACGCAGCGCCGCGCCGTCGGCCGAGCCTCGAGCCGCGCTTCCGGTATGGCGCAACGGCACACCTCGCAGGTGCCGTAGGTCCCGTCCTCGAGGCGAGCAACCGCGTCAACGATCTCGGCGAGATGAGCCCGGGCCTGTCTCACCAACGCCCCGATCTGCGAACGCTCGAAGGCGATGGTGGCGCCCTCGGGATCGTGCTCGTCATCGGCGTTGGTGTCGAGGGACGCGGCGACCACGGAGTCGTGGTCAGCCGTCAGGGCAGCCAGCCGAGTGAGGACCCGCGCACGCTCGTCGTCCAGCAGCGCGCGTACGTCGTCCATCCCCTCACACTGCCAGCCGACACCGACGAGGGGGGATCTAGGATCCGGCAGGTGACCTCCACAGCACAGGCGATCTCCCCCGACTCGGGCACCCACTGGACCGAGCCGGGTGCCTGGCTGGTCGCGCCGGGCGTGCACCGGATCCCGCTCCCGCTCCCGATGGACGGGTTGCGGGCGGTCAACGTCTACGTCGTGGAGGCGGACGACGGGCTCACCCTCATCGACGGCGGCTGGGCCATCGAGGTGGCGCGCACCCTGCTGGAGACGTCGCTGCACGGCATCGGCTTCGACGTCCGCGACATCCGGCGCTTCCTGGTCACGCACGTGCACCGCGACCACTACACGCAGGCGGTGACGATCCGTCGCGAGTTCGGCTCGCACGTCTCGCTCGGCCTGGGCGACAAGGCGACGCTGGACCTCATCCACGCCGGAGCGCAGGGCGGACAGGACCCGCACGTCGAGATGTTCGTGGCCGCGGGAGCGGCCGACATCGCGCGCCAGTGGGAGGACTTCACCCGCAACCACACCGCCGACCTGTCGCTGTGGGACTACCCCGACGAATGGCTCGAGGGCGACAGCACGCTGACGGTGGGCGACCGCACCATCGACGCCGTCCACACCCCGGGTCACACGCAGGGGCACTACGTCTTCGCCGACCGGCCGAGCGGGCTGCTCTTCGCCGGCGACCACGTCCTGCCGACGATCACCCCCTCGATCGGCTTCGAGCCGGTCCTCGCCGACCAGCCCCTGGGTGACTTCATGGCCTCGCTCACCAAGGTGCGTGGGCTGCCCGACCTCATGCTGCTGCCGGCCCACGGCCCGGTCGCCCCGTCCGCCCACGCGAGGATCGACGAGCTGCTGGCCCATCACGAGACCCGGCTGGGCCTGTGTGTCGCTGTGCTCGACGGCAACGCGTCGTCGTCGGCCTTCGACATCGCGGGCGCGCTGCCGTGGACCCGGCACGAGCATGCGCTCAAGGACCTCGACGTCTTCAATGCCGCGCTCGCCACCCTGGAGACCCGTGCCCACCTCGAGCTGCTGGTCGCGCGGGGGACGCTGACCCGGGGCCACGTGGACGGCGTGGTGCTCTACTCGGCCTGAGGCCTGCGCATCGGCAGGTGTGCGACACCGTCCTCGACGAACTCTGGCCCGCTCACCTCGAAGCCGTAGCCCGCATACCAACCGCTGAGCCCCGTCTGTGCGTCCAGCCGGATCTCGCGGCCGCCGATCTCCGCCATCGCGGCGTCCATGAGCTCGCGCGCGAGCCCGCGGCCGCGGGCAGCCGGGGCCACCACGACGCGGCCGATCCGGGCGCACGCCCCGTCGTCGAGCACCCGCAGGCAGCCGACGAGCTCCCTGTCTCCGGCCGAGCCGTCGATCGCCAGGACGTGACGGGTGGCGGGTTCGAGGTCGCGCCCGTCGAGATCGGGGTACGGCGACTGCTGCTCGACGACGAAGACCTGCTGCCGCAGGCGCCACAGCGCGTAGGCCGTGCGGGTGTCGAGGTCGTCGAAGGTCAGCACCGTCACGGTCATGCGGTCATTGTCACTCGTGTCTACGAGGTGGCCACCCGGGCTCTGCGCCACCGGCGCTGCGGCGTACGCTGGCATCACAAGACAGGGGAGCACGCCAGTGCTGAGAGTGCGGTTCGTCCGCAGACCCTCCGAACCTGATCCGGTTAGCACCGGCGATAGGGAGTCACCGCAATGTTGCGTCGCCTACGAACGATCTCGATCGCGTCCGTCACCGTCGTCGTCCTCTCCACCGGCTGCAGCACCATGGGTGACTCGGGCGCCGACGCCACCGAGCCCAGCCCCGAGGCTGCGGCCGGCTCGCAGGACGTCGGCGGGAAGGTCGTCCTCGTAAGCCACGAGTCGTTCAACCTGCCCAAGAAGCTGGTCGCCGCCTTCGAGCGCGAGAGCGGGATCGACCTGGTGACCCGGTCGGCGGGCGATGCCGGGACGCTCACGGCCAAGCTGTCGCTGACGAAGGGCAACCCCACCGGGGACCTGGCCTTCGGGGTCGACAACACCTTCGCGTCGCGTCCGCTGGACGAGGGGGTGTTCGCGACCTACGAGCCCACCCTGCCCGCCGGCGCTGCGGAGTTCGCCCTCGAGGAGGGCGCCGACAAGCTCACGCCGATCGACGTGGGCCACGTGTGCGTCAACGTCGACACGGAGTGGTTCGAGCAGGAGGGCATCAACCCGCCCGAGACCCTGGCCGACCTCGTCGACCCGACCTACCAGGACCTCTTCGTCACCCCCGGGGCCTCGACGAGCTCGCCCGGCATGGCGTTCTTCCTGAGCACGGTCGCGGAGTACGGCGACGACTGGCCCGACTACTGGACGAGGCTGCTCGACAACGGCGCCAAGGTCGTCGACGGCTGGGAGGACGCCTACTTCGGCGACTTCACCCAGGGCGGCGGCAAGGGCACCCGCCCGATCGTCGTCTCCTACGACTCGTCGCCCGCGTTCACCGTGCCCAAGGGCAGCGACAAGTCCTCCACTGCCGCGCTGCTCGACACCTGCTTCCGTCAGGTCGAGTACGCCGGGGTGCTCGAGGGGGCGGCCAACCCCGACGGTGCCGAGGCGGTCATCGACTGGTTGCTGAGCACGGAGGTGCAGGCCGCGCTGCCGACCGCGATGTACGTCTTCCCCGTCAGCGACGAGGCCGAGGTGCCCGCGGACTGGGCCAAGCACGCCGTCCAGCCGAGCGCGCCGATGACGGTGTCGCCGGCCGACATCGCTGCGAACCGCGAGCAGTGGCTGACCGAGTGGACGGACGTTGTCACCAGGTAGGGCCGTCCGGTGAGGCGGTGGCTCACGCTCGCCCTGCTCGCCGCGGGCCCGGTCCTTGTGGTCGCGGTGTTCTTCGTGCTGCCGGTCGGCGGGATGGTCGCACGGGGGTTCGTCTCCGACGGCGTCCTCGATCCCGGCGGGGTCCTCCAGGTGCTGGCCCGGCCGCGGGTCGCCCGCGTCGCGTGGTTCACGGTGTGGAGTGCGGCGGCCGCCACCGCGATCTCCGTCCTGCTCGGGCTGCCCGCGGCCTTCGTGCTGCACCGCCTCGCGCTGCCCGGCCGGAAGATGATCCGGGCCGCGTTGCTGGTGCCGTTCGTGCTCCCGACCGTGGTGGTCGGGGTCGCCTTCCGATTGCTTCTCGGTGAGGCCGGACCTCTGGGCTTCCTCGGGCTCGACGGCACGCCGGTGGCCATCGTCATCGGACTGGTCTTCTTCAACCTCGCGGTGGTGATCCGCGCGGTCGGCGCAGCGTGGGAGTCCCTCGACGCCCGGCCCGCCGAGGCGGCTGCTGCGCTGGGGGCGTCCCCGGTGCAGGTGTGGTGGACGGTCACCCTACCGGCTCTGCGCCCGGCCATCGTGTCGGCGGCCAGCATCGTCTTCCTGTTCTGCGCCACCGCGTTCGGCATCGTGCTGACACTCGGCGGCGTGCGTTACGCGACGGTCGAGACCGAGATCTACCTGCTGACGACCACGCTGTTCGACCTCCAGGCCGCTGCTGCCCTGTCCGTGCTGCAGCTGGTGGTCGTGGTCGCGCTGCTCGGGCTGGCGGCGCGGCTGCGGGCCGTCCCGGACGCGACAGCCGCCCGTACCTCGTCCCGTCCACGTCGGATCCGGTCGGGTGACGTGCCTGCGTTGGCGGTCACGGTGCTGGTGCTGGGGCTCGTAGCGGCGCCGATCGTGACGCTGGTGCTGGGCTCCTTCCGCACCGAGGCCGGCTGGTCGCTGGGCAACTACCGCGCACTCACCGGTGTCGGCAGCAACGATGCGCTGTTGGTGCCCGTGACCGAGGCGCTGCTCACGTCGGTGCGGACGGCGGTCGACGCGACATGGATGGCCCTGCTCATGGGGCTGGCCGTGGCTGTCCTGGTCACGCGACGCTCCCAGTCGCGGTCCGAACGGCGGGTGCGGAGCCTGCTCGACGGCTTCTTCATGCTGCCGCTGGGCGTGAGCGCGGTGACGCTGGGCTTCGGCTTCCTGATCACCCTCGACCGACCGCCGGTGGACCTGCGCGACTCGGCCCTGCTGGTGCCGATCGCGCAGGCGCTCGTGGCGCTGCCCCTCGTCGTACGCACCCTCGTCCCCGTCCTCGCCGGGATCGACGACCGGCAGCGTCAGGCCGCGGCCTCCCTCGGAGCCTCTCCGTGGCGGGCACTGCTGACGGTCGAGCTCCCCGTCGTGTGGAAGCCGTTGCTGGCGGCCAGCGGGTTCGCCTTCGCCGCGTCGCTGGGCGAGTTCGGCGCCACCTCTTTCCTGGCGCGCGACGACAACCCGACCGTGCCGATCGTGATCTTCCGGCTCATCGGCCACCCGGGCGAGCTCAACTTCGGGATGGCCCTCGCCGCCTCGGTGGTGCTGGCCGGGACGACGGCGGTGGTGATGCTCGCCGTCGAACGGCTGCGGGTGCCGAACGTGGGAGCCTTCTGACGATGCTCTCGCTCACGGACGTCTCGGTGGCCTACGACGGTGTCGTGGCCGTCCACGACGTGTCCCTGGAGGTGCCGGACGGATCGATCCTCGCGGTTCTCGGCCCCTCGGGGTGTGGGAAGTCGACGTTGCTGCGTGCCGTCGCCGGCCTGGAGCCGCTCACGTCCGGGGGCATCTCGTTCGACGGTCGTGCGGTCGATCGGCTGCCCACCCACAAGCGTGGCTTCGCGCTGATGTTCCAGGACGGCCAGCTCTTCGCGCACATGACCGTCGCGCGCAATGTCGGCTACGCCCTGCGGCTGCGCCGTCGACCCGGCATCCAGCGAGTGCACGACCTCCTGTCGCTCGTCGGCCTCGAGGGGTACGCCGACCGCCTGCCCGCGACGCTGAGCGGAGGTGAGCGCCAGCGGGTCGCCCTGGCGCGTGCGCTGGCGGTGGAGCCGAGGCTGCTGCTCCTCGACGAACCACTCTCCGCCCTCGACGCCGGGCTGCGGGAGCGGCTGGCGGTCGACCTGCGCAAGATCCTGCACGCGGCCGGGACCACGGCGCTGATGGTCACCCACGACCATGACGAGGCCTTCCAGGTCGCCGACCAGCTCGCCGTCATGCGGGCGGGCCGGGTCGTCCAGTCGGGACCGATCGATGCCGTGTGGTCGGCTCCGGCGGACGAGGAGACAGCACTGTTCCTCGGCTACGCACGGGTGCTGTCGGGGTCGGCGGCCGCGACGGTGCTGGCGGCTGTCGGATCCGGACGGGAGAGCCGGGTGGGCCCGGCGAGCTCCGTGAGTCTCGCGCTGCGCCGCTCGGCCCTCGTGGCCGACGAGCACGGTCGCCTCAGCGGCACCGTCGAGTCGGCGAGGGCGACCCCCGAGGTGCTGCGGCTCGTGGTCGACGTGCGTGATGTCGGTCTCGTGGATGCGGTTGCTCCCCGCGACAGCCACTGGGGTCCGGGCGAGCAGGTGCGGCTGAGCGTCGATCCGGCCCGGGTCGCCCCGGTCGGCACGAATCTGGACTGACGCCGGCGTCTGCCTAGACTGACGGCCGTGTATCGCCCCGCCTACGCCCTCCTCATCGGGGTCGCCGCCCTGATGGGGCTGCTGGCGCTCGTTGCCGCGATCACCCTGGAACGGAAGCTGGTCGACCCGGAGGGTTTCCTCGGCCCGTCGTGGTTGCGGCTCCCGCTGCTGGTGGCCGGGGCCTTCCTGCTCGACATGCTGCCCCGATCCCTGTGGGCGTCGCGCATGAATCCGCAGCTCATCCCGGGCATCGTCCGCGAGCGCGTACGCACCCACTGGACCCGCGAGCGGATGATCCTCGTCGTCTCGGGCCTGGTGTGCTTCTACGTCACCTACGTGAGCTACCGGAACCTC
>NZ_JAOPXV010000208.1 GCF_025964975.1 Nocardioides sp.
GCGAGGCAGCTGACCCGTTCCTCGCGTTGGTGCGCTCCGCGCTGGCCTCGAGCCCGAGGACGTTGGTGGGCACGAGCCCGGTCAGGAAGTCCAGCCACGACCCCGTGGTCGAGGGCTGCGCGGCCGAGTCGGCAGACACGCTGGCGTGGTTGCCGGGCTGGAGCACCAGGCCGAGCACCATGCCGATGGAGACCGCGATCAGCGCCGTGATGGCGAACCATGCGAGCGTCTTCCAGGCGAGCCGGGCAGCGCCGGCGACGTCGCGGAGGTTGACGATGGACGCGACGATCGCGAGGAACACCAGGGGCGGGACGATGGTGCGAAGCAGGGTGACGAAGACGCCGCCCACCGTGCTGAGGGTCTCGGTCAGCCAGTTGGGGTCGTCGACCCCGTCCGGGCCGGTGGAACGCGCGGCCAGACCGAGGGCGACGCCCAGCACGAGTCCGATCAGGACCTGGATGCCGAACGATGGAAGACGGAGGCGGCGGGTGGGCCGCTCCGTGAAGGTGGTGCTCATGGCGTGGGTAGACCTTTCATCACGCGCGCGCGACAGCGTGCGCGCCGGTTGCGCGGGGTAGTGGCTGAGACCTGACGGGGCGAGTGTCAGGGACGACAGCGCGCGCTCGTGGTGCGCAACAGGTCCACGACTCGTCGACGCGTCAGCGTCTCGCCCGGGGCCGTGGTTGCCTGCACACCTGTCCCAACGACCTCGACGGCCGGATATTCCTTCGCCCCGAGCCGGGGCGCTACGTTTCTCCGGTGAGCACAGGAGAAGAGAGCTACGACGTGGCCGTCGTCGGTGGCGGGCACAACGGTCTGGTCGCCGCGGCCTATCTCGCCAGGGCAGGGCTCAGCGTCGCCGTACTCGAGCGTCTCGACCACACCGGCGGAGCTGCAGTCTCGGTGTCTCCCTTCGCCGGGATGCCCGCGCGGCTCTCCCGCTACTCCTACCTCGTCAGCCTCATGCCCGAGGCGCTGATGGCCGACCTCGACCTCAACCTCAGCCTGGCCTCGCGCTCGACGGCCTCCTACACGCCGTACGTGCGCGACGGTCGCCCCGGTGGACTGCTGGTCGAACGCCCCGAGGGCGACGCCACCCGCCGGTCCTTCGCCGCCCTCACCGGCTCCGACCGGGACTACGGGGCGTGGCAGAGCTTCTACGCCGAGGTGGGCCGCATGGCCGAGGCCATCGCCCCGACCCTGATGAACCCGCTCCCCCTCGAGCGCGAGCTCCGCGACGCGATCGGCCCCGGGATCTGGCGCGACATCGTCGCCGAGCCGCTCGGACGCACGATCGAGGAACGCTTCGTCGACGACACCGTCCGCGGCGTCGTGGCGACGGACGCTTTGATCGGCACCTTCGCCTCGATGCACGACACGTCGCTGATCCAGAACCGCTGCTTCCTCTACCACCTGATCGGCAACGGCACCGGTGAGTGGCGGGTGCCGATCGGCGGCATGGGGGCGGTGACCGACGCCCTGGCGCGCTCGGCGCTCGAGGCAGGCGCCGAGCTCATCACCGGCGCCGGGGTGAGCCGGATCGAACCCGGCTCCGACGCCGCCACCGTGGTGTGGCACGACGGGTCGCGCGAGCAGTCGCTCACCTGCCGCCGGGTGCTGTCGGGGGTGGCGCCGTGGGTGCTGCGCATCCTGCTCGGCGACGAGGCTGATCAGGCGACGAAGCCGGTCGGTTCGCAGCTGAAGATCAACTTCCTCCTCGACCGCCTCCCCCAGCTGAAGTCGGGCGCGGACCCTGCCGTGGCGTTCGCGGGCACCCTCCATCTGGGCGAGGACTACACCCAGCTCGAGACGGCGTACGCCGAAGCCTCGGCCGGCTCCGTGCCGTCACAGCTGCCCGGGGAGGTCTACTGCCACTCACTCTCGGACCCCTCCATCCTCGGGGAGCTGGCCGACCGCGGAGCGCACACCCTGACGTACTTCGGGCTGCACACCCCGGTGGGCCTGTTCGAGGGACCCGACGGTGCCGCGGCGAAGGAGCTCGCCGTACAACGCGCCATCGCCTCGCTCGACGAGCACCTGGTCGAGCCGATCAGCTCGTGCGTGACCACGGACGCGGACGGCCGGCCCTGCATCGAGGCCAAGATCCCCCAGGACGTCGAGCGCGATCTCGGCATGCCGGGCGGACACATCTTCCACGGCGACCTCGAGTGGCCCTGGGCGCCCAACCGGGCCCGTCTCGACACACCTGCGCAGCAGTGGGGCGTGCAGACCGACCACGACGTGGTCCTGCTCTGCGGCTCCGGAGCCCGCCGCGGTGGCGCCGTCTCCGGACTCGGCGGGCACAACGCGGCGCAGGCGGTGCTGGCAGAGCTGGGCTGAGGGCTGGGACCAGTGCTGGACGCGCGCCAGATCTCGATTTCATCCGATCCTGGCCGACGTGTAGAGTCTCTCCTCGTTGCGTGACACTCGCCTGTTGCCCGACAAGATGCGCCAGTAGCTCAATTGGCAGAGCAGCTGACTCTTAATCAGCGGGTTCGGGGTTCAAGTCCCTGCTGGCGTACAGAACACGAAGGCCGGTCCACCAGGACCGGCCTTCGTCATGTCTGCAGCGTGATCGATGAGCGCGCCGCAGGAGTTACGGCCCCGGGATCGAGCGCCTCGACGGCGACCGCGTGGTCTTCGTCGACGGGGGAAGTCGGAGTAGGCCATCCGCCGGCACGACGCGTTGATCTCGAGGGTGTCGTAGCAGGCCGAGGTCCCGTTGGGGTTGTCGTAGACCCAGTTGCCGCCGATCGCCGAGCCCGCCTCGAAGCAGTCGAACGGCACCCCGGCGAGGTGGAACTGCTTGGCCGCAGCGATCCCCGAGGAGCCCGCGCCGATGATGCAGGCCCGGGGCAGGGACGGGTTTGCCGCGATGGGCTCTGTGACGGCCGGCGCGCGGTGCGACTGCTTGACGAAGTAGGCCGTCACATCTCCTGGGTCGAGGGGGCGGTGGTCCCGCCGAGCTCCATGGCGGGCAGTCCGAGCTTGCGGTGGTCCCAGCTGCGGGTGCGCTCGATGTCGAGGCGGACCACGACCCGGTTGTGCATCATCAGCTCCAGGAAGGGCCGCAGCTCGGGGGTGTACGGCGCGTGGTAGCGCTCGAAGAGCTGCAGGCACACCTGCTCCAACAGCGCGGGATCGTCCTCGGTCACGATGCCACGCCCCTCCAGGGAGACGCCACGCAACGAGTCGTAGGTGTGCCCGGACTCGACCAGGAAGGTCATCTGGTCGCTGCGGCGCAGGTTGCGCACCTTCTGCGACTTCACCTTGGTCTCGAGCCAGATGTGGCCGTCGAACCACGCGTACCACATGCCGACGAGGTGGATCTGTCCCCGCGGACCGAGCGTCGCGACCGTCGAGCTGCGCTGCGCATCGAGGAAGGCATCGATCTCGGCCTCGTCCATGACGATGACGTCGCGCTGCTTCACGGGCACACCCTAGGGCAGCGGAAAGCGCCCCAGGGGCGCGCGAACGGGCAGGTCTCAGAGGTAGAGACCGGTGGACCCGGCGTCCAGCCGCTCGGCAGCGACCGCGTGCACGTCCCGCTCGCGCAGGACGACGTAGACCTCGCCGTGCACCTCCACCTCGGCCTTGTCCTCGGGGTCGAAGAGCACCCGGTCGCCGATCTCGACGGCGCGAGCGTGCGGGCCGATCGCGAGGACGCGTGACCACTGGAGTCGACGGGCTCCCATCGCGGCCGTCGCCGGGATCACGATGCCACCGGAGGACCGCCGCTCCCCCGCGTCCCGGTCGAGCTCGACCAGGATGCGGTCGTGCAGCATCTTGATCGCTGCAGCTCCGGTGCCCACTGCCGTGCCTGCGGTGCTCAGTTGACGATCTTGCGGATGATCGCGAGCACCACGATCGCGCCGATGACCCCACCGGCGACCTTGATGATGTTATCGGTGCGCGGAGCCCCGGACTCGAGGTCCACGAAGTGCGCCTTCACCGAGCTCACCTCACGAGCGACGATGGTCTTCGGACTGGCGCGGTGGGCCAGCTGGTCGATCGTGCTGGCGAGACGCTGCCGCGTCTCCTCGATCTCGCGCTCGAGCGACGTCTGTTCGTTGGTCACGCGGGAAGGTTATCAATGGCGCGCGGATCGAATCCCCATGGCAGCTCGAGCCGATGGCCGGCCATCAGGGGCGCATCGGTGAGTATGTCGAAGGTGCGCCCGTCGGCGACGACGACGCCGTCGCTCAGCACGACCGAGCGCGGGCAGAGCTCCAGCGCAAACGGAAGGTCGTGGGTCACCATCAGCACGGTCACGTCGAGACCTCGCAGGATGTCGGCCAGCTCGCGTCGACTGGTCGGGTCGAGGTTGGAGGTGGGCTCGTCGAGCACGAGGATCTCGGGTTCCATCGCCAGCACCGTGGCCACCGCCACCCGGCGTCGCTGGCCGAACGAGAGGTGGTGGGGCGGCCGGTCGGCGTACTCCGCCATCCCGACCTTGTCGAGGGCGGCCATTACGCTCGCCTCCAGCGCGGCGCCCTTGACTCCCAGGTTGGCCGGCCCGAAGGCGACGTCCTGCCGGACGGTGCCGAGGAACAGCTGGTCATCCGGGTCCTGGAAGACGATCCCGACGCGGCGGCGGATCTCCTTCAGGTTGCCCTTCTCCACCGCGAGTCCGCCGACGGCGACGGACCCCGCTCCGGCGGCGAGGATGCCGTTGAGGTGGAGCACCAAGGTCGTCTTGCCGGCGCCGTTGGGGCCGAGCAGCGCCACCCGCTCCCCCTCGTGGACGTGCAGGTCGACACCGAAGAGCGCCTGGTGCCCATCGGGATAGGCGAAGGCGAGGCCGCGGACGTCCAGCACCGGCCCGAGCGTCGTGGTCATCGGGGCAGGCTGCCGTCGTAGCCGCGGGAGAGCATCGCGAGATGGACGCGCTCTCCGCGCTCGTAGGAGCGGATGAACAGCGCTCCCATCGCGCGCGCGAGAGCCGGCCAGTGCCGAGGGGAACGCGGGTCGCACCCACGCGAGCGCATGGCGACCAGCATCCGTGACAGCTCGCCGGTGACGACGTCGACGTAGCGGATCATGAAGCCCATGATCGAGACGATGAGGTCCGGCATCCCGAGCCGGTCGAGTCCTCTGAGCACGTCCTGGGGCTCGGTCGTGGCCGCGAGGGTCAGCGAGGCCAGCACGCCGATGGAGCCCTTCGCCAGCAGGGTGAGCCCGGCATGCAGTCCGGGCTCGGAGACCTCCACCCCCAGCACCGCGATCCGCGGGCCGTCGGCGACGAACGGCAGCAGCAGGGCGAACGCCGCGAACGGCAGCTCGATGACCATGCGGGGTGCCAGGTAGCCCACCGGCACCCGCGAGACGCCGATGACCGCCACGAGGACCAGCACCTCGACCACGAAGGCCGGCCACCAGGCTCCCGGGGTCGCCACGACCACGAGCATCAAGCCCAGCAGGGCCAGCAGCTTCAGGTGCGGCGCGGCACGGTGGATCGGGCTGTGGCCGTGGAAATGGAGGCGGTGCCCGTGGCCGGCACCCATCAGGCGGCCCGGTCCGGCTGGTCCGGCTGGACGTCTGCGGCGGTCCCCGCGGCCGGTCGCCGACCTAGGGTCCAGAACAGTGCTCCACCCAGCAGCGCCACCAGCCCCACGCCCGCCACACCCGCGACCGCGCCGCTGAGGCGGGCGTCGTCGACGCCCCGGGTCCTGTAGTCCGCGAGCGGGCTGTCCGCCGTCGCGGAGTCCTCTGCAGTGTCACCGAACCCGGTCTCGGTCGCCACGTGCTGCAGTCCGTCGGGGCGGTCGCTGGCGTAGTAGCTGGCGACCCCGGCCAGGAACAGGATCAGGAGCACGGCAGCAGCGAAGAACGAGCGACGGCTCACCGGGTCATCCCGGCGGCGCGGATCTCGAGGGTGCGTAAGGCGATGAGCGGGCGTGCGCCGTACACCAGATCAGGTCTCGTCGACATCACGCTGGCCACGACCAACCCCGTGATCGCTGCCTCACCGAGGCCGATCAGGGTGTGCCAGCCGACCATCGCGGTGATCACAACGGACAGGTCGACGGGAGCCAGTCCGCCGACGGCGAACAGGGCGGCGAAGACCAGCGCGGAGCTCGGCACGCTGATGAAGGCGGCGACCGCAGCCGCGACCGGCACGGACGCCGGGCGTGAGGGCAGCACCCGGCGGAGCACGACGAACGTGGCCCAGCCGACCGTCACCGTGACGAGGGCGATCAGCGTGACGTTCGTGCCGAGGGCCGTGACCCCACCGTCGGCCATCAGCAGCGCCTGCACCAGCAGGACGACCGACAGGCACAGCACTGCCGACCAGGGACCGGCCAGGACCGCCGCGAGCGCACCGCCGAGGAGATGTCCGCTCGTCGGTCCGACCGGGAAGTTGATCATCTGGGCGGCGAACACGAAGGTGGCGACAAGACCGGCCATCGGCGCCGTGCGGTCGTCGAGCTCACGCCGGGCGCCACGCAGGGCGACGGCGACCCCGGCTGCTGCGACCACGCCGGTCGCCAGCGAGGTCGGCGCGTCCAGGAAGCCGTCGGGCACGTGCATGGTGGACTCGCTCTCCTTCGGTGCCGGCCGTGCTTGGATGTCGACCGCTGGGCCCAGGCCCGCTGCCACCTTATTGCACACTGTTTGCAACAGCCGGACTGACCCAGGAGTTCCGTCATGAGCCCGACCACCACCGACCGCCTCAGCCCCGGCGACGCGGCGCCAGACTTCACGCTCACCTCGGACGCCGGCGAGCAGGTCACGCTCTCGAACCTGCGGGGCCGCAAGGTGATCGTGTACTTCTACCCCGCGGCGATGACTCCCGGCTGCACCAAGCAGGCGTGCGACTTCAGCGACTCACTCGATGCCCTGACGAGCACGGGCTACGAGGTGCTCGGGGTCTCCAAGGACAAGCCGGCCAAGCTGGCGAAGTTCCGTGAGCGCGACCACCTGACCCTCACCCTCCTCTCCGACGAGTCCCTCGAGGTGCACAAGGCCTTCGGCGCGTACGGCGAGAAGTCGCTCTACGGCAAGCTCGTGCAGGGCGTGATCCGCTCCACCTTCGTCATCGACGAGGACGGCACCGTCGAGCTCGCGCAGTACAACGTCAAGGCGACCGGCCACGTCGCCAAGCTGCGCCGGGACCTCGGGATGGAGTGAGGGCCTGGCCTGACGCGTCATCCGTCTACGCTTGGCGGTCGGCGGTCGTAGCCCAACGGCAGAGGCACACGGTTTAGGTCCGTGACAGTGAGAGTTCGAATCTCTCCGACCGCACCCCTGCCATGAGTTCGTGAGGGCGACACCTCCTCGAAGTCCCCACGGGACCCCGCGCATCGCTAGGGTCCGCTCATGGACTCTGCGCTGACCGCGATCGGACTGCCGATCGCCCTGGCCTTCATCATGTTCGGTCTGGGGCTCGGGCTCACGATCGCGGACTTCCGGCGGGTGGGCGCTCACCCGAAGGCGGTCGTCATCGCGCTCGCGTGCCAGCTGGTGCTGTTGCCGGCCATCTGCTTCGGGCTCGTCGTCCTCTTCGACCTGCCGCCCTTCCTCGGCATCGGCATGCTGCTGCTGGCCGCGTCCCCGGGCGGCACCACCGCCAATCTGTTCAGCCACCTGTTCCGTGGCGACGTGGCGCTCAACATCTCCCTGACCGCGATCAACTCGGTCATCGCCATCGGCACCCTGCCGCTCATCACCAACCTTGCGATCGACTACTTCGACAAGAGCGAGACCGTGTCGATGCCGCTCGAGGAGGTCATCAAGGTGTTCGTGCTGATCCTGGTGCCGACGGCGATCGGCATGCTGGTGCGAGCCAGGAGCGAGTCGTTCGCCGTCAGGATGGACAAGCCCGTCCGCATCGCCTCCGCCATCATCCTCGCGGTCCTGGTCCTCGCCATCCTGCTGGGAGAGAGGGAGCGCGTGGGCGAGTACATCGCCGACGTCGGCCTCGTGGCCACCCTCTTCTGCGCACTGAGCCTCGTCATCGGATACGTCGTCCCGCGCGCCTTCGGGGTCGTCGAACGGCAGTCGATCGCCTCGTCATTCGAGATCGGGGTCCACAACGGGACGCTGGCGATCTTCGTCGCCGAGAACATCCTCGAGGTCAACGAGATCGCTGTCCCGGCTGCGGTGTACTCGTTGCTGATGTTCGTCCTCGCCGCGCTCTGGGGCTTGTTCATCTCGCGACGCGTCGGCTCGACCAGGGAGAGCGTGGCCGCCTGACCGGTCCTCGTCAGCGCAGTGCTGCTGCCACCCGGGGTGCGAGCGCCCGCAACGCGTGGCCGCGGTGCGAGATGCGGTCCTTCTCGGCCGGATCGAGCTCCGCCGTGGTCAGTCCTGCCTCAGAGTGCTCGTCGGCGACGAAGACCACGTCGTACCCGAAACCGCCGCCACCCCGGACCTCGCGAATGATCCGGCCGGACATCCGGCCGTGCTCGACGATCTCGACGCCGTCGGTCGCCACGAACGCGACGGCGCACTCGAACCACGCGGTGCGCCGCTCGTCCGGTACGTCGCCGAGCTGGGCCAGCAACAGGTCGTTGTTGCGCTCGTCCGACTTGGGCGGGCCGGACCAGCGCGCCGACAGCACGCCTGGCATCGCGTTGAGGGCCTGGACGCACAGTCCGCTGTCATCGGCGATGGTGGGGAGCCCCGTCGCAGCGAGACCGGCCCGCGCCTTGAGCAGCGCGTTGCCCTCGAACGTCGGCTCGTCCTCGACCGGCTCCTCGTAGTCGGTGACGTCGCCGAGCCCCAGCACCTCGACGTCGGGGATGTGCTCAGCGAGGATGCGCTGCATCTCGACCAGCTTCTTGGCGTTGCGCGAGGCGAGGAACACCTGCGTCATCGGGGCCCTCGTCATTGCGGCCCCACTCATTGCGACAGAGCCTTCTGCTGCATCCTGGTCAGGTCGGCACAGCCCTTCGCTGCCAGGTCGAGGAGGGCGTCAAGCTCGGCTCGGTCGAAGGCAGCGCCCTCGGCCGTGCCCTGCACCTCGACGAAGGACCCTGTGCCGGTCATCACGACGTTCATGTCGGTCTCGGCGCGTACGTCCTCCTCGTAGGGCAGGTCGAGACGCGGTGCTCCCTCGATGATCCCCACGCTGACGGCGGCCACCGAGCCGGTAAGCGGTTCACCCTTCAACGCGCCGTTCGAACGGAGGTGGGCGACGGCGTCGGCGAGGGCGACGTACGCCCCGGTGATCGCCGCGGTCCGAGTCCCTCCGTCGGCCTGCAGCACGTCACAGTCCAGGACGATCGTGTTCTCGCCGAGCGCCTCGTAGTCGATGATCGCGCGCAGCGAGCGACCGATCAGGCGGGAGATCTCGTGGGTGCGGCCACCGATCCTGCCCTTGACCGACTCACGGTCCGAGCGGGTGTTGGTGGCGGCCGGGAGCATGGCGTATTCGGCCGTCACCCAGCCGAGCCCGGAGCCCTTGCGCCAGCGCGGCACACCTTCGGTGGCGGACGCGGCGCACAGCACCTTGGTGCCGCCGAACTCGACGAGCACCGAGCCGGCCGCGTGGTCGAGCCAGTGGCGAGTGATCCTGATCGGACGGAGCTGGTCGTCGCTGCGACCGTCGGCGCGGACAGGTGCGGGCTGGTTCGTCATGCGCCGAACCCTAGTGAACCCGCGAAATCAGCGCCGGGTCCGGTCGTCCCCGTAGCTGACCGGACCCGGTGCCGTTGGCCCTCTCCCCCGCGGGGGGCCAGCTCGAGTGAGCTACTTGAGCTCGGTGCGCAGGATGCGCCGCAGCCCGATCGCCATGGGAAGCACGACCCAGATCGTCAGGGTGCTGAGGACCGGCCCGACTCCCAGGTCGGGTGTGCCGCTGGGCACGGGGGGCAGCTCGCCGCGGAACGCGGCGACGGCAAAGCCTAGGTCGACCCACGGCACGACGTCCGGTCCCCAGCTGAGGAGGAAGTAGACCGCGCCGTAGACGATGTTGGGCAGGATCAGCGCGACGACGTAGTAGGCGACGATGCTGCCGGGCGTGTTCAGGATGGCCATGGCCAGACCGAACGCCATCAGGAAGTAGACCATCTGCAGGTAGAGGGTCCAGGCGAGGTCCTTGCCGTCCGCGGTCCACGAGATGTCGACGCCCGTCGCCGCCAGGAGGGCGTGACCGGCTACCCCGATGACCGCGGCGAGCGCAAGCGTGATCAGGGCCAGCAGGGTGACCGCCGCGAGCTTGGCCAGGATCACGCGCAGGCGGTGCGGTTCGAGGGCGAAGGTGACCAGACCCGTGCGCTGGCTCCACTCCTGGGTCACCGACATGATCGCGAGGGTGGGGAGCAGGAGCGTGGTCAGGAACGTCAACATGCTCTGCCAGTCGGACAGCGTCATCGAGAACTGCTCGTCGAACAGCGAGATGATGACGACGATGCCGGCCGCCACGATCAGGACGCCGAGCGTGATGGCGAGCAGCCACCGGCCCGCACGCGTGTCCGTCATCTTCCGGAGCTCGACGGACACCAGGCGCCCGAACGGCACCTGCTGGGTCGAGGACACATCGATGCTCGGCAGCCGGTCCAGGGCAGGGTTCACAGCTGGGTCCACGGCAGGGTTCACGGCTGGGGCGGTCATACCGCGACTCCTTCAGGGGTGACGCTCTCGCGCTGGGTGTCAGCAGTGAGGTCGAGGAACAGGTTCTCCAGCCCGCCCTCGGCGGGCCGCAGGTCGGTCAGCACGAGCTGCTTGGCGGCGGCCACCTTGCCCACGGCCACCGGGTCGGCCTCCACCCGCAGACCGTCCCCGGCCGGGGAGATCTCCAACCCGGCCGCCGTCAGGGCCGTCGACAGGGAGGCGATGTCGAGCGCCATCACGTGCGTGGAGCCACCGCCACGCCCCGCAAGAAGCTCCTGCTTGGTGCCGCTGGCCACGATCTTGCCGCGGCCGATGAGGATCATCTCGTCCGCGACGAGCTCGACCTCGTTGAGCAGGTGGCTGGAGAGGAGCACGGTGCCTCCGCGCTCGGAGTAGTCCTTGAGCAGTCCGCGCATCCACCGGATGCCTGCGGGGTCGAGCCCGTTGGCCGGCTCGTCCAGGATCAGCACCGAGGGGTCGCCCAGCAGCGCGTGGGCGATGCCGAGACGCTGACGCATCCCGAGCGAGTAGTTGCGGAGGCGACGCTTCGACTCGGCGTCGGAGAGGCTGACGAGCGCCAGCATCTCGTCGACCCTGGACATGGGCAGGCCCATCAGCTTCGCCCCGAGGGCGAGGATCTCGCGACCGGTCCGGCCTGCGTGCTGCGCTGACGCATCGAGCAGCACGCCCACGTGGCGTCCGGGGTTGGGGATGTCCCGGTAGTGGTGACCCCCGATCGTCACCTCGCCCGCGTCCGCGGGAGTCAGGCCGGTCATCACGCGCATCGTCGTGGTCTTGCCGGCGCCGTTGGGCCCCAGGAAGCCGGTGACGCGACCGGGGCGACAGGTGAACGTCACGTCGTCGACGGCGGTGAAGTCGCCATACCTCTTGGTCAGTGACATCACTCGAATCATGGAGACAGACTGCCTCGGAGCGACCCTGCACCGCATCGGTCGCAGGGCTCGACCGTGGCCGGTCCGAGCCCTACCAAAGTAGGGGTGGGGGCGCGTACGGCGGCGCGCCCTAGCCTTGCCCCATGACGGGCCCGACCGAACACCCGAGCGCGGCGGAGACGCGGCCCGAGGTGACCCCGCTCGGACAAGCCTGGCGTCTCGCCCTCTGCCTGCTCATCGGCCTTACGGCCTGGTCGCAGGCGGCGGAGCGCGAGTGGGCCGAGCAACGCACGATGTTCTGGTTCGAAGTCGTCCTCGGAGCGCTCGCCTTCGTCCTGGTGGTCTTCCGACGCCGGGCCCCGGTCGCGATCGCGGCCGCCACCGCGTGCCTCAGCACCTTCTCGGGCCTGGCGGCAGGACCGGCCACCCTCGGAGCGGTCTCCGTGGCGACGACGCGTCGCCCGCTGCCGATCATCGCCATCGGACTGCTCAACATCGCGTGCGCCCTGGGCTACATCTTCTACGCGCCCGTCGAGCAGGTGATGCCGCTCTGGGTCTCGGTGGCGATCACCTTGGCCGTGAACACCGCGATGATGGGTTGGGGGATGTACATCGGCTCGCGGCGCGAGCTGATCTGGACGCTGCGACAGCGCGCTGCCCGGGCCGAGCGGGAGCAGGAGCTGCGCGTGGCGCAGGGACGCAGCCAGGAGCGCGAGCGGATCGCCCGCGAGATGCACGACGTGCTGGCCCACCGGATCACCCAGATCTCCATGCAGGCAGGCGCCCTTGCCTTCCGCGAGGACCTGCCGACCCATCAGCTCCGTGAAGGTCTCGGCGAGATCCAGGGCAAGGCCGGGGAAGCGATCGACGAGCTGCGTGGCGTGCTCGGCGTGCTCCGCGACCACACGGGAAAGCTCGTCGACGGACCCCAGCCCACCTATTCCGATGTCGGGGGTCTGGTCGCGGAGGCGCGCGCCAACGGGGTGACCGTCGAGCTCGTCGACCGGGTCGACAGGTCCACCGCAGCCATCCCCGACCCCGTCGGTCGGGCGGTCTACCGGATCATCCAGGAGGGCCTCACCAACTCCGTCAAGCACGCTCCCGGGGCACACGTCAGCATCGAGATCAGCGGATCGCGCCGGGAGGGCATCGAGGTGTTGATCTCGAACCCCCTGGGTTTCTCCGGCGGCGCACCGCACGGTGCCGGCCTGGGGCTCGTCGGCCTGGTCGAGCGCGCCGAGCTGCGCGGGGGCACCCTCGTTCACGGCCGGGAAGGTTCCGCGTTCGTGGTTCGCGCGTCGATACCGTGGGCGGCATGAAGAGTGCACCGTCCCGGCCCATCCGGGTGCTCATCGTGGACGACGACGCGCTGGTGCGCTCAGCCCTGGGGCTGATGCTGGGGGGACAGGGCGACCTGGTGCTGGTCGGCGAGGCCGGCAACGGTGCCGAGGGGCTGGCCATCGCCGAGCGGGAGCGCCCTGACGTGGTCCTGATGGACATCCGGATGCCGGTCATGAACGGGCTCGACGCGACCAAGGCGATGCTGCTCCTCCCCCGCGCCCCGTCGGTGATCGTGATGACGACGTTCAACGGCGACGACTACGTCGTGGAGGCGGTCGCCGCGGGCGCTGACGGCTTCCTGGTCAAGGACACCCCGGCGCCGGACATCATCCAGGCCATCCGAAAGGTCGCTGACGGGGAGGCCATGTTGTCGCCGTCGGTCACCCGTGCCGTGCTCGAGCAGATGAGGCAGTCCCAGGTCCCGGACCGGGCCGCGCAGGCCGAGGGACGACTGGCGATCCTCACCCGGCGCGAACGAGAGGTCGCGATCTGCGTGGGCCGCGGACTGAGCAACGCCGACATCGCGGCGGAGCTGTATCTCTCGGTGCCCACCGTGAAGGCGCACGTGTCACGACTCTTCGACAAGCTCGACACGAGCAACCGGGTCCAGATCGCGATGGTCGTGCACGACGCCGGTCTCGTCTGAGCGGCTCAACCCTCAGAGGTCGATGACCATGCCGGCGACCGCGATGTCGAGCGGTCCCTCCCACGTGGTGCGCGCTTCGGCGTACGCCGCCTGCGGGTCGTGCCACGGCGGGACGTGGGTGAGCACCAGACGTCCCACCCCCGCCGCCAGGGCGGTCGCGCCGCACTCGGAGCCGGTCATGTGCAGGTCCGGGGGGTTGGTCTCGCCGTCCCGGAAGGAGGCCTCGCACAACAAGACGTCGGCCCCGGCTGCGAAGGCGGTGAGCTCCTTGCACGGACCGGTGTCGCCGCTGTAGACGAGGGAGCGGCCCCCGACGGTGACGCTGGTGGCGAACGCGGCGACCGGATGCACCACCGGCATGGCGCGGACCAGGAACGGTCCGATCCGCACCGGGTCGCCGTGGGCGCGGAAGTCGAACTCCCCGGTCATCCCGGGATTCAGGGGCAGATCGTAGGCACGAGCCATCCGGCCGGGCGTGTCCTCGGGCCCCCAGACGGGTATCCGCGGCTGGGGGCCGGTGGGGTGGTACTTGCGCATCACGTAGTAGCCACACATGTCGAGGCAGTGGTCGGCGTGCAGGTGACTGAGGAAGACCGCGTCGATCGTCAGGGGGTCGGCGTATCGGTGCAGGTGACCGAGCGCCCCGTTGCCGAGGTCGAGCAGGATCCGGTAGGTGCGTCCGCCCTCGTCGGCCTCGAGCAGGTAGCAGCTGGCGGGCGACTGCGGCCCCGGGTAGGAGCCCGAGCAGCCGACCACGGTGACCTTCGCGCTCACGAAAGTCCCCCGACGAACTGCGAGGCGCCGAGGAGCTCGGCGCCGAGGAAGCGCCGGCCGATGGTCTCGAACTCGTCCGGGCTGCCCGTGGTGGCGAAGGAGTACGCCGCAGTGCCGCCCTCGCGCATGAGGTCGGTGCGCACCAGCATCTTGTAGACGTCCTTGGCGCACTCCTCCGCGGAGCTGACCAGCGTCACTGCGTCGCCCATGACCAGGGAGATCACGCCGGTCAGCAACGGGTAGTGCGTGCAGCCGAGCACCAGGGTGTCGACACCTGCGTCGACGAGCGGCTGGAGGTACTCCTCGGCGACGTCGATGAGCTCGTTGCCGCCGGTGACCCCCTGCTCCACGAAGTCGACGAAGCGGGGACAGGCGCGGGTGAGGAGCTCGACGTGCGGCGCGGCCGCGAAGGCGTCGTCGTAGGCCATCGACTCGGCGGTCGCGCGCGTGCAGATCACCCCGATCCGCCCGTTGCGGGTGGCGGCGACGGCGCGTCTCGTGGCCGGCAGGATCACCTCGATGACGGGCACGTCGTAGCGCTCCCGCGCATCGCGCAGCATCGCGGCGCTGGCCGAGTTGCAGGCGATGACCAGGGCCTTCACGCCCTCCGCGTAGAGGTGGTCGAGGCATTCGAGGGCGTACTCGCGCACCCCGCCGATCGGCTTGGCGCCGTACGGCTGGCGGGCCGTGTCACCGACGTAGCGGATCGACTCGTGCGGCAGCTGGTCGATGACTGACCGCGCAACCGTGAGACCACCGAAGCCGGAGTCGAAGATCCCGACCGGGGCTTCGCGGGTGGAGGAGGGCACGACCGCAAGGCTAGGCGGTCCGGGCGTCCAGCGGCACGCACAGGGGCGTATGTCGGGTCACACCCTCGGCGGGCGACACCGGCTGGAGGGCAGTGGGCATCTACCCTGGGGGCATGTCCCGCCTCGGAGCCGTCCTGTCCGTCCTGACCCTCTCCGTGTCCGGGGGTGCCGCGTTTGCCGCGACCACGGAGGCTCCTGACGCGGTGTCCGCGCCGAACCTCGAGCGGCGCCTCGACACCGTCGGCCCCGTCGACACGGTCGTGGCGATCTCGATCGACGGGCTCAACCCGAAGGCGATCACGAAGCTGGGCAAGCAGCGTGCACCCGCGTTGAACAAGCTGGTCCGCCGGGGGGCGACGACGCTCAACGCACGGACGGCCTTGGAGCTGACCGACACCCTGCCCAACCACACCAGCATGGTCACCGGCCGCCGGATCGAGGCCGCCACGGGTGGCCACGGCGTGACCTGGAACGACGACCGCCCGCTGCCTGCCACTGTCCAGGCCGCGGCCGGGCACGACGTGTCGTCGGTGTTCAACGTCGTCCACGACGCCGGAGGCAGCACGGCCCTCTTCGCGAGCAAGACGAAGTTCTCGCTCTGGGACCGGTCCTGGCCCGACGCCATCGAGTCCGAGCTCATCGTCGAGCCCAACCGTCCGCTGGTTCGCGCCTTCATCACTGATCTCACCGCCCAGACCCGCAGCTTCCGCTTCCTCCACCTCTCCGCGCCGGACGTCGCCGGACACGACCGGGGGTTCATGAGCCCCGCCTACCTCGACGCGGTCACCGCCACCGACCGGCTGCTGGGCAAGGTGATGAAGACGATCGCAGCGACGCCCACGCTCGCGGGGCACACTGCCGTCATCCTGACCGCGGACCACGGCGGGCAGGGGGCCAGCCACCGCACGCCCGACAAGCTCGCGAACTACCGGGTGCCCTTCATGGTCTGGGGCCCGGGCGTGGCCGCGGGCGCCAACCTCTACGCCATCAACCCGGACTACACGAACCCGCGCCTGAGTCGCACGACGTACGACGACGCGCCGATCCGCAACGGAGACCTGGCCAATCTCGCGCTCGACCTGCTCGAGCTGTCAGCCGTCCCCGACAGCGAGCTGAACGTGGACCAGGACCTCGACTGGGAGCCGCTCAGCGCTCGTCCGGCCGCGGCCACGGATTGAACCGGCAGCCGTCGAGCCCCTTCGACTGCTGCATCATCACCGGCGCCGGCTGACCCGGCCCGGGGCAACCCCAGTGTCCGTGGCCGAGCCAGTGGCCGGTCTCGTGGTTGACCACGAGGTGCCGGTAGTTCCTCAGGCCGGCGCGCGCCCGGTTCCACGCGGGTGAGGCGAACTTCCAGCGGTCCTGGTTGATGACCAGCTCGCCAGCCGCGCGCGTCGGCGTACGTCTCCCGCGCCTCGCGCCGGAAGGTCGCCATGCTGGTGGTGATCCGCCCGCGGGCGGCGACGGAATAGGTCACCTGCCGGCGCACGGGCATGCGGTAGTCGACGCGGGTCATGGGTTCGGACTCGGCGCTCGTCCAGGCGTGGCCGTCGGCACGGACCCGGACCTCGACGCTGACCCGGGTGCCGACGTCGAGGGCGGTGAGGCGGTAGGTCCGACCGCTGGCGCCGCTGACCGGCTGCGCATCGCGCAGCCAGCGGTAACGGGTCTCCGTGCGTTGCGGGGTGCAGCGTCCCGGGTGCGCGCGCAGGACCTCGCCCTCCTTCGGCGTGCCCGCGACCGAGGGCGCCTCCACGTTCGTCAGCGGCGGGAGGTCCGGCGGCCCGCGACGGGCTGCCGAGCACGGCCGCACCGAGCAACACGGTGAGGATGAGCGCGGTCAGACGCGTGAGCATCCGCCCACACTAGGCCAGCGCTACGCCCACAACTGCCCGTCGAGGCGGTCCTCGGCCTCGTCCACGGTGCCCTCGTAGGCCCCGGTCGAGAGGTACTTCCAACCCCCGTCGCAGACGACGAAGGCGATGTCGGCGCGCTCGCCCGCCTTGACCGCCTTGGCGGCCTGGCCGAGCGCGGCGTGCAGGATCGCGCCCGTGGAGATGCCGGCGAAGATGCCCTCGAGCTCGAGCAGCTCGCGGACGCGGCGTACGGCGTCGCGGGGGCCGACCGAGAAGCGGGAGTCGATCAGCGTGGCGTCGTACAGCTCAGGCACGAAGCCCTCGTCGAGGTTGCGCAGGCCGTAGACGAGCTCGCCGTAGCGGGGCTCGGCCGCGACGATCCGCACGTCGGGCTTGGCGCGGCGGAAGAAGCGCGAGACGCCCATGAGCGTGCCGGTCGTGCCGAGTCCGGCCACGAAGTGGGTGATCTCGGGCAGGTCCGCCAGGAGCTCGGGACCGGTGGTCTGCTCGTGCGCGAGGGCGTTGGCGTCGTTGCCGTACTGGTAGAGCATCACCCAGTCGGGGTGCTCGACAGCCATCCTCTTCGCGACCCGGACGGCTTCGTTGGAGCCGCCCGCGGCAGGCGAGGAGACGATCTCGGCGCCCCACATGCCGAGGAGCTGGCGGCGCTCGGCGGAGGTGTTCTCCGGCATCACGCAGACGATGCGATAGCCCTTCAGCTTCGCCGCCATGGCCAGCGAGATGCCGGTGTTGCCGCTGGTCGGCTCGAGGATCGTCGCACCCGGACGGAGCGACCCGTCCTTCTCGGCCTGCTCGATCATCGCGAGGGCCGGGCGGTCCTTGATGGAGCCGGTCGGGTTGCGGTCCTCCATCTTCGCCCAGATCCGGACGTCTGGGCTCGGTGACAGCCGCGGCAAGCCGATCAGCGGGGTGCCACCGACCGACTCCAGGAGGCTGTCGAAGCGCGTCATGGCTTCCGGGGTCCCCGCGGCGTTGTCGGCGGGAGGAGCGAAGCGGGGGAAGCCGGGAGCGTCGTGGGGTGGGATCCGCCAGCGACCGCCGGCAGCACGACGACCTGGTCGCCGTCGGTGAGACCGGCTTCTAGGCCGCCGATGAAGCGGACGTCCTCGTCGTTGATGTAGACGTTGACGAAGCGGCGCAGGTCACCGTTCTCGATGAGGCGGTCCTTGATGCCGGGGTGGTTGCTCTCGAGGTCGTCGATCAGCGCGGTCAGGGTGGACCCGTCGGCGTCAACTGCCTTCGCGCCGCCGGTGTAGGTGCGGAGGATGGTGGGGATGCGGACCTCGATGGCCATCAGGGCGAGCTCTCTTCCTGGGTCGTCTGGGACGGCGTGATCGTGACGTCTTCTTCGCTCACGACGCCGTCGATGATTCTGTAGGACCTGAACTCAACGGGGCCGTCGTTATTCCCCCCGGCCTCGTCGAAGCAGTCGCGGGTGCTCACCAGGACATAGTGCGCGTTGGGCTCGCTGGCCAGACCGATGTCGGTCCGGCTCGGGTAGGCCTCGGTCGCGGTGTGCGAGTGGTAGATCACGACGGGCTCCTCGTCGCGATCGTCCATGTCCTTGTAGAGGGCGAACAGGTCGCTCGAGTCGAACTCGTAGAACGTCGGCGAGCCCGCCGCGTTCACCATCTCGATGAACCGCTCGGGCCGGTCGCTGCCCTCGGGCCCGGCCACGACTCCGCACGCCTCGTCCGGGTGGTCGCGCAGCGCGTGGGCGACGATGGCGTCGTGGATCTCCTGGCCGATGGTCAACACCGTTCCAGCCTAGGCACGCTCCCCGGTTTGACGGCACGGCGTCTCACGACATATATCTTGATGTCAAGATATTGCTAGTCGTGGGAGAGCGAATGACGACCGATGCGGTGCAGCCGCTGGCCCGCTGGGGCGTGCCGCTCGAGCCCACGCTGCGGACGATGGCGCTGGGGCAGTTCGCCAACCGGTTCGCCGCCGGAGCGCTGATGACGACGAGCGCCCTCTACTTCACCCGGCACCAGGGCTTCACCGCCACCGAGGTCGGGCTCGCCCTCTCCGTCTCCGCCTTCATCGGTCTGCTGGTCACCGTCCCCGCCGGCCACCTCGCGGACACCCGCGGCCCGACTCGCGTGCTGACCTGGCTCATGCTCGGCGCCGCCCTGACCGCGTGGCCACCCGCCTTCGCGCCCACCCCGGTCGTCCTGGCCGTCCTGCTGTCCGTGCAGGCCGTCTTCCTCAGCGGCTCGGGCGCCGTCTACCAGGGGGTGATCGCCCAGCTCGCGATCGGCGGGCGCGGCGTGCAGTTCAAGGCCTACCTGCGGGCCGTGACCAACACCGCCATCGGGCTGGGCTCGATGGTCGGCGGGCTCGCACTGGTCGTCGACGAGGACTGGGCCTACATCTCGGTCTTCTTCGCCCAGGCGGTGCTCACCGGCTTCGCCGCCTGGAACACCACCCGGCTCCCCCAGCTGCCTGCCTACGAACGAGTCGAGGGCGAGCCGCGCCTCGCGGTGCTGCGTGACCGCCCGTACGCCGTCCTGATGGGCCTGCACACGCTGTTCGTGACCCACTTCTTCATCATCGAGATCGGGCTCGTGCTGTTCATCGCCGAGCGCACGACGGCACCGACCGTCCTGGTGTCGGTGACGCTCGTGCTCAACACGGTGCTGGTGGCCCTGCTCCAGGTCCGGCTCACCCGGCACGTCGAGACCGTCACGGATGGCTCTCGTGCGCTCGTGCTGGGCGGGTGGTTGGTGGCGGGCGGCTTCGTGCTCATCGGGTTCGCCGAGGACCTCGACGTGTGGGCGGCCTGCGCCCTGCTGCTCCTCGGGACCGTCGTGCACGTCTTCGGGGAGATCGTCGGCTCCGGTGGGCAGTGGAGCCACCAGATGGGTCTGGCCCCGCACGAGCGCCAGGGGCAGTACCAAGGGTTCGCCTCGCTGAGCTTCGGCGCCGCGCGGGTGATCGGGCCTCCCGTGGCGGCCTTCTTCTGCGCCGGTCTGGGGCGCGCCGGCTGGATCGCCCTGGCGGTGGCGATGGTCGCCATCTCGTACGCCATGGGGCCCGTCGCCCGGTGGGCCCTCGCGACCCGCGCCGACTACGGAGTCACCACCCACTCCGGGTGAGGCTTGCCGGACGAGTCACACGCGGATGGCGGCAGGGATCCCGTCGCTGAAGGTCTCCGGAACGGCTGGGAACGACTCGCTGTCACCTGAGTGGTGCCGCGCCGCGCTCCACACGGCAGCGCACGCGTCGAGGAGGTCGTCCTCGCCGAACCCGGAGCCACGGAACCATGCGGGCGCCGCCACTCCCTGGGATCGCAGGGCGTCCCGCCGGGCCTGGACGCCCGCCGGCTCCTTCTTCGACGCCAGCAGGGGTGATCCCGTCATCCGGGCGAAGCTGAGCTCGGGGTGCACCTCGATCACCTCGGCGCCGGGACCCGACCGGATCCAGTCGTCGACCTCGAGGATCTTGCGTCGAAGGGCGTAGGCCTGGGCACTGGCACTCGCCTCTCCACCGGTCGCCGCCAGGTTGGCGGCCCGCGCCTCCTCGTAGCTCTCGGCCCGGTAGGCCGAACGCGTGAGGGTCGAGAACACCGACGACCCCTTCCCGACCAGCTCGCGGCGCGCCTCGGCGTCGGCACGTCGACCGCCCCTGTCGGGCAACCCGATCGGGATGTCGATGGCCACGACCGCCGGCGTGGCTGACTCGCGGACCAGCGCCACCAACGCCGTGATCGAGTCTGCGGTGTGGACGGTCGCCCGACCCTCGGGTCCGACCAGCACGCCGACCCAGCCCGCCGCGCAGGCGTCGACGCCGAGGACAGGACGCTCGGGACGGAAGGCCTCGGGTCGGGGCGGCACCGGGGCGGACCCGGGCGGACGCACGAACCGTGCCTCCCGCTCGTTCGACAGGCCAGCATCGATCCGGCTCGCCATGTGTGCCGACATGGGCGGCAGGTCGTCGATCGGCCACCACCGCACCTCGGTGGACTCGTCGTCGGCGACGTACGCCTCCCCGCTCAGCCACGTGCACGCGAAGGTCAGGTCGAGGAAGGCGGCCCGGTCGCCGTTGTCGAAGGTGAACTCCGGCAGGACGGTGGTCGCGGCGAGGCGATCGACGCTGACCACCACGCCGGTCTCCTCCAGGGCCTCGCGCGCCGCTGTCGTGGCCGGCTCCTCACCCGGGTCGACGATGCCGGTGACCGGCGTCCAGGCGCCGTTGTCGGAGCGCTTGACCAGGAGCACGTGTCCGTCACCGCGCGTGATCACCGCGGTGACGCCGGGCAGCCAGAGCGGGTGATGGCCGATCATCTCCCGCATCTCGAGGATGAAGTCCGGGATGGGGGTCACGCTGTCAGGGCCTCCACGATCGTCTCCTGGAGCCACCCGACCCACTCGTAGATGTCGTGCGCCTGGGCCCGCGGGTCGTCGTCGGGCAGTGCGAGCCAGATCGCCTCGTCGCCCTCCTCGATCTCGAGGCGGGTGGCCAGGGCGAGCCGGATGTCGGTGAAGGAACGCATCCACGTCTCCGCGGTCGGCTCGTCCAGCTCGACGTCGATCATCAGCCCGTCCTCGGCGAGCTCGGGGGGCAGCCCGGCCTCCTCGAGACAGTCGATGATCATGCAGGCGGCAGCGGCCTTGCCGTCGCGCAGGGTGCCCTCGGTGAAGCGCCGGAACTCCGCTGCGGCCTCGGGGTCCTCCGGGTAGGCCGTCGGGAACAGCCGTTGGAGCACCGGGTCCTCGGGCTCGCTGGTCGGCCCGGAGAAGTCCATCATCGCCTCGAACGGGTCACGCGCGTCGTCCGGCACGGCCGCCTCGTTGCGGAGCAGCTCGACGATCTGGGAGGCGAGGGACCTGAGCAGGTCTGCCTCGAAGCCGGTGAAGTTGGCGATGACCAGCCGAGACTTCCGGTGACGGGTGAAGGCGCCCACGTCAGGTGGCCTTCTCCATGGTCGCCCACAGCCCGTATTCGTGCATGGCCTGCACGTCGCGCTCCATCTCCTCGCGGGTGCCCGTCGAGACCACCGACTTCCCGTCGTTGTGCACCTCGAGCATGAGCTTGTTGGCCTTCGCCTCGCTGTAGCCGAAGTACTTCTGGAAGACGTAGCTGACGTAGGACATCAGGTTGACGGGGTCGTTCCACACGATCGTCACCCACGGCTTGGCGAGGAAGGTGATCTCGTCCGGGGAGAGCGTCGGGTCGAGCTCGACGGGGCTTGCGGCGGACACGGCGCCATCGTGACACACGAGAAGGTCGGTGCCGCACCGCCCTCAACCGGGACGCCCGGGTCAGGGCCAGGTCGTGGCGTGCCGGTCGAAACCTCGCGGTCGGTCCAGACTGGCACCACGCAGAACACCAGCCCGCCGGGGTCGGTCATCACGACCCACCCGTCGGCGCGCTCGAGGACCGTCGCCCCCTGCCCCTCGAGTCGCGCGACCTCGGCCGGCACGTCGTCGGTCTCCAGGTCCAGGGACTCGTACGGCGGGCTGGCGTCGGCCTGGCGCTTCGATCCCTGCACCCCTGCCCAGAAGTCTGCTGCAGCGTCGTAGGAGTCCTTCGGGTGGTCGATCAGCACGACTCCGATCCGGGACCTGTGCATGCTCAGCACCACTTCTTGGCGAGGGTCGTGACGACGTTGCAGTTGCGGTTGGTGGCCACACCCAGCAGCTTCTCCGCGCGCAGCGGGTCGACGCCGCCCGCCTCGTAGCTCGGTCCCAGCAGGAGGTGACAGGCACGGCCTCGTACGACGGCTCGGTGGTCGTCGGTCGAGAGCGCCTCGACGACCGCAGGGTCTGCGACGGGCTCCTTGAGCAGGTAGATGTAGTGGCGCGCGAGCTCGCGCTCGGCCGTGAGCTCCTCGGCATCCCTGCCGATCTCGGCGAACTCGGTCCGGGTGTAGGCGATCGTCGGCACCTCGAAGCCGGCGGTCTCCCGGAAAGCGGCCTCCAGGGCAGCCTCGACCTTGGCTCGGGAGCGGAGCGACGAGGTGACCCGGACGTTGCCGGTGTTGATGTAGGTCTCGACGGCGCTGAAGCCCGCCTGCTCGCAGGCGGCCTTGATCGCGTCCTTGGGGAACTTGCGCTTGGCTCCCAGGTTGATGGCCCGAAGGAAGGCGAGGTGCGTCGGCATACGAACCATCATGACGTCAGCTCAACCCAGCCATCCCTGGGCCGCGCCGGTGATCTCGGTCGTGAGGTCGGCCATCAACGGAGATTCCAGGCGCCAGTGCTGCCAGAACAGCGGGACCTCGCTCCGACGCCCCGGCACCAGCTCGACCAGTCGGCCCGCGTCGAGGTCCGCGCGGACCTGGGCCTCGGGGATCATCCCCCACCCCATTCCTCGGCGTACGGCATTGTCGAAGTCGCCGACCGACGGGATCCACGTCACGGGCGGTGTGAGGTGGCGGCGGGTGACCTTGCGCAGGAAGTCGTGCTGCAGGGTGTCGTTGCGGTCGAAGGCAACCACCGGAGCGCGCGCCAGGTCAGCCGAGAGCGGCCCGTCGGGCAGATGAGCCTGCATCCACTCCGACGAGGCGACCGCGCGGTAGCGCATGGTGCCGAGCTTGACGACGCGGCACCCGGGCACGGGCCGGGGATCGGAGGTCACCGCAGCCATCACGTCGCCCCGTCGCAGCCGCTCGGTGGTGACCGACTGGTCCTCACGGACGATCTCGAAGGTGACCCGGTGGGTGGCCTGCACCTCGACGAGAGCGTCGATGAGCCAGGTGTAGAGCGCGTCCGCATTGACCGCGATGGGCACGGAGACGAACGGGGTCTCGTCATCGTGCTGCTCACCCTCGAGCAGCTCGGCCACTGCCTCCCGCTCGAGCAGCTCTGTCTGGGCGGACAGCCGGACCAGCACCTGGCCGGCGTCGGTCGCTTCCAGCGGCTTGACCCGGTGGACCAGCACCCGACCGACGTAGGTCTCCAGGGCCTTGATCCGCTGGCTCACAGCGGACGGCGTGATGTGCAGCTCTCGGGCGGTGGCCTCGAAGGTCCCGAGCCGGACGGCGGTGGCCAAGGTGCGCAGGGCAACGGGATCGATCTGAGTGACGTCTCTCATAGTAAGAGAGTCTAATGATTGTTGAAAATACTTCGCTGGATTGAATGCCGAGGGTCACCTACCGTTCTTCGCATGTTGAACATCTTCCTCACCGGAGTCGTCACCGGCTTCGCCCTCATCGTTGCCGTCGGCGCCCAGAACGCCTTCATCCTCCGCCAGAGCCTGCGCGGGGAACGCGTGCTGCCCCTGATCGTGGTCTGTGTGCTCTCGGACGTGCTGGCCATCACCGTCGGGGTCGCCGGCCTCGGTGCCGTGCTCGAGCGGTGGCCGGCCGTCCTCCCGATCGCGCAGATCGGCGGCGGTCTCTACCTGCTGGCGTTCGGGATCCAGTCGGCGATGCGCGCCTGGCGTCCGACCGCGCTGGTTGCTGACGGCGGCACGCCGATGACGATGCGGCGCGCCGTGCTCCTGACGCTGGCGCTGACGTGGCTCAACCCGCACTTCTACCTCGACACCGTCGTGATGCTCGGGACGGTCGCCAACAGCTTCGGCGACCAGCGCTGGTGGTTCTGCGCCGGCTCCATCGTCGCCAGCCTGGTGTGGTTCCCCACGCTCGGCTTCGGATCTCGCTTCCTCCGCGGCCTCTTCGCCCGGCCGTCGGCCTGGCGGGTGCTGGACTCCGGCATCGCCGTCCTGATGGGCGTCCTCGGCGTGGGACTGCTCGCCCACTGAGCCCCGTAAACCTGACTGACGTCAGTCAGGCTCAGGAGGAGCTGAACCCGAGCCCCCGCTCGGCGAGCGCCTGGCGAAGCCGGTCGATCGCGATCGGACCGACCCCGTGCATGCCGCCCAGCTCCGCCTCGGTCAGCTCCGCGAGCTGCTCGAGCGTGGTGATGCCGGCGGCCCGCAGTGCGCGGGTCGCCGGCGCACCGATCCTCGGCAGCGTCGTCCCGCTCGGACGCGGACACCGCTCGCGCGGGGTGGCAAGGCCAGCGTCGACGACCGCCTGCCCGCGCGGCGAGAGCAGGTAGCCGATGTCGAGCGACTCGGTCAGGCCGAGCTCCTTGAGCTTGCGGACGTCCTTCTTGAAGTCGGCCGTCTCCCGCCCGACCTGCGCTGCCAGGTCGGGGGCGCGCACGGTCGGGTTGAGGTCGATCAGGTCCAGGGTCGCTCGGGTCCAGGCGCCGTACGCCGATGCGTTGTCCAGCCTCTCGAGCCGCATGTTGATCGCGGCGATCTCGTCCTCGTCGGGGACCTGTTCGCGGAGGGCTTCGCGAGGGTCCGGTCCGGCATAGGTCAGGCCGATGCGCCAGACCGGGTCGTCGGGTCGAGCGGCCAGCGCAGCCTTCAGTGCCTGCAGCGACGCGGCGCCCGCCCGCCTCGCGTCATCGGCCGTGAGACGGCCGGCCCGCTCGACCGAGGTGACCTCGATGACCCCCGCCGCGGTCCGCATCCGGGTCCCGACCACCACCCGCGGCTTGGCCCACCGGCGGAAGGCGAGGTCGATCGTGCCGGCCTTGATCGCGGCGAGCTCCCCCGGTCGGATCATCATGGCCAGCAAGCCTGCCAGATCTCCGCCAGATCCCCTGCCAGGTTCCGGTGGACACGAGGACCCCCCTCGTACGCTCGCTGCATGGCTTCCCTCCGCACCCGTCTCGGGCACGAGCTCTTCACCCGGGTGGCCGGGCCGGACGGCCCCCGGCAGCGCGACCGCATCCACGGCACGCCCGGGCCCCGGCTGTTCGACAACGACTCCGAGATCGTGCGCGTCCACGGCGACGCGTCGATGTTCATCGGGGGCATCCGGGCGATCCTGCTCCAGACCATGCACCCCGCCGCCATGCAGGCCGTCGCCGACCACTCCGGCTTCCGCGGCGACATGTGGGGCCGGCTGGCGCGCACAAGCACCTTCCTGGCCGTGACGACCTTCGGCACCGTCGAGCACGCGGAGCAGGCGATCGGGGCGGTCCGCCGCATCCACGACCGCGTGAGCGGCACGATGCCCGACGGCACGCCGTACGTCGCCTCCGACCCCCATCTCCTGGCGTGGGTGCACGCCGCCGAGGTCGACAGCTTCCTGCTCGCGCACCAGACGTATGGCGCCCGGCCGCTCGACGCCGCCGGCTGTGACGCCTACGTCGAGCAGGCCGCGGTCGTGGCCCGCAAGCTCGGCGTCATCGATCCGCCCACCACCGTCGTGGAGCTCCGTGAGGTGCTCGAGGGCTTCCGCCCCGAGCTACGCGCGACCGACGAGGCGAGGAGTGCGGTCCGGTTCCTGGTCCTGCACCCGGACCTGCCCCTCGCTGCCCGCCCGGCCTACGGCGTGCTGATGGCCGCCGGCATCGCGATGATGCCGCGCTGGACCCGCCGTCCGCTACGACTCCCCTGGCTCCCGGTCTCCGAGCGCACGGTCGTCAAGGTGCTCGGCACCCTGGCCACCGGCACCATCCGGTGGGCGATGGCTTCGGGCATCGAGGACGTCAAGGAGCTGCGGGCTGCCACGCCCGCGTGACCGCAGGCCTCAGAGGTTGCCGCGGGCGTCCTGCTCGCGCTCGATCGCCTCGAAAAGCGCCTTGAAATTGCCCTTGCCGAAGCCCAGGGAGCCGTGGCGCTCGATGAACTCGTAGAAGACCGTCGGCCGGTCACCCATCGGCTTGGTGAAGATCTGGAGCAGGTAGCCGTCCTCGTCGCGGTCGACGAGGATCTTGCGCTTCTTCAGCTCCTCGATCGGCACGCGCACCTCGCCGATCCGGGCGCGCAGCTCGGGGTCGTCGTAGTAGGAGTCAGGGGTGTCGAGGAACTGGATGCCGTTGTCGCGCAGGATGTCGACCGACCGCAGGATGTCGTTGGTCGCCAGCGCGATGTGCTGGCAGCCGGCCCCGTCGTAGAACTCGAGGTATTCGTCGATCTGCGACTTCTTCTTCGCGATCGCCGGCTCGTTCAGCGGGAACTTCACGCGGTGGTTGCCGCTCGCGACGACCTTGGACATCAGCGCGGAGTAGTCGGTGGCGATGTCGTCGCCGATGAACTCGGCCATGTTCGTGAAGCCGAGCACCTTGTTGTAGAAGGTCACCCACTCGTCCATCTTGCCGAGCTCGACGTTGCCGACGCAGTGGTCGATGGCCTGGAAGAGGCGCTTGGGGTGTCCCTCGCGGCGCGCGACGGTCGTGCTGCGGGCGACGTAGCCGGGGAGGTAGGGACCGTTGTAGCTGGAGCGGTCGACGAGGGTGTGCCGCGTCTCGCCGTACGTCGCGATCGCGGCCACCCGCACGGTGCCGTGCTCATCGGTCTCGTCGTGCGGCTCGACCAGCACCGTCGCGCCAGTCGCCCGAGCGTGGGCGATGCACTTGTCGACGTCGGGGACCTCGATGGCCAGGTCGACCACGCCGTCGCCGTGCTTGCGGTGGTGCTCGAGCACGGGGCTGTCCGGGGTGACTCCCCCGGTGAAGACGAAGCGCGCAGAGCCGCTGCGGAGCACGTAGGACTTGGACTCGCGGTAGCCGGTCTCCGGACCGCGGTAGGCCTCGAGCTCCATGCCGAGCGCGAGCTGGTAGAAGTTGGCCGACTGCGTCGCGTTGCCGACCACGAAGCACACGGCGTCCTGGGCGATGACCGGGAACGGGTCGCTCGAGGCGTCGTAGTCCACCAGTCCGACCAGCTGTTGGAGCTGCTCGAGGGTGAGCCCGGCCTGCTGCTCCTCGGTGGTGAGCACTGTCAGCGTGGTGTCGGTCATGGCGCCACTACAGCAAAAGACTCACAACGTGTGCAACAGTACGCCGAAACGCTGGACACTTTGACTGATGGAGCGCCGCCAGATGGACGATCTTGACAGCAGATTGATCGACCTGTTCGCAGCCGAGCCTCGCATCGGCGTCCTGGAGGCCAGCCGGCGCCTCGGTGTGGCGCGCGGGACGGTGCAGGCGCGGCTGGACCGGCTGACCGCGTCCGGCGTGGTCACCGGGTGGGGGCCCGAGCTGTCCTCGGAGGCGCTGGGCTTCCCGGTGACGGCCTTCCTGACCCTGGAGATCCGCCAGGGGTCCGGCCACGAGACCGTGGCGGCCCACCTCGCGGACATCCCGGAGGTGCTAGAGGCCTACACGATCACGGGTGCCGGCGACATGTGGGCCCGGGTCGTGGCCCGGTCCAACGCCGACCTCCAACGCGTGATCGACCAGGTGCTTGCAGACCCCGGCATCGAACGCTCGACCACGGTGATCGCCCTGGCCGCGCAGATCGTCCACCGGGTGCTGCCGCTGGCGCGCGCCGCAGCGGCCGCGCCGGCCTAGCGCTCACCTCAGGCGCTCGGCCACGGACTGGGCCGCCGCGATCACGCGGGGCGCGAGGACCGACTCGTCGATGGCACCGTCGAGGGTCACGATGCCCACGCTCGCGCGCAGCCCCTCCAGTCCGCGTACCGGAGCCGCCAAGCCGTGGGCGCCCGACTGGAGCTCACCGCTCGTGACGGCGTACGCCGCAGCGTCGGCCTGGTCCAGGAGGCCGATCGCCTTCCCCGCCGCCCCCGCGGCAAGGGGATGTCGCGAACCGACCCGGTAGGCCACGTGGAAATCGGTCCAGGTGGGCTCGACGACCGCCAGGGCGAGCGCCTCGTCCCCGTCGGCGACCGTGAGGTGCGCCGTACACCCGATGGCCTCGGCCAGGGACCGCAGCACCGGAACGGCGAGCTCACGCAGGAGCGGTTGGACGGCGGAGGCGAGGTGGAGCACACCCAGCCCGACGAACAGCCGACCGCGCGCGTCGCGGCGGATGAGGGCATGGCCCTCCAAGGTGCTGATGAGGCGATAGACCACCGTCCGGTTGACGTCCATCCGGGTCGAGAGCTCGGTGATGGTCAGCCCCTCGGGAGACTCCGCCAGGACGCGCAGCACCCGCAGGCCGCGGTCAAGGGTCTGGGAGGTCTCGGCTGCCATGTCTCCAATCTAGTGACAACTTCCTCTCCACGGCCCCCATCACATCTTCGAGTGCTTCTTGCACCGGGACCCCGGACGGGGTTGTCACACCAGACGATCAGAGGAGAACCATGCATCGCCATCTCAGCCGTTCGTTCGCCGCCACCGGGGCCACCGCCCTGCTGGCCACAGCACTTCTCACCGCTCCAGGCGCGCAAGCCGCTGCCGCCACGACCTGCCAGGGCAAGACCGTGACCATCGACGGGACCGGACAGCCGACCGTCACCGGCACCCCGGGCAATGACGTCATCTCCGCCAGCCAGGGTTCGACCGTCAACGCGCTCGCCGGGGACGACACGATCTGCGTCGTGCCGGGCGCCGTCACCTCGCCCCCCGCTCCTGCGGGCGCCACGACGATCGATGCCGGCGAGGGCAACGACTCGGTCGAGAGCGGGGTCGTGGGACAACCCAACCCGGACAAGATCAGCCTGGGTGCCGGCGACGACATCCTCATCTTCCACGGCGTCCAGACCCCCGCCGGGTCGGCCGACTTCGGTGACGGGAACACCACGCTGGTCGACAGCGACGGCGGTGTGGTCGCGATCAACGCCACCACCAAGGTGCTCGAGCGCAACGCCGTCGTGGCCCTGCGCTGGCAGGGCACCGTGACGACCTACGTCGTCGAGTCGACGGCGACGTCGGTCGCCTTCACGGGCACGAGTGGCGCCGAGACCTTCGTCCTGCGCGACCCCGCCACCGGGGCGACGCCGACCACGGTGGCAGTCGACATGGCCGGGGGCGACGACACCGTCACCATCCGCTCCAACGTGCTCGACGGTTCCACCTGGGCGGGCGGGGACGGCACCGACCTGTTCCAGGTCCTCTACGACTACAAGCAGCTGCTCCTCGACCTCCGGAGCGGACAGTTCGAGACCGGGGCGCCCGACGTGACGATCGACCAGGTCGTCCGGACCTTCGAGAACGTCGACGCGGTCACTGCCACCATCGCCGTCAAGGGGAGCGACCCCGCCAACGCGCTCAACCTCCAGGGCTGCATGGTCACCGCGGCCGGTCGTGCTGGAGCCGACACCATCGGCACCAATGTCGAGCTCGGCGCACCCCCGCTCACGTGCTCCAGCAACAAGCTGGTCGCCAGGGGTGGTAAGGACGCCGACACGATCCTCGGGAGCGTGGGTGCTGACCGGCTGTTCGGCAACCTCGGCGAGGACCTGATCACCGCGAACGGTGGCGACGACGTCATCTTCGGCGGCGTCGACGCCGACCGGGTCCGCGGAAAGGCCGGCAACGACAAGGTCCGCGGCGGCGAGGGTGACGACGAGCTCGCTGGCAACGCCGGCAACGACCGGGTCCAGGGCGACCAGGGCAACGACCGCCTGCTCGCGCACGGGGGCGACGACGTGCTCGTCGGCGGCCTCGGCTTCGACCGCGCCAACGGCGGCAAGGGGCTGGACAAGTGCAGTGCCGTCGAGCGCAGCAGGAAGTGCGAGAGCTGAGCCCGTACACCTACACCTGAGCCCGGCTCACTGAGTCTCGTGCTCCGGGCCGCGCCAGGCTCTGCATCGGCCGTCGTCCGCACCCGCGCGCGGCGGTCGATCCGCTTTCCGAGGCACCCCCCAGCGGTGCGTCACCCACATTCTCGAGCCGGGGAAGGTGGCTCACGCACCGCTCGCCCGGTGTCCAGCGTCAGGACGTCTTCTTGACCGCCCACTCGCGGACGCGGTTGATGCGCGCGTGCAGCTGCTCGGCAGACGCCACGGCGGCGGCGGGTCCACCACACTCCTTGCGAAGGGCGGCGTGCGTGATCCCGTGGGCCTGGCCCGTGCGGTGGTGCCAGGCCGCGACCAGTCCGTTGAGCTCGCGCCGCAGCACTGCGAGCTGTTCGTGCGTGGTCAGCTGGGCGACGGTGTCGGGCTCGCGGGCCGCCTTCTGCTTCTTGGCGCGCTCGCTCGTGCGGGAGTGCAGGAGCTCTCGCACCTGGTCGGGCTCGAGCAAGCCGGGGATGCCGAGGAAGTCCATCTCCTCGTCCGAGCCCGCGTGCACCTCGCCGGAGTGACCGAACTCGCCACCGTCGTAGAGCACGCGGTCGAACGACGCGGTCGAGCCCAGCGCCTCGAAGGACATCTCCAGCTCGTCGGAGGCGGACTCCCCCGCCTGCGCAGCGGCCAGCAGGTCATTCTCGGCGGCGAAGATGTCGTCCTCGTTCGAGACCTTGCGCCCGAGGACGTGGTCGCGCTCGACCTCCATCTCGGAGGCGTAGCCGAGCAGGTGGGGCACCGACGGCAGGAACACCGAGGCTGTCTCGCCCCGCTTGCGGGCACGCACGAAACGGCCCACGGCCTGGGCGAAGTACAGCGGGGTCGAGGTGGTGGTCGCCCAGACGCCCACGGCCAGCCGCGGCACGTCCACCCCTTCGGAGACCATCCGGACGGCGACCATCCACCGCTTCTCCGACTCGGCGAACTGGCCGATCTTCTTCGACGCGCCCTTCTCGTCCGAGAGCACCACCACCGGAGCCTCGCCGCTGATCTTCTTCAGCAGCGCGGCGTAGGCACGAGCCGAGTCCTGGTCGCTGGCGATGACGAGGCCGCCGGCGTCGGGCATGTGACGGCGTACCTCCGAGAGCCTCTTGTCGGCAGCCGCCAGCACGGCCGGGATCCACGACCCTGCCGGGTCGAGGGCGGTACGCAGCGCCTGCGCGTGCATGTCCTTGGTCAGCGGCTCACCCAGTCGCGCCGCGACCTCGTCGCCGGCTCTCGTGCGCCAGGTCATCTCGCCGGAGTAGGCCATGAACAGCACCGGCCGGACGACGTGGTCGGCGAGCGCGTGCGCGTAGCCGTAGGTGAAGTCGGCCGCCGAGCGCGGGATTCCGTCGTCACCGGGGGCGTAGGTGACGAACGGGATGGGGTTGATGTCGGAGCGGAAGGGCGTGCCGGTCAGTGCCAGCCGGCGGGCGGCGGGCTGGAACGCCTCGCGGATCCCCTCGCCCCACGACATCGCGTCGCCGGCGTGGTGGATCTCGTCGAGGATGACGAGGGTCTTGAACCGCTCGGTCCGGATGCGCATGGCGAGCGGGTTGACCGCCACACCGGCGTAGGTCACCGCGATGCCGACGTAGTCCTGGGAGGTCTTGCCCGAGCCGGCGCTGTAGGTGGGGTCGAGCGGGATGCCGGCACGCGCGGCCGCCTCGGCCCACTGGGTCTTGAGGTGCTCGGTCGGCGCGACGACGGTGATCCGGTCGACGACGCGACGGCTCAGCAGGTCGGCGGCGACGGTGAGCGCGAACGTCGTCTTCCCGGCGCCCGGCGTCGCCACCGTGAGGAAGTCTCGAGGCTGTCGGGAGCGGTAGTCGTCGA
>NZ_JAOPXV010000215.1 GCF_025964975.1 Nocardioides sp.
TCGCGTCGGCGGACAGGTGGGCGTGCAGCACGATCTGCGTCGTTGTCGGTCGCTTCGACGTCGGCTGCGCGTCGGCCCCGGTGTCGTCGAAGCCGAACGCCAGCTGGCGGCGGGCCAGGTCGCCCAGGGCGGTGGCGCGGCGTCCGGCCCGCATCGCGGCCAGCACCTCGGCCGGAGTGTCCGGCAGAGTCACGGTGGTGGCGGTCGCTGTCATGGGACAACTCAAGCAGGGACCACCGACATTTAGGTTGGCAGCACGGTCTGCGGGCGGCTCCAGGCCACCGACCGGGACACGTTGTGATCTCTGTTCATTGAGTGGGTCGCCCGCAGGCTGGTGTTGGTCGACGCGGTGTTCCTGTTCGGGAACTTGGAGCCCTTGACCGATTGGTCGTGGGACTTCGGTTTAGAGAATGTCTGGACCGTAGCCGTGCCGCTCAGTCACTCCTTGATCGATCACATGACTGACGGGAGCAGAAGTGATGGCGAGGACGTTGGGTATCGATGTCGCGTGCCGGGCCGATCATCAGGCCACCTTCGCGGTGGACGGACGCCCGGTGTGGCGCGGTAGAAGGTTCCGGTCCTCGAGCACGGACTGGACCGTCTGTGGGCCGACCTGGGCGCGGATGATGCTGGCGAGCTGAGCGTGGTCCTGGAGCCGACCCGCAACGCGTGGCTGGTGCTGGCGCAGTGGTTCCGCCGGCGCGGTGCGCGGGTGGTGATGGTCCCGACCACGCAGTCTGCGGACCTGCGCAGGTATTACTCCAAGCACACGAAGAACGACCGCCTCGACTCCGAGGTGCTGGCCCGGTTGCCGTTGCTGCACCCCGAAGGGCTGCGCGAGTTCAACGGCAACTCGAGCGCGGACCCGTTGCGGGGTTGACCAAGCAGCGCTCCACGCTGGTCAAGCGCCGCACCGCGGTCTACTCCCGACTCGACGCGCTGATCGAGCTCCTCGGCCCGGCCTGGTACGACGTGCTGGGGACTGACTACTCCAAGTCCGGGCTCGCGTTCCTGGCCCGCTATGCCGACCCGCAGGCCGTGCTCCGCCTGGGCGAGGCCCGGCTGTCGCGGTTCCTGCAGGCCCGATCGCGTGGCCAGTACGGACCCGCACCCGCGAAGGCGCTGATCGCCGCCGCCAGGGAGACCTTGGCGTTGTGGGGCCCTGAGGGGATGGATTGGGGCGAGCTCGCGGCCGACATCGCGGTCGAGGCCGAGCAGGCGATCTTCTTGTCCGCCCAGATCAAGGACATCGATGAGCGACTTGCGAACCTCTACGCCGAAGCTGACCCTGAGGGGATCGTGGCAACAGCACCTGGCGTCGGGCCTGTCATCAGCGCGGTGATCGCCGGCCGGCTCGGCGACCCGCACCGGTTCACCAGCCTGGCCGCGATCCGCGCCTACTCCGGACTGGTGCCCCAGGTGAACCAGTCCGGTGTCGGAGAAACCCACGGCGGGATCACCAAGGCCGGCGACCCGCTGCTGCGCGAGATGCTGTTCATGGCCGCCGACCACGCCCGCCTTGTCGATCCTCAGCTCGCTGCGAAGTACGTCCGGCTGATGTCTGGTGACCGGCACCGCGACTCCGCGATCTGTCACCTGGCGGCCGACCTGTTGACTCCGATCGCCGCCTGCATGCGGACCGGTCAGCCCTACGTCATCCGTCACGTCGATGGCCGAGAAATCAGCGAGACCGAAGGCAAGGCCATCGTCAAGGCTCGCTACAAGGTCGACCCGAAACGACGCGACAAGCGCGGCACACCGCCGACTACGCGATCGCCGCAAGCAGGCGACAGGCCGGGAGTCACAGAAGTCGCTCGGCGCTCCAACATCCCGACCTGTCCCCGCCAGCATAAATCCACCCCAAGTGGCTTGAAGATCCTTAGGAACTCAATGGAGCCCCGAAATCAGCCGCATCCGGCGTCCGGGGAAAGTCCTTCGAGGAACTCTCACGACCCTACGACTGGACGTCCCGACCGTTGCAGCCGATCGCCCTCGCAGGCGTATTTGTCCATGACAGCATCAGCACGAACGGGGAGACGACGTGGATCTCAAGGAACGCTTCGACCAGGCACTGGACGGCGGGCCGCCGCACGCCCCGATCGAGGCGCGGTTGATTGCCGGGCGCCGCGCGGTCCGCAGGCGGCGTACGGCGATGGGCGCAACCGCGCGTGTGATGCTGACCATCGTCGGCGGGATCGGATGGGCGGGCGTCCCCGGCACGGGGAGTGCCGTCGACCAGTCCCGGATCCCCGATCGGACCGAGGCGGCGACGTCCACCCCGAGCTCGCCGACAACCTCGAAGGCGGCCATCCCGGCCGAGATCCCGCCGATCCTCGACTACGACCTCGACTCCGGTCACCTGACGACGGTCATCAGCTCCGACACCAGCTCCGGGAAGATGGCGACAGCGGCCGGGATCGTCATCGAGCGCTACCTCGACAATCCAGTGGAGCCGACGGGGTCCTGTCGACCGCTGCCGTGGTGACACTGCAAGGAGAGCCTTGGTGGGCTCTGGCGGCGGTGCTGCCCGGCAGGTCCAGCTGGAGCGCCCAAGTCCCGGCCATCGTCAACCGGACCTTCGAGCAGTGGGTCCACGAGATCGCCGTCCTGAACACGGCTCCGATGTTCACCGACGGCGAGCCTCCCGGATGGGTCACGCTTAGTGGCGACGGGCGGTTGACGGCGCACCAGGGTGCCTCGATCCTCGAGCAGACCAGTCAGGGCGGGGGCGACCAGGCGTAGGGCGTGAGTGCCATCATCGAGGTCGACGGCGCCCGGCTCTGCGTGACCGCCCGCATCGCTGACGCGGACCCCGAGGTCGTCTACTTGCCGGAGTCCCAGTTCCAAAGATGCGGCGACGCCTCCCTCGGCATCGACTGTCCCGGCCACTCCGAATCGCAGGCCCCATGAGGCGCAACGATCGCGAGGCGGCGTACACAGCCTTCGTCCTGGCCCGCCAGGACCATCTCCGGCGGATGGCGCTCGCACTGTGCGGCGACTGGCACGATGCTGATGACCTGCTCCAGACGGCGCTGATCAAGCTCTACGCCGCCTGGTCCCGCGTCGCGAAGGACGGCAATCCGGAGGCGTACGTCCGCCGCATCCTGGTCCACGCCAACATCGACGCGCACCGCACGCGGCAACGCGGGGTCCGGACCGTCTCCCTGGACTCCGGCGCGGAGGTGCCGGGTCGAGAACGGCTCGGCAGCGACGAGCAGTCCGCGCTCATCGAGGCCGTCCAGTCGCTGCCGGAGGTACAGCGCAAGCTCGTCGTGCCCCGGCACTGGCTGGGTCTCGACGTCCGCGAGACGGCTCGTGAGCTCAACCTGGCCGAGGGGACGGTGAAGAGCCACAGCTCGAGAGGGCTGGCCGCCCTGCAGCTGGCACTCGGGGATCAGCAGGTGGTCTGAGGCCCGCAGGGACCAGGCCTGTCACACCTCGGCGACCCGCGGCGGCCGCAACGCGACGACGAGGGCCCAGACCCACCCGATGACGGTCCAGCCGACATCTGGCTCGTGCCCTCAGTCCGAGGTGAGGACCCGCAGGTGCCCGCGCTTCTCGCCGCGCCGCGGGTCGTCGGTCGAGTGGATCGGCGCGGGCCGCTCAGGTGGCCGAGCGGCCTCGCGGACGGCGTCGGCGAGGGCCAGCAGGTCGTCCGAGCTCGGTCCCCGGGAGGACTTGTCCGCGGCGAGCCGCAGCACCTCCCAGCCACGCGGGGCGGAGAGCCGCTCGCTGTGGATGTCGCACAGGTCGTAGGCGTGCGGTTCGGCGTACGTCGAGAGCGGCCCCAGGACAGCGGTCTGGTCGGCGTAGACGTAGGTCAGCGTGTTCATGGCGCTGCGCCCGCAGGCGGTGCGCGAACAGCGACGGAGACTCACGCGCCAGACGCTACCCGTGAGGACTGCGTCGTCGGTTTAGGCTCGCGGTCGTGAACCAGTCCAAGCGGTCGACCCGGGACCGCCGCGGGCGTGGCATGCGCGGGCCCGGCATCGTGCCGCGAGATCCCGGGACGCCCGAGCGCCCGAGCCGCCGCGAGCGCTTCGACCGCCTCGTGCTCGACACCGTCACCGAGATCGACGCGCGTTGGCACCGCGAGCTCGGGCTGGTCGAGTATGCCGTCGAGGACACCCCGCTGCTCCCCGACGACTGGGGCGAGGAGACGGTCCCGCTCTCGTCGCTGATCCGGGGCACTGGTGGTGATCCGAGCCGGCTGGTGCTGTTCCGGCGACCGATCGAGCACCGCTGCGAGTCTCGCACCGAGCTCGACGCACTCGTCCTGACCGTGGTCGTCGAGCAGGTCGCAGAGCTGCTGGGACGGGAGCCCGAGGAGATCGACCCGAGGTACGACGACTAGCACGACCTCTAACGAAGGGCCGGCCGCACGTCGGGCACCCGGGCGTCGACGACCAGCTCGGAGAGCGGGAGGACCGCGAGCCCGGGCGGGCCGACCTCGACCGCGGCGATGATGCTGGAGCGCTGGACGCTCAGGTCGAGCAGCGCGCCGTCGGAGGGGAGCTTGATGCGGGTGCCGACCCCCGGGGTGAGCTCGACGCGCTCGCGAGCAATCTCCGCGCCGTCCTCGTCGCGCACCACGTAGGTCGCCACCCCGACGCCGTCGGCCCCGCCGAGCACCAGGCGCGAGGGTCCGCTCGGCAGGGAGAGCGCCGCCCGCTCCACGATCCGCCCGCCGGCCACGGCGTGGGACACGTCGCCCCTCGCCACGGTGCGCAGTCCGGCCGTCACGGGCGTGGTGGCGTCGAGCACCAGCCCCGTCGCACCCTGCGTCGCTCTGTCGGCCAGGAGCTCGGTCAGGTCGACGGTCTTCGTGGAGTGCGGCGGCACCCGGATCTCGTCCAGGTCAGCAGGAGCGAACTGGCTCTCCTTGGTGATCACCTCGATACCCACGCGCGCCTCGCTGTCCCCGGGGTTGGCCACGACGAGCGTACGGTCACCGGACTTCCCGCCGAGTCCGAGCAGGTATGCCGACGTGTCCGGCTCGCCCTGGGCGGGCAGCCAGTCCCGGGTACGGACGCCGCGACCGACCTCGTCCACCTCGTCGACGACGTGGACGCCGAGCCGGCCCCTCGACACCAGCACCTGCAGGGCGAGCTCGTCGCGCGACGGCACGACCTCGGACAGGTCGAACCGCAAGGTCCGTCCGCCCGGCACCGTGACGCCGCGGAGGGCCGGGACCTCCAGCGGCCCGTCCGGACCGAGCACCGTGACGTCGGCCACCGCCGGCCCGCCGTCGGGGTTGACCAGCTCGAGGGTCGAGGAGTGCTCAGCAGCGGCACCGACCCCGGTGAACCACTGCTCGGGCTGCGGTGCCGCGCAGGCAGTGGCGGCGCGGTCGCCATACCGCGTGCCGACGAGTCCGGCCGCGAGCTCACCCTCGGCCTGGGCGACGTAGGACGCCTTCAGCCCGGTCCGAGCCGTGCCGTCGATGGCCTGGGTCTCGTCGGCCCGGAGGCGGATCTCGAGCTCGCCCCGCACGCCGTCGGCGTTGGCGAGGGCGACGGTGCCGGTGCGGGGGACGGCGCTGGGGCAGACCAGCGTGGTGCGCGAGAGGGGCGCCGCCGTGGGCGGGAGCAGCACCGGCGGTTCGTCGACGGGCCGCACCAGGGCGAGCGCAGCCACCGTCAGCACGGGCAGCAGCACGGCAAGCACCTCGAGGGGTCCGAAGCGGGCGATCCGCACCCGGCCCGAACGACGTCCGGACGCCCCGGTGGCCGGCTCAGTCATCGCGGCCCTTCCTGAGCGTGGGCGCGGCCAGCACGAGCGCGACCAGGATGGCCAGGCCCTGCAGGACCAGCAGCACGGTGCGGAAGGCGCTGGTGCGACTCTCGACGTCGTCGGCCGCCAACGGGCGGTCCACCCGCCAGGCGCGGGTCGAGCGGTTCTCGGCGCTGGCCTGGTCGAGGCCGGCCGTGGCGTCCAGGGCCGCGGCGATGGTGCCGTCGGCCGGGGACGGAAGCACGACGTATTCGATCCCGGCGTCCCCCAGCGACTTGACGACGTTCGAGGTCGGCGACGAGACGAGGGCGCGCACGGCGGCGTCGAAGTCCCCGTCGACGTCGGAGAGCGCGAGGACCTCGTCCTCGCCGAGCGTGATCCCGTCGCCGCGGCGGATGCCGTAGTCGATGCCGCGATCGATCGAGCCGCGGACCACGAGCACGCCGTGCTCGTCGCCGAGCTGGGAGCTCTGCTCCATGTAGGCGGGGACGACCGCCTGCTCCGTGCGGGTGAGGGCGTCGTCATGGTCGGCCAGCCACCAGACCAGGCCGCCGAAGGGCACCACGGCGGCGGCGACAGCGAGCAGGCCCGCAGCGGCGCGCTGCCACAGCGGGTGCGCGGAACCCGCTCGGAGCCGGCGCGCGTAGGCCGCCGCTCCGAGCACCGAGGCGATGACTGCCACCCCCTGCAGGATCACCACGAACAGGCCGAGGCTCGGTCGGGTCACGGCCGCGGGCAACGACAGCGTCACCCACGCCAGGCCCGCAGCCACGACGGCGGCAGCGAGGGCGACCAGCCAGCAGATGGTCACCGGCACGCGGGTCGATCGTGGGACCAGGGCCAGCACGGCGAGTACGGCGAGCAGTGCACCGATCCACCAGGGTGCACCCACGTCGCCGAGCCGACCCGTGATCAACCCGACGAAGTCGACCTGGTCACCGGGAAGCCGGCCGGCCTCCAGGAGCAGCCCCGGTGCGGAACCGGTGGTGACGAGGGGAATCGACCACGGTGCGAGAAGGACCGGGACGGCGAGCAGGCTCACCACGGGCGGAGCCCAGGCGGATCGGTCCTTGAGCAGCCGCGGTGCGACGAAGACTGCTGCGCCGAACACGATGGCAGCCGCGAACAGGGCGAACAGCCACAGTCCCGGCACGAACGCCGCACTCAGCGCGACCAGCAAGGCAGTGCGCCACGCCGCGCGCCAGCGGCCGTCGGGCTCCGGGTCGGCGAAGCCCAGGGCAGCACGGGCCGCCCAGGGCAGCAGCGCGGCCACGGCCACGGTGCCGAAGCGGCCTTCGCCCCAGGCGCCGGACGTGGCCGGGACCAGTCCATAGGTGACGGCCCCCCACACGTGCACGCCCCGGGGCAGGTCGCGGGTGTCCACGAGGTGGGCGACGACGTTCAGCAGCCGCCACGCGCCCCAGGCCCCGAAGGGAACCGCGAGGAGCATCAGCGCCGAGATCACCGCTCCGGTGCTACCGCCCAGGAGGGTGCCGAGCAGCGCGAAGGCCAGGACGTAGGCAGGCGCGGGAACGTCGGTGCCGGTGCCCAGGGGGTGCCTGCTCTCGGCGTGCAGGCGCCACCAGTCCGCGACCTCGCCCGGCACCGGCGACAGCGCGCCTCCGGTGATCGAGCCGAAGGCGGAACGCGCCGCGACGATCGCGAGGAGGCCGAAGATGGTCAGGGACATGGCGACCGGGCTCGTCACGAACCGCGCGACGAAACCCGAGTCCTGGAGGAAGTCCTCCTCCTCGTCGCTGCTCGTTCGCGGTCCCCGCTCGTCCTTGGCCGGCTCGGCGGCGGCCAGCTTGGCCGCGCGCCGGCGTTCGGCAACGTCTGCGGCCTGGCTGGTGGCGGCTGCGGTCAGGTCGGTCACGAAGTCCAGGCCGTGCCGGTAGGGCACCCAGGCGGGGGCGAGCAGCCTGCGCACGTCGACCGGATCGTCCACCCGTCGCTCGGCGCGGGCCCTCCGGGCCGCGAGCAGGTGACCGGGCCGGGAGTAGACGGACACGACGGCGCCGAGCTCGTCGAACGCCTCGCCGACCGAGCGCACGACGAGGAACCCGATCACGCGCAGCATCGACCCGAGGAACAGGCGGACGAGCTGCCACGGCAGCCTGCGCGTCGGGGCGTTGGCCAGCAGCGTGAAGAGGGCTGCCCGCCGCTGCTGGTAGTGGGTGTGCGTGCCCGTCAATGTCGTGCGCCGGGCCCCACGGTGGGCGGCCTCGGCGTGGAAGACGACCGCCTGCGGGATCACCATCGTCTGGTGGCCCGCCTCGGCGGCGCGCCAGCCGAAGTCGATGTCGTTGCCGAAGATCGGCAGCTCGTCGTCGAAGCCACCGAGCTCCTCGAGCACCCTGCGACGTACGAGCATCCCGGCCGTGTTGACCGCGAGCACCTCGCGGGCCTCGTCGTGCTGGCCCTGGTCGTACTCGCCCCGCTCCAGCCCGGTCTCCCGACGACCGGTGCCGCTGATGGTCAGCCCGACCTCCAGCAGTCGCCGCAGCGAGGGCCATTCGCGGAGCTTGGGACCGAAGATGTCGGCCCCGGGATATTCCTCGATGGCCAGGGTCAGCGCCAGCAACGCGTCCGGGTGCGGGTTGGCGTCGTCGTGCAGGAGCCAGATCCACTCGTCGTCCGAGGCGCGCGGCGCGAGGGCCGCGAGCCCGGCGCGGACGGCCTCCGGATAGGTGGTGGAGCTGTCGACCACGTGGAGGCAGTCCTCGCCCCACGCTCGGGCGACGAGGTCGGCGCTCGTGTCGCCGCTGCCGGTGTCGACGGCGACGAAGGCGTCGACACGCCGGTGCTGGGCAGCCACTCCTGCCAGGACCGCCGGCAGCCACCTCGCCCCGTCATGGCTGACGAGAAGGGCGGTGACGGTCACCGCAGCACCCTAGCCATCCCCCGGGCGACCCCCGAAATGGAGCCGAAATGCAGTCGTCCCGGGTCGCAGGCGACCCGGGACGTGACTGCGTGCTGGTGCTGCGTGGGGTGGTGCGGCTCAGACGGCCCGCTTCTTCAGCTTGCGGCGCTCCCGCTCGGACAGGCCGCCCCAGATGCCGAAGCGCTCGTCGTTGCTGAGCGCGGACTCGAGACAGTCGTTGCGGACCTCGCACGTCAGGCAGACCTTCTTCGCCTCGCGCGTGGATCCGCCCTTCTCGGGAAAGAAGGCTTCGGGGTCGGTCTGCGCGCAGAGAGCGCGGTCCTGCCAGCCCATGTCTTCGGCGTCCGGCTCAAGGAGAAACAGTTCTGCTCTCATGGCTTTCGCCCTTTCGACCCGGTGATGTGGTGCGAGTGCTGAACGGTGTGAACAACACTGTGGGAATTACATGCCTGTCGTACCCGTAAGTCAAGCCCGGATCTGATATGGCCCCATCGGTCCGCGGACGGCGAGCAGCGGTCGAATGTGGGGTAGGGCAGGCTGTCCGCATGCAGAAGATCACGGTCCTGTCCGGCGGGGTGGGTGGAGCCAGGTTCATCCAGGGGCTGCTGCACGGGATCGCCCGCGGCTCGTTGCCCGGCATTGCGGCCGATGCGGAGGTCACGGTCATCGCCAACACGGCGGACGACCTGTGGATCCACGGCCTCAAGGTCTGCCCCGACCTCGACACCGTCATGTACACCCTCGGGGACGGCATCGACACCGAGCGCGGGTGGGGCCGTCGCGAGGAGACCTGGAGCGCGAAGACCGAGCTCGCGCTGTACGGCGTCGAGCCGACCTGGTTCGGGCTGGGTGACCGCGACATCGCGACCCACCTGGTCCGCACCCAGATGCTCGAGTCCGGCTACCCGCTGTCCGAGGTCACGGCTGCGCTGTGCCGGCGGTGGAGCCAGGCGGACTCCTGGGGCGGAGTGCGGCTGCTGCCGATGACCGATGACAGGGTCGAGACGCATGTCGCAGTCGCCGACCTCGAGGAACCGAGCGGCAGGCGCGTCATCCACTTCCAGGAGTACTGGGTGCGCCTGCGTGCCGAGGTCCCGGCGGAGGCACTCGTCTTCGTGGGGCTGGAGCAGTCGACGCCCGCGCCCGGGGTGCTGGACGCGATCGCCGAGGCTGATCTCGTCATCCTGCCGCCGTCCAACCCCGTGGTCTCGGTGGGCACGATCCTGGGGGTCCCCGGCATCCGCGAGGCGCTGGCCGGCACGGCTGCTCCGGTCGTGGGTCTCTCCCCCATCGTCGCCGACACCCACGTCCACGGGATGGCGAAACAGATGCTCGACGCCATCGGCGTGGACGTCACGGCGGCCGCCGTCGCCCTCCACTACGGCTCGCGCGCCGCAGGTGGGGTGCTCGACGGGTGGCTCGTGGACGGTTCCGACAGCTCCCACGTCGCCGCGGTCGAGTCCGCGGGGATCGCCTGCGCCGCAGTGCCGCTGATGATGACCGACCACGACGCGACGGCAGCGATGGCGGCCGCTGCGATCGACCTGGTCCGGCCGGCGTGACCATCGGCCCTTCCTCCGGCGGTAACCGGCTCGACGTCACGGCGCCCGACGGCCTGCCCGAGATCACGCCCGGGTCCGACCTCGCCTCGCTGATCACCGAGGCCCTGGTGCTGGCTGACGGAGACATCGTGGTCGTCACGAGCAAGGTCGTCAGCAAGGCGGAGGGCCGGGTGCGCTCCGGCGACCGCGACGACGCGCTGGCGGAGGAGACTCGACGGGTCGTCGCGCGCCGGGGGCCCACGACGATCGTGCGCACCCGGCTCGGCCTGACGATGGCCGCCGCCGGGATCGACGCGTCGAACGTCGAGGCGGGCTCCATCGTGCTGCTGCCACTCGACCCGGACGCCAGCGCCCGAGCCCTGCGCGCCCGGCTGCACGACCTCACCGGCACCCGGGTCGGTGTGATCGTCACCGACACCGCGGGACGCGCGTGGCGCGACGGCCAGACCGACATCGCCGTCGGGGCCGCCGGCCTCCGCGTCGCCGAGGACTACGCCGGGCAGGTGGACGCCCACGGCAACGACCTCGTCGTCACCCTGCCGGCCGTGGCCGACGAGATCGCCGGGGCAGCCGACCTGGTGCAGGGCAAGCTGAGCGGCCGGCCGGTCGCCGTCGTCCGCGGCCGGGGCGACCTCGTGCTGCCCATCGACGACGACGGAGCAGGAGCGGCCTCGCTCATCCGTCCCGAGGGTGCCGATCTCTTCGGGTACGGCGCACGCGAGGCCGTGATCCGGGCACTGGCCGGGCACGAGGCGGACCGGTCGCCCTTCGGCGCGTCTGTCGAGGTCAGCGAGCTGGTGGAGGCCGTTGGTCGCGTGCACGCCACCGGACGGATCGGCACCGTCGCTCTCGACGGGGAGGGCCCTGCGGCGTACGACCTGGAGATCAGCGGGCGGCCGGAGCGCGTGGTCGTCGAGGCCGTCTGCTTCGCCCACGGCTGGCGGGTGCTGGACTGGCGAGCCGGCGAATCGGGAGTCTCGACTCGCGTCGTCGCGGCCACTCCGTAGACTCTGCCCCCGACCCCGCCTGTTGACAGGGCGAGCCCACCGACTTCGAGAGACTCACACGCTGTGGCCAAGAAGGAACGGACCGACCGCCAGGCGGTCATCGACTCCATCCGCAACAAGCAGAAGGGCGCCGAGAAACGGCGAGGCTTCGCGATCGTCGGCGTCTGCCTCACCATCGCCCTGCTGATCGTGGCGGCTGCCGCCTACCAGCCCATCAAGGACTGGTACGACCTGCGCGCCTTCTCGTCGAAGTCCCTCGACGAGATCGGCGCATCCGCCGAGGCGTGCAGCGAGGTCACCACCAAGAAGGCGAACGGCACCCAGGACCACGTCCCGCCCGGGACCCCCATCGCCTACGAGGACTCTCCCCCGGCCTTCGGCCAGCACTACGACGCGCCAGCGACGATGGAGCGCAAGCTGTACGCCGCCTCGGACCGTCCCGACGTCGGCGAGCTCGTGCACAACCTCGAGCACGGCTACACGATCCTCTGGTACGACAAGACGGTCGCGGCCGACGACGCCATGATGGACGACCTGCGCGGCATTGCCGACAAGCTGCAGGGCACCTCGAACTTCCGCGACAAGTTCATCGCGGCGCCCTGGACCTCCGAGGACGGCGAGCCGTTCCCGGGCGGCGAGCACGTGGCCCTCACCCACTGGTCGGTCGGTGGCGCTGGAGAGACGGCCCCCGACAAGCAGGTCGGCGTCTTCCAGTACTGCTCGGCCCCCAGCGGTGCCGCGCTCGACGACTTCATGAAGAAGTACCCCTACCTCGACTCGCCGGAGCCCGGGGCCGCCTGACCTGACCCCGCTCGCACCTCAGACGAGGTGGTCGTGGCCGTCCTCCTTGAGGGCGGCCACGATCGATTTCACGTCCTGCGCCCGCTCCAGGGTGGTGACGAGGATGGCGTCACCGGTGTCCACCACGACCACGTCGTCGAGCCCCACGACTGCCACGACCCGGCCGCTGGCCGGCACGACGACACCCGACGCGTCGATGGCGCGGACGAGCCCCGCGTTGCCGAGCACGGTGATCGCGTCGCCGGTCCTGAGCAGGGCCTCGAGGGAGGCGAAGTCACCGATGTCGTCCCACCCGAAGGCGCCCGGCACCACCGCGACACGACCCGCCGCGGCAGCGGGCTCGGCGACGGCGTGGTCCACCGCGATCTTCGGCAGGCTCGGCCAGACGTCGCCCAGCGTCGACAGATCGGCGGCGATGCCTCGCAGAGCGGCGGTGAACTCCGGGTCCTGCTCGGCGAGGAGGTCCAGCAGCACCCCCGGGCGTACGACGAACATGCCGGCGTTCCAGCGGTAGCCGGCCGACACGTAGGAGGCGGCCACCGAGGCCGACGGCTTCTCGACGAACTCACGCACGGCGAAGACGCCGGGCACGTCGTCCAGCGCGTCACCGACGCTGATGTAGCCGAAGCCCGTTGCCGGGTGCGACGGTTCGATGCCGATCGTCACCAGCCACCCCGCCCGTGCCGCCTCGACCGCCGTGGCCGTGGCCGCGCGGAACGCCTCGTCGGCCGAGATGACGTGGTCGGCCGCGAAGGAGCCCATCACCGCATCGGGGTCGCGCGCCTCGATGAGCGCGGCGGCGAGGCCGATCGCCGCCATCGAGTCACGGGCGGACGGCTCCGCCACGACAGCATCCGGGCCGAGGGCACCGAGTTGGGCGACGACCGCGTCCCGGTGCGCCTGACCCGTGACGACGATCATCCGGTCGGCCACCAGCGGCACCAGGCGGTCGTACGTCGCCTGGATCAGCGTGCGCCCCGTGCCCGTGAGGTCGTGCAGGAACTTCGGTGAGGTCTGCCGAGACAACGGCCACAGCCGGGTGCCCGCCCCGCCCGCAGGGATCACGGCCCAGAAGCGGTCGAGCTCGTGAGAGAACTGGTCGGCACGGTTGGGCTCGCGGTTGGGCTCGCGGTTGGGCTCGCTCATGGGCGCGACAGTAGGCCACCGCCGAGACCCGCTGGGCCGCAACCCTAGGCTCGGGGCCGTGACGACCTTCCCGGCCGAGCTGGCCCGACAGCTGCGCGGCGACGCGTCGCGCCCGTTCATCACCTTCTACGACCACGCGACGGGCGAACGCGTCGAGCTGTCGCTCACGACCTACGCCAACTGGGTGGCCAAGGCTGCCGGTCTCCTCGTCGAGGAGGGCGAGCTCGAGCGCGGTATGAGCCTCCGCCTCGACCTCCCGACCCACTGGCTCGGGCCGGTGTTCCTGGGCGCCGCCTGGACGATCGGCCTGGCCGTCACCGCCGACGACGACCCCCATGCGGTCGTGTGCGGACCGGACACCTTGGCGTCCTGGAGCGAGCGCGCCGACGACCTGCCGGTCTTCGCCTGCAGCCTGCGGCCGCTCGGCGTGCGCTTCGACGAGCCCGTCCCACCCGGCGTGCACGACGTCGGCATCGAGGTGTGGACCCAACCCGACGCCTTCACCGCCTGGGACGCACCCACCGGGACGGACGTGGCCGTGGAGGCTCCCGGCAGCCGGCTGACGCAGGCCGACATGATGCAGGCGGCCGCCGCCGGGAGTGTCCTCACCGACGGCGGCCGTCTCTTCTCGGCGACGAACCCGGCTTCCCCACCGGGGATCGTCACCCTCACCGAGCCGCTCGCACTGGGCGGATCGCTGGTTCTTGTGCGGCACCTCGCGGCCGGCCAGTCGCAGTCGACGTACGACGCCGAACGCGCCACGCACCGGCTCTGAGTGCCGCTGTGCCTCAGCCGGCCAGGTCGTAGGCCCCCAGTCCCTCGCCGAGGAGACGCGGCGGCGCGACGCCGGATCGCGTGCCGGTGTAGACGTAGAGGTAGCCGGTGCTCGGTTGGCGTACGAGGTAGTCCCCGGTCCCCTTCGCCTTGATGTCGCTGACCGGGACCACCCAGTCGAAGGGCGTCAGGTCGGCGGGGAGGCCGGTCCGCGCGACCGTGCGACCGGCGACCGTCCGGCCGGCCGAGATCGCCGTCCCGGTGCCCGCGAACACGTTCAGGGCTCCGGAGAGGGTCCCGAGGAGGTCGGGGAAACCGTCGCCGGTGACATCGCCTGCGGCCGTGAGCCCCTCGACCGCGCTGAACCCGGTCCCCAGCGGGCTCGGGGCGGCCAATCGGCCGAGGTTGTTGCCCCGGTAGAGCAGCAGGCTGCCGTCAGCAGCGCGGGTGATCACGTCTCCGGCACCGTCCCGGTCCCAGTCGCCGGCGTTGATGATCGAGGTCGCACCCGCGAAGGACACCCCGGTGTCGATCGGCGCACCGAGGTCGAAGGTGCCCTTGTTGGGCACCACCACCAGGTCGTTGTCCTTGACGCCGATCATGTCCGGTGCGGCGTCGCCGACCAGGTTGCCCGCAGAGGTCAGGGACCGCAGTGCACGCACGTTGGCGGCGGGACCCATCGCCAGCGAGTAGGAGCCGTCGCCGTGCGCCGTGTGGATGAAGACCTTCCCCTTGGGCGTGCGGGCGACCAGGTCGCCGCGGCCGTCACCGTTGACGTCGGCACCACCCGTGACCCGGTTGTACGCCGACCAGGACCCGGGCACGGCCGTCCGGCCGCCGAAGGTGCCGGTTCCCGTGCCGGCGAACTGGAACAGACGTCCCTTGGTGTCCCGGGCGACGAGGTCGGGCGACCCGTCGCTGTTCTGGTCGCCGACGCCGATGAACTGGGTGTAGCTGCCCATGCCCTTGGCCAGGATGGAGCGCTTGAAGCCGCCCTTGGGCGTGCCGAGGAGTGCCACCATGCGGCCCTTGTAGCGGGCGACGAGGTCGTTGCGGCCGTCCTTGTTGATGTCGCCGACCGCGGTCATCAGGGTGTGGCCCTCCGTGGCCGTGATGACCTTGGACGTCGCCTTGAACTTCCCGTTGCCCTTGCCCGGACGGATCCGCAGCACGCCCTGCTCGCTGGTGGAGACGAGGTCCAGCACGCCGTCACCGGTCACGTCAGGCGTGATCAGCACCTCGGGCCGGTTGCTCCAGCCCTTGCGGGACACGACCGTGGCCTTGCTGAAGGAGGTGAGCCCGCCGGTCGGCAGGATCAGGCCCTGGCCGTCGCTGGCGCGACGGACGACCAGCTCCGGATATCCGGCACCGACCAGGTTGGACTGCGGCGCGGGGTCGGTGATCTCGAGCGGGGGTGCCGGCACCGGGGCGGGCGGCGGAGCCGGGGCCGCAGAGGAGGCGTAGGACCGGATGGTGGCCAGCTTGGCGTAGAGGTAGCGGCCCGGGCACGCCGTCGACCCGGCGTCGCGGTGGCCGTTGATGGCCGCGAAGGTCGACCGGCCGACCTGCTGCGACATGGAGTCGGGATTGACGCCGTTGAGGGCCAGCTTCCACTCGAACAGCGCTCCGTAGGAGCGCAGCATCACGTCAGGCGCGGCGACGACGTCGAAGTTGCCGATGGCCGACATCGCGAATGCGTAGTCGTTGTAGCCCAGGGTGTGCGCACCGACGACGTTCTTGTCGACGCCGCCGTAGCGACCCTCCCAGATGCGACCGAACCGGTCAACCAGGAAGTTGTAGCCGATGTCGCTCCAGCCGCGGGACTGCACGTGGTAGGCGTAGATGCTGCGCAGGATGCCGGGCACCTGGGCCTCGGTGTAGTCGTTGGCGTTGACCGTGTGGTGCACGAAGCCCGCGCTGACCGTGCCGTAGCGCAGTGCCGACTTGTTGCGCAGGGACTCGTTGGCGCCCCACTGGGCGCGCGAGTAGATGGTCGGCATGGGCGGTGTCGTCGCGGCCGAGCGCAGGGAGATCGCGCCCTCGCTGCGCTCCTCGAACTCCTCCTCCGGCGACGGTCCCTCGGCCGGAGCCTGCTTCTCGGTCTCCTCGGCGGTGCCCGGCGCGATCACGGCCAGCGTGAGGTCGCTGGGCAGCACGGCGGTGCTGCTCGTGTCGACGGCAGCCTTCACCTGGACCGAGTCGACGTCGCCCACGATGAGCGGGTCGGTGCCGGGACGCGCGTTCCGCGCTTCGGCGGTGCCCGCGTCGGGGGCGTGGTCGTCGTGGTACTCCAGCGGGGACCAGTCGGTCCACTCGTCGCCCTCGCGGGTCCGGACCTGGATCTCGATCCCGTCCTCGGCCACGTCCTGCCCGCCGGCCCAGGTGACCCCGACCGCGCCGTACCCGGTGACGACCTGCGGGCGGCTGGTGACCGTCGTGGCTGAGAGGGACTGGCGCTGGACCGTCGAGCCGGTGAGGGCGCGCGCGCTCCCGGCGAGGCTGGTGAGCGGCACCTCGGTCACCTCAGGCTCCACCGTCGAGGTGGGCACGGTGGCCGAGCTCAGCGCACCGCTCAGTGGCGCCGGGGAGCCGCCGGGACGCGAGGGCGCGCCGACGATGTCGAGGGACAGGACGCTGGCGGCAGGGGTGATGACGGCCAGGACCACACCGAGTGCCAGCAGCTGCTGACAGGCGGTGACGAAACGGGCTTGAACAGGACGCATATTTGGCTACTCCAGTGCGCGGGGAAGGTCACACGAGTAGCAAGGGTCACACCAGTCACAGGCGTTTGCTAGAGGATCTGAGTAACTACAACGTTGTAATTTCCAGTCGACACGCCGGTCACCATCCGAATTGTCAAGTTTCTGGGCACATAACCCCCGACTTTCGGGGTGAGCGCAGCGTTCCGACCCGCCCACGACCGTCGCAAGCACCCCCGACGCTCTCCACCTGGGCGTCCCCTGATGCCTCGGCTACTGATCCCCCGGCTACCCGGGGGAATCGAACGTTCCCGCGTGTTGCAACACACAGGAAGGTGACGGAACCCTCGCGAAGTCCCTCGCGGCGTACGCCGCAGCGTGCGCGCGCCCAAGTCGGGAGCGCGCCCACGGCCGGCCCCTCAGCCCCGGGCGAACCGGATCAGATGTCGGCGCCGAGCCCGTCGTCGGCGTTGCCACGACCGCGCTCGTCGTCGTCATCGTTGTATTCCAGGAAGGCGATGCCCTCGTCCACGTCACCGTCGAAGGCGAGCTTGCCGTGGTCGAGGACCAGGACGCGGCTGCACAGGTTGCGGACCGACCCCGGCGCGTGCGAGACGTAGAACATCGTGACGCCCGAGGCCACGATCTCGTCCATGCGCCTCTTGCACTTGCGCTTGAACGGCCGGTCCCCCACCGCGAGCGCCTCGTCGGCGATGAAGATGTCGGCATCGACGTTGATGGCCACCGCGAAGCCGAGTCGTGCCTTCATGCCGGAGCTGTAGTAGGCGACCTCGGTGTCGAGGAACTTGCCGAGATCGGCGAAGTCGACGATCTCGTCGAACTTGCGCAGCGTCTCGGCCCGGGACATGCCCAGGATCGCGGCGTTGAGGAAGAGGTTGTCGCGTCCGCTCAGCTGCGGGTCGAACCCGGCGCCGGTCGCGATCAGGCCGGCGATCCGGCCGCGGGTGAGCACCGACCCGGCGTCGGGCCGCATGACGCCGCTGACGAGCTTGAGCAGGGTGGACTTGCCGGAGCCGTTCAGCCCCATCAGACCGATCGACTCGCCCTCCTGCACCGTGAAGCTGACGTCGTCCACCGCGTTGAAGACGTCGTGGGTCTTGCGGCCTCGTGCCTTGGCCAGGACGATCTGCTTGAGGGAGCGCTGGTAGGACATCGTGAACGACTTGGTGGCGTTCTCCACCTGGATCATGGTCGTCATGCGAGGTCCCCGCGGAAGTATGGGCTGGAGGAGCGAAGCGGAGGAAGCTCGCAGTTTCGTGGGGTGCTCATCAGAGGCGCTCCGGCACGCGGGACTCGAGCCGGGAGAAGAGACGCTGCGCGAGCACCACGCAGACGAGCGCGACCATGGTCATGATGAGTCCGCGGGTGAAGAGGTGGTCGGGCAGGTGGATGCCCTCGGTGTACGCCGGGTCGCTGGTGGTGCCGGTCCAGAAGCCGCGCTGGATCAGCAGCACGGCCTCGGCCAACGGGTTGAAGAGGTAGTAGGACGCGACCGGCTCGCCGAAGCGGTCCTGCACCAACGTGTAGGGGTACATCATCGGCACGCTGAAGGTGACGAACTGGGTGAGCGTCTGGGCCACCTTGCCGAAGTCACGCATGAAGACGTTGGCGACACTGAAGACCAGCCCCAGCGCGAGTCCCAGCAGCGCGGTCAGGGTGAAGCCGAGGAGCGCTGCGGCCACGCCGACGACATCGGGCACCCAGCCCAGCAGCACACAGACGAACAGCAGGATGGCCAGCATCGGGATGGTGTGCCACGCCGCCACCAGCATCCGCGAGACGGGGAACATCTCGAGGGGCACGGGCAGCTTGGTGATCAGGGAACGGTTCTGGATCAGCGACTGGGTGCCGCCGTTGAAGGTCTCGGTGAAGAAGTGGACGATCACCATGCCGGCGAACAGGTGGACCGCGAAGTTCTCCATCCCGGCACCCCGGCCGATCATCACCTGGAACAGGAAGTAGAAGAGGCAGAAGCGGATCGCCGGCTGCAGGTAGCTCCACACCCAGCCGAGCACGGTCCCCTGGTAGCGCGACTGGATGGTGTTGCCCACCAGCATCCGCAGCAGGTAGCGACGACGGACCACCTCCGCGAGACCTGTGGCGGCCGGCGGGATGAGCGGAAGCGCCTCCAGCTCTGCCGGAGTGCTCCGTCTCTTGACCGTGGCTCCCGTGGGGGTGCTCGTCATGCGTGGGTGCCCTCCGGGGCCGAGCTCGCGACCGGGCTCTCGGGGGCCTGCTCCGCCATCTCCGTCATCCAGGGCTCGAAGGTCTTCTCCCACGCCTCCGGCGAGGTGATGTCTCCGAGGGCCGCGCGGTATTCCGCAGCGAGTCGCGGCCATTCACGCTGGAACTTCGCGTGGATGTCCACCGTGCGCTTCATCAGGTCGCGGAACTTGGCGGGGTCGCGTTCGTACAGCGCAGCAGAGCTGCCGTCCGGCATCGAGACGACCGCCGAGTCGTAGCGCGCGATGCGGTACCACTTGGCGTCCATGGCGGGGATCTCCGCCTCGGGGTTGGTGCGCGAGGTCGAGCGAGGGGTCTTGAGCTGCCGGAGCGGCATGGTGGCCGCGCGGATGAGCAGGGATGCGCGTCCGGGCACGCCGGAGTCGTCCTTGCCCTTGCGCGGCGGCTTGTGGCGGCGTACGGCGGGGAAGGTGTCCGGATCGGCCTGGAGCTGGGCATCGGTGAACTGCTTGCGGAAGGCGTTGACCTCCGCCAGCCGGGTCGGCAGCTTCTCGTGCAGGGCGTAGGGACCCGCCAGGACGTCCTCGAGCGCCATCAGTCGCAGCTCGACGGTGGAGTACTGCATCGAGACGAGGTGGGCGACTTGGTGGTTGAGGCTCTCGCGCACCATGCGTCCGCCGCGCTCGTAGGCCGAGTGCAGCAGCGCTGCCACGAAACGGTTGCGCTGGTGGAAGTAGGCCTGCCAGTCGAGCGCGTCGTTCTTGTCGGTCCACGGGATGTGCCAGACGGCGGCGCCGGGCATGGAGACCGTCGGGTAGCCCGCGGCCTTGGCACGCAGACCGAACTCGGAGTCGTCCCACTTCAGGAACAGCGGCAGGCTCAACCCGATCTCGTCGAGGACCCGACGGGGGATCAGGCACATGAACCAGCCGTTGAAGTCCACGTCGATGCGCTTGTGCAGCCAGCGCGTCGAGCGGAGGTTGCGGGCGCCGAAGTCCCAGTCCTGGAAGACGCCGGGTGCGGAGAGCCACCAGAAGCGCCACGGGTTGATGACCTCACCGAAGCTGTGCAGCCGGGTGCGGGCGTAGATGGAGAACATGTGTCCACCCACGATGGTGGGGCGGCGCGCCAGGTCACCGAAGGTCACGGACCGGATGATGCCCTCGGGCTCGCAGATGACGTCGTCGTCCATCATCATCGCGTAGGTGGCGGTGCCCTTGCGGACGGACTCGAGCTGGCCGCGGGCATAGCCGCCCGATCCACCGAGGTTGCCCTGCTCGATCACGCGCAGCTTGTCGCCGAGCGTCTTGGCAGCCGCCGGGTAGAACTCGGAGTCCTTCATCTTCTGCGTGCCCTGCTCCATGACCATGACCTCGTCGAGGTAGGGCCGGAGCTCCGGGGTGTCCGCGATCTGGCCGATCAGCTTGGCCACGAAGTCGGGACGGTTCATGGTGGTGATGCACACGTCGACGGTGCCGTGGACGGCCCGGTCCTCGGGCACCTCGGCGGTCCACTCGGCGGAGCGGACGACGACGTCCTGCTCACCGGCGACGACGTCGTACCAGTACCAGCCACCGTCGACGAACGGCTTCAGCGAGAGCTCGAAGGTGAAGCTGGAGGCGCTGTCGGAGCCCGTGGTCACCGTCTCGACCCGCTGCGATCGGCCGTTGGCCATCGAGCGGTAGACGGTCACCGTCGCGCCGGCGCCCTCGATGGTCAGCGTCAGGGTGACATCGGTGACGATGGTGTAGCGGCGCCAGTAGGAAGCCGGAAAGGCGTTGAAGTAGGAACCGAAGGAGATGCGCTGCTCGGCGGGCAGGAGCAGGGCCTCGCGGTCCAGGATCTGGTCGGGGTGGATCGCGGCACCGGTCGACAGCGACTGACGCATCTGCGCACTGTTGAGGTTCTGCGCGGCCCTGCTGGACCCGACCTCGTACTTGTCGGCGTCGAGGACGGCCGCCTCGGGATCGACGTAGAGGCGGAAGACGTCCGTGTCGCCGTCGATCGGCAGGACCTGCCGCTGCAGCAGGCGGGTCACCGTGGAGCCGGTCGTGGTTGCGCTCGTCATTCGTCCACTCCTCCGCTCGTGAGCGGCACTCCGTCGGAGAAGTGCGGCTTGAGCTTGTTGTCGAACATCGACAGCGCCGACCCGATGGCCATGTGCATGTCGAGGTACTTGTAGGTGCCGAGCCGACCACCGAAGAGCACCATCGGCTCCTTCTTGGCCAGGTCGCGGTACTTCAGCAGCTTGGCGCGGTCCTCGCTGGTGTTGATCGGGTAGTAGGGCTCGTCGTCGTCCTCGGCGAACCGGCTGTACTCGTGGACGATGATCGACTTGCCGGGGAGGTACGTGCGCTCGGGGTGCAGGTGCTTGAACTCCAGCACCCGCGTCCACGGGACATCCTGGTCGTTGGCGTTGACCACACCGGTGCCCTGGTAGTCGTCCACGTCGACGGTCTCCTGCTCGAGGTCGACGGTGCGCCACGACAGCCGTCCCTCGCAGTTGCCGAAGTATTCGTCGACAGGCCCGGTGTAGACGACGGGGACCTTGCCCTTGAACTCGTCCTGCCGAAAATCATCGGTGTCCGTGAACCAGTCAGTATTTGTCCGCACCTCGATGTTGGGGTGGTCGGCCATCCGCGTCAGCCACGCGGTGTAGCCGTCGACAGGCAGGCCCTCGTAGGTGTCGTTGAAGTAGCGGTTGTCGAAGGTGTAGCGCACCGGGAGGCGGGTGATGATGTCCGCGCTCAGCTCGGTGGGGTCGGTCTGCCACTGCTTGGCGGTGTAGCCCTTGACGAACGCCTCGTAGAGCGGGCGACCGATGAGGCTGATCGCCTTCTCCTCGAGGTTCTTGGCGTCCTTGGTGTCGATCTCGCTGGACTGCTCGGCGATCAGCGCGCGGGCCTCGTCGGGGCTGTGGGCCTTGCCGAAGAACTGGTTGATGAGCGCGAGGTTCATCGGGAACGAGTAGACCTGTCCCTGGTACTTCGCGAAGACCCGGTGCTGGTAGTTGGTGAAGTCGGTGAACCTGCGGACGTAGTCCCAGACCCTCTGGTTCGAGGTGTGGAACAGGTGGGTGCCGTACTTGTGGACCTCGATCCCCGTCTCCTCGTCGATCTCGCTGTAGGCGTTGCCACCGAGGTGGTAGCGCCGCTCGATGACGAGGACCCTGAGGCCGAGCTCGACGGCGCAGCGTTCGGCGATGGTGAGGCCGAAGAAGCCGGATCCGACGACGACGAGGTCAGGCTGAGGGTTGTGGCCCTGAGACAAGGGGATGACTCCTGTAGTGGGGTTGGCCGCGAGGACGGCGAGCCGAGTCTAGCGAGGCGGAGCGGCCGCCCCGGTGAGGTGGCGCATACCCCGCGCCGACCGCATGGCGCGGATCACGTTGCCTGCCTCACCACGACCGCCGCGCAACGGGCTGAGCAGGACGACCCCGAACACGATCACCCAGGGCTTGAGGCGGACGAGCACGTTCTCCCCGTGGCGGAAGTGGACGACGAAGAGGTTGCGGAACATGTAGAACCCCTTCCAGCCCGAGAGGTCGTGCTGCTGGTTGAAGTCGAGCTGTCGCACGAGCCGGGCGTCACGCACCGCCCAGATGCGCCAACCCGCCCGTCGCGCGCGCACGGCGTATTCCGCGTCGTCGTAGAAGATGAAGAACTCCGGGTCCGGGAACCCGATCCTGGTCACCACGTCGCGCCGGACCATGAACCCCTCGAAGGCGACGTTCTGCACCTCGACGAGCGCGGGCATGCTGGCGCGGTCGGCGTACGCCGTGTCCACTGCCGCGCGCTTGGGTCGGATCGCCAGCGGGTTGCGCAGGTCGAAGTGGACGGCTGCCTTCTCCACGAGCGCGCCGGTGAGGTCCTCGCGCACGCTCGTCAGGCAGTCCTCGTCGACCGCCATCAGCACGGCGAGGCAGTCGGGCGCCGGCACGACGTCGTCGTCCATCAGCCAGATGCGGTCCCAGCCTGCGTCGTACGCCGCCCGCATCCCGATGTGGAAGCCGCCCGCGCCGCCCAGGTTGCTGGCGGTGGTGGTGACGTGGAGCGGCAGGTCGGTGCGTGCGTCGAGCACCGTGCGGGTGTGATCGGTGCTGACGTTGTCGATCACGATGACGGCGTCGGGTTGGTGTGTCTGCGCGGCGAGACCGTCGAGCATCCGGCCCAGCAGCTCGGCCCGGTTGTGGGTGACGATGACGACGGCGACGGTCTCCGGGGTGCCGCTCACGTCAGGAACCTCTCGTGTCCGTCGTACTCCCCTGCCAGGCCGTCGAGCATTGCGCGGGCGCTGAGCCGGAGACGGACCAGGCTCGGCCGCGTGACGGTGTAGAACCACAGCGTCTTGATCACGAACGCCATCGCGTGGAGCGGCCCGCGGTAGTCGCGGAGGTTGACCAGGTTGTTGCGAGCCATGCAGTAGTGCTTGAGGTCGCTCGGGCTGTGGTTGTAGGTCGTACGTCCCCACATCATCGGTGTCCCGAGCTCACCGACGCTGGGGTGCAGGACCAACGCGTCGGTGACCGTCGCCACCCGGGCTCCGGCCTCACGGGCCCGCCACAGGTATTCGACGTCGTCGCCCCAGATGAAGAACTCCTCGCGAGGAAGCCCGATCCGGTCGACGAGCTCGCTGGTGACGAGCACCCCGTTGAAGGGGATGACGATGTCGGCCAGCACGCCGGCGGTCGCACGCTTCCGGGCGCCGGCCAGGTCGCGCACCACTGTGGCGCTGCCGGGCAGCCGCATCGGGAAGACGAGCTGGTCGGGGTCGCTCTCGTCGACGACGAGGGGCCCCCAGAAGTCGTAGTCGTGCTCCAGCAGGTGCGTCAGGCACGCACGTTCGGGCAACCCGTCGTCGTCCATCAACCACACGAGGCCGGCGTCGCGGTCGATGGCCCAGGCCAGGCCGTCATGGAACCCGCCGGCGCCGCCACGGTTGCGGTCGAGGGTGCGCGCGAGCACCGGGATCTCCCCGGTGGTGGGGGTCCCGGCGAGCCAGTCACCCGTGCCGTCGGTCGAGGCGTTGTCCACCACGAGGACCTCGTGCACGCCCTCGGTCTCGCCGAGTCGTGCGACCAGCCGTTGGAGGAGCGGCAGCCGGTTGAAGGTGACCACGACGGCGACGACGCGTCGATCGGGGCCGTAGGTCACGCGGGTCACCCTAGATGCTGGCGCGTCAGCAGACCGATTCGAGGTCCTCGGCCTCGTTGGCGGCGTAGCCCTCCTTGAGGGAGCCGATGGAGCCCCCGGTCATGGAGGGCGGCGGGGCCGGCGTCGTGGCTTCGGCGGCCGGGGTGGCAGCCGGTGACATCCCGTCCCCGGCGCCTGCCGCGGCTGCCTCGGTCGTCGGAGCGGGCGCGGGCTTCTTCCCCTCGGCGCGGTCGATGGCGGCGGCCACCATGGAGTGGACCAGATCGATGTCGGGATCGGCCGTGACGACCTTGGGCGGCACCAGGCTGACGGTCGCGATCGGCTGGGACTTGGCCTTGATCGCCAGGTCGAGGAAGGTGTCGACCTCGCTGGAGGGAACGTTGGTGGAGACCATCTCGGAGGAGGCCTCGGCGATCTCCGAGAAGTTGGCCAACGCGTCCTGGGGGCTGACCTGCTGGAGCATCGCGTTCATCACGCACTTCTGCCGGGCCATGCGCGAATAGTCGTCAGACCCGTCGCGGGCGCGGGCGAACCACAGGGTGTCCTCGCCGTCGAGCTTGCGGGTGCCGGGCTCGATGTGGCGGTAGAACGGGTCCTGCGGCAGGCCCACGGGGATGCGGTCGCGCACGGTGAGGGTGACGCCGCCCACGGCGTCCACGAGGCTGCGGAAGCCCTTGAGGTTGACCATCGACCAGTAGTTGATCTCGAGCCCGGTGATGCCCTCGACGGCCATCACGGTGGCATCCACGCCCGGCGTCCTGGAGCCTTTGAAGATCTCGGTGTGGTCCTGGGCCCAGGTGGAGACGGCATTGAGGTAGCAGTCGTCGCAGTCCCAACCCTTGGGGAACTGCTTGGCCATGACCGAGTCCTTGGCGAAAGGGAAGTTCGACATGTTCCTCGGCAACCCGACCAGCACGGTCTTGCCCGTACGAGCGTCGATGCTGGCGATCGTGAGCGAGTCGGGCCTCAGTCCCCATCTGCCGGCACCCGAGTCGCCACCGAGCAGGAGGACGTTGAAGCGACCGTCGTGGGCACCGACGACCTCCCCGTCGCCGAACATCGTGAGCATGAAGTGGCGTTGTACGCCGACCATGTGCGCTCCGAAGAGAAGCGCCCCCGCTACGGAGAAGCACAGGACACCGTTGACGCCGACCACGGCGAGACGCTGGCGCTGCTGCAGCCCGAGCGGCTGTCCGAGCCGCCAGGCGTCCATGAACAGCAGGGCCCACCCCACGGCGAGGGCCATCAGCACGAGGCGCACCAGGCCCAGGACCAACGTGTTGGAGATGGCCCAGAAGACGAAGTCGTGCGAGAAGTAGGACAGGACCAGCAACAGGGGCACCGAGACGACCAGCCCGAGCCAGACCCGCGTCGCGATGCGACCGACCCACCGGTTGCCGGCCACCAGCTGGGCGGAGCCCGGGATCAGCACGGTCATGACCATGAGGGCGACGGCGCGGCGGAAGCGGACGCGCTGCGCGCGGTCCAGGGTCGTGAACCGGGCGGGCTGCGCGGTGGGCGCTGCGGTGGAGGGCATTGCGGTGTCTCTCTGCTGGGGGAAGTCAGCTCGCCCAGTATCACCAGTCCCACCCGTCACATCGCGGTACGACGCGCCGAAGACAGCGGTAGTCCGCTGCCACCGGCTGGCAGTGGAACACCGCTGTCCCTGCGCCGAGGTGTACCGTCGACCAGGTCGACGCCGGACTCAGGCCTCGCGGCCCTGGTCGATCTCGAGCTTGCGGGCGAGCCGGTGCGCCCGACGGATCTCGGCCTCACGCTGGCGGCGTACCTCCGTTGGCGTCTGGGTGATCAGCCCCGGCACCGGTCGCGGGGACCCGTCCTCGTCGATGGCCACGAACACGAAGTAGGCGCTGGCGACGTGCACGGGCTCGTCGGAGGCGTTGCCCCACGGTTGGGCCTCCACCCGCACCCCGATCTCCATCGACGAGCGGCCCGCCCAGTTGACCTCGGAGTAGGTCTTGACGATGTCGTCGACGTGCACCGGGCGCAGGAAGCTCATCTCGTCCATGGCCGCCGTGACCGCCGGACCGCCGCTGTGCCGGAAGGCGACGGCCCCGGCCGTGGAGTCCGCCAGCTTCATGATCTCGCCACCGTGGACGTTGCCGAGGATGTTCGCGTGCACCGACGTAGCCGCGAGCGAGAGGGACACCCGGGAGAAGGACACCGTGCGAGCGGCCAGCGTTTCACTCATGGCCGCACGGTAGCGTCACGGCCATGGCACAGCGTCCCCCAGGCAAGGGTGGTCCCGAGGAAGGCACCCCCGAGTACGAGTGGCTCTACGGCTCCAAGGGCTCCGCGCGCTCCGACGACGCCACCCGCATGGTGCCGACCCAGGATCGCCCGCCCGAGACCCGGGTGATGCCGGCCCAGCCACAGCCGTCGGGATCATCAGGGCGTCCACCCGGCAGCGGCAGGGGTACGCCGAGCGCCGCACCGCCCCCGAGTCCCGCCCGCTCCCGCCCGCGACTCCCTCGCTTCCGGTTCGGGTTCCTGAAGCTGTTGCTGCTGCTCTGGCTGGCCTTCATGATCGCCGTACCCATCTGGGCGTGGTCGAAGATCGACAAGGTCGACGCCGAGCCCACCGCAGGCAATCGCCCCGACGACCAGCCGGGGACCAACTACCTCATCGTCGGGTCCGACAAGGCCGACGACCTCACCGACGAGCAGCGCAAGTCGCTGGGGACCGGCCCCAGAGGCGGGACCAACACCGACACCATCATCGTGCTCCACACCGGCTCCGGGCCGGACACGAAGATGTCGATCCCCCGCGACACGCTGACCGAGGTGCCGGGACACGGCACGCAGATGATCAACGCGGCCTTCGCCCTGGGCAACGCCCCGTTGCTGGTCGCGACTGTGGAGCAGCTGACCGGGATCCACATCGACCACTACGTCGAGCTCGGGTTCGGCAGTGTCATCAACACCGTCGACGCCCTCGGCGGCATCGAGGTGTGTCCGAAGACCGCCATGGACGACCCGAAGGCGCGCCTGAAGATCAAGAAGGGCTGCCAGGAGGTGGACGGCGAGACCGCGCTCGCCTACTCGCGCTCGCGCTACGTCAGCGCGCTCGGCGACCTCGACCGCGTCGGTCGGCAGGGCGAGGTCATCGGCGCCCTTGGCTCCGCGGCCAAGTCGCCCTGGACGTTCCTCAATCCCATGCGCTACTGGCGCGTGAGCAACGCCTCGGCCAACGCCATCCGGATCGACGAGGGCATGGGGCCGCTGGCGCTGGGCCGCTTCGCCCTCGCGATGAGCGGTGAGAGCCGCACGTGCACGATGCCCAACCTGTCGGCACCGAGCGACCCCAACCGGATCATCGCCGACCCCGAGCGGGCTTCCGCCGTCTTCGAGGCGATCATCGCCGACGACGTCATCCCGGCCAACGTCTGTACCCCGACCGGGCGACCCAAGCAGTGACCTACGAGACGCTCTCGGTCGAGACCGACGAGACCGGGGTCGCCCTCCTGACCCTGTCGCGACCCGCCGCGCTGAACGCGTTCGACGTCACCATGGCCCGCGAGCTCGAGGCGTTCTTCCTGGCCGCTGCCGACGACGACACGATCAAGGCGGTCGTCGTCACGGGCGAGGGCAAGGCGTTCTGCGCGGGCATGGACCTCTCCGCGGAGGGCAACGTCTTCGGCCTGGACGAGTCGCTCTCGCCGACCGCGCAAGAACTGCGCGAGCACCTGACGGAGGAGCCCTTCCAGACTGGCGTCCGGGACACCGGCGGCAAGGTCACCCTGGCGATCCACGCCTGCCCGAAGCCGGTGATCGCCGCGATCAACGGCGCAGCGGTCGGCATCGGCGCGACGATGACCTTGGCCATGGACGTGCGGCTGGCCTCGACCAGGGCCCGCATCGGCTTCGTCTTCGGCCGGCTCGGCATCGTGCCCGAGGCCTGCTCCTCGTGGTTCCTGCCCCGCATCGTCGGCATCCAGCAGGCGCTGGAATGGGTGTACGCCGCCGACATCCTCACCGCCGAGCAGGCCCTCGCCGGTCGGCTGGTGCGCTCGGTCCACGAGCCCGACGACCTGCTGCCGGCCGCCCTCGACCTGGCCCGCTCCTTCGTCGTCGACCGCTCCCCCGTCGCGCTCGCGCTGGCCAAGCAGCTGCTCTACCGCAACGGGGCCGCCCCGGAGCCGCTCGACGCCCACCTGTCCGACTCGCTGGCGATGTTCC
>NZ_JAOPXV010000216.1 GCF_025964975.1 Nocardioides sp.
GGAACGTCTCCCGCACGAGATCGTGACGAGAGTGCCATGAAGGCAATCGCCATCAGCGCCAGGAGGAGGACGAGCAGCGGCCAGCCGCCCTCCTGGCGAACAGCGAGATAGCTGTTGTGGAAGAAGAGCTGCTGCTCACCCAGGGCGACCTTGGCGGTCCCGGGCCCGTTGCCGAACCAGGGGGCCTGTTCCAACAGCGACTGCTCCCTCGCGACGATCCGATCGCGCAGGTCGTCGCTGCCGGAGCGGTCGGAGAAGGGGCCGAAGAGGAGGAGGTCCTCGGGGATGTTGCCGACCACCCACACGAGTGCAGCGACCAACGCTGCTCCTCCCAGAGCGCCCATACGGCGTCCCACCAGCCACCACGCCAGCGCGAAGGTCAGAGCCAGTAGTCCCGTTCGTGAGTACGTCAGCACCAGGCCCGCGATCAGTGGAGCGGCCAGCAGCAGCCGGACCCGGCGGCGCTCGTCGGCGAACCCCACCACGAGCGCCCCGAGCACCACGAGGAAGAAGGCGCCGGCATTCGGATCGCCGAGGTAGCCAGTCAGGCGCCCCGGATAGGTGTCGCCCCCGATGCCGAGGTAGTACAACCCGGTCACCGCGACCAACCCTGTGCCCAGCCCCAGCGCGGCTGAGCGGAGAGACACCCGGCCGGTCGCACACATCCAGATCAGACCGCACCAGACCGCGACGTGACCGACGCGCCGGGTCCAGTCGACGTCGTTGGCCACGCCGGAGAAGAGGAGCAGGACAAGCACAGCCGCGCAGAGTGCCCAGACGCGCAGGAGGGGTATGCGGTGACCCAGGGCGGGACGCAGTGCAGCGAGCGCCACCACCCCCAGGGCGGCCAGCTCGTTGATGGGCAGGCCGGCAGCCTCGACCGTGCGCAGGGGGATCACTGCGAAGAGCAGGAACTCGATGATGCGCACCTCGGAGTCCGCCCGTGTGGCCTTGGTCTCCGCGGGGTCGGGCAGCACCCAGGCGGACGCGACGTTCTTCACCGTCTGGTCCCCTCGGTGGCGGCGTACACGTCGGAGATCCGCTGGGTCATCGACGCCACCGTCGACCAGTCGTCCAGGCCCGGACGTTGACTCGGCTCCCGTCCTTGGCGGGCGAGCGCGCCAGCGACTTGCGACGCGTCGGTGGCGTCGACCAGGCACCGGCCGGGCAGCATCTCGGGGTTTCCGCCGACACCGCTGGCCACCACCCCCAGCCCGGCCGCAGCAGCGTCGAGCAGTGCGTAGGAGCAGTTCTCCCAGACCGACAGCATGGCAAGCACGTCATGGTCGGCCAGGGCGGCGTCCGGGTCGACGAAGCCGGGGAACCGCACGCGCCCATCGAGGTCAAGCTCAGCGACCTGACGCCGCAGGGCATCCCCGAGCGGGCCGGTGCCCGCCAGGGTGAGCGTCGCCTCGGGGTGGCGACCAGCCAGCAACGCGAAGGCGTCCACGAGCCGGTCGAGTCGCTTCTCCGGCGCGAGGCGAGCCAGCGAGAGCACGCGCAGTCCCGGCGATCGCGTGGGCGTGCTGCGGCGGTCCAGCCCGTTGTGGATGACGGTGACCGCACGTCGGGGATGCCACTTCTGGCCCATCGCCTCGGCGGTGGCACGGCTGACGGCGATGGCGGCGTCGAAGCGCCGCAGCCGCGCGGTGTGCACGACTGCCATGACGCGAGCCTTGGCGACGGACCGGTGATAGACGAGATCGTCGTGGGCGATGCCGTGCTCAGTGGTCACGAGGCGAGGGCCGCGCCCGACGGACAGCGCAGCGACGATGTCGGCGTACGACAGATGCGTGTGCACCACGTCTGGACGGAGCTTGGTGACGGCGTGGCGCAACGAGGTCACCGAGGCGCGGAGTCCGTGACCGGGTCCGAACGGCGACTCCAGCACCGCGGCGCCGACAGCCTTCAGCTCCCGCGGGAGATCGCCAGGCGGCGCGAGGAAGACGACCCGCCAGCCGGGGATGCCTTCGCGCGCCACGTCGAGGGTGTGGCGAGCAACCCCGGCCAGGTCACTGACCGGGATGACCCACAGCGCCGTCGGGGGAGCGGTCAGAACCATTGCTCCAGCCGCTCGAGGGCGATCCAGAAGCCCTCCCCGTCGTTGACGTGTCCCTGCCAGATCTCGGGGATGAACGCGGCGTCGGGCGCGAGCAGGTCGAGCTGGTGGGCCAGCAGCGCCCAGTCGACCTCCCCGTCGCCGACCTGCACACCCTCGCCGTCGACGCCGGTTGCGTCCACGAGATGGAGGTGGTCCGTGTGGGGGGCCAGCAGCTCGGTCGTCTCGGCGAACGAGAGGCCGAGGTAGTTCGCGGCGAGCTTGGAGTGGGACACGTCGAAGCACAGGCGCCGGCCGTGCTCCTTGGCCCAGTTCGCGGTCTCGCTCGGGTCGACGAAGAGGTTGTGGAAGGACTGGCCGCCCATGTGCCACGGGTAGGGAGGCATGGTCTGGGCGCAGATGCGCACACCGGCATCGTCGATGAGGCCGAGGCCGTCGGCGATGCGGTTGTACATGACACGTCGCTTGGAGGCGCCGACGAACCCGTCCTTGGTGAATCCGCCCAGGTTGGCCACGATTACCGGGTCGGCTTCATCTTCACGGAAGTACGCCTTGAGGCGCCGTGTCACGTCGACCACCCGTTGCAGCTCGTGGACCGAGCGTTGGAAGACGTCGTTGTCGGGGGAGGCGAGATCGAGGATGAAGTCGCCGGCGAACAGCTCGGGGGCATGGGTACAGAACGCCATGGGGAGCCGTGCGGAGAACACCTTGGCGGGGTCGATGTCGAGGTCCTGGTAGGAGAAGTGGAACTCGAGGAAGTCGGGGGTCGTGTCCCGGGTCATCGACTCGACGTCGTGGTAGCGCACCGCCAGGCCCCAGGGACGACGGAAGTTGTAATCGCGGCCGCGGACGGCAGCCGCGCCCAGGTCGGTGGCGTAGAAGAAGTCGCCGGGGTCGAAGCTCCGCGTCGTCGTACGACCGACGAGCTTGTCCCAGGCGTTCGGCTGCAGACCACGACCGGGACTCTTGATGTCGACGTCGGCCTCGGTGAGCACGTGCCCGACCTCGATACGGCGGGTCGCGACAAGGGACTTCGCGAGGTTGACGCGGTTCATCATCTCCCCGGTCGAGACCGCGCGGGGGGAGTTCGACCCCAGCGCCTCCTCCACTTCGCGAATGCGTTGCACCATCTCCTTGAACTCGCCCGGCAGCAGGCTCACCGTGTGGTCGTTGCCCTCTTGCGCCTTGTCCGTGGTGAAGTGCTTCTCGATGATGCGCGCACCCATCGCGACAGCGGCGACCGGGATGTGGATGCCGCGCTCGTGACCCGAGTAGCCCACGGGGCCCTGGGTGAGCTCGGCGAGGCGGATGAGGTAGGCGAGGTTGACGTCCTTGAAGGGGGCCGGGTAGGTCGACTGGCAGTGCAGGAAGGCATGCGGGACACCGGTTGCGCGGATCAGCTCGACGGTCTCGCGGATCTCGCCCTCGGTGGACATGCCGGTCGAGATCACCATGGGGGTGCCGGACGTCGCCATGTGGCGCAACAGGGCGTGGTTGGTCATGTCGGCGGAGGCGACCTTCAGCGAGGTGACGCCGTAGTCCACGAGCCGGTCGACGCTGATCGGGTCCCACGCCGTACACATGACGTCAACGCCCACTTTTGCGCAGTGGTCGAAGACCTCGAACAGCTGGTCGGCATCGAGGTTGAACTTCGCGAGCAGGTCGAGGGTGTACTGCGCGCCCAGATCCTCTCCGCTCGATCCGTCCGTCCCTTGGCGATAGAGCGCCGCCATGTCGCGGAGCTGGAACTTCACGATGTCGGCGCCTGCCTCGGCGGACAGCTCGACGAGCCGCTTGGCGTAGGCGACGTCGCCCTGGTGGTTGTTCCCGATCTCGGCGATCACGACGGTCGGGGCGTCGGCGGCCACGATGTGCCGCCCGATCCGCAGCTCGTCCGCGCGGTTGATGGCGATGGCGACGAGGTGGCCGCGTTCGTCGACCAGGGGCACATGGTCGACACCCGCATCGAACGCGTGCGAGATCTCGGCCGGTGTGCTGCCGATGGGGAGCGACCGGGGGCTCGTGTTGGCCGCTTCGATGACGCGGGCTTCGGTGTTGATGCTGGCGGAGGTGCTGATCCACCGCCGGAAGTCGCCGTCGGAGAGCACGCCGTCGAGGTGCCCGCGCGCGTCCACGAGGAAGATGACGCGCGCCTTGTTGGCCGTGATCTTCTCCAGTGCGCGCAGCACGGGGTCGCCGGAATAGACGACATACGCTGTCACGTCACGCTCGATGATCAAGGCTCTGAAATCTCCCTAGTGCGGATGCCCTCGTTCCTGTGTCCACCGTAACGAGCCCATCGGCGGCGGGTGAGGTGAATCGTCGAACCCCCGGGTGTGACGGGTGGCGACAAGGAAGGCTGTGGCTCACACCTGGTGCAGGTCCGCGAGCAGCCGTGCGAGCCGTTGCCGTCCGGCGGCGGGTGAGAAGCATTCCTCCCAACGGGCTCGCGCCGACGACACCGTCCTCTCCACCTCTCCAGGGTCGGACTCCAGTGCGCCCTGGATCGCATCGGCCAACGATGTCGCGTCACCACGTCGGGA
>NZ_JAOPXV010000234.1 GCF_025964975.1 Nocardioides sp.
CGCTGGTCGGGCGGCTCGGCGAGCAAGTGGCGAAGTACCTCGACCTCGACGGGTTGCTGGCGGTCGCGCGGTCGGCACCGGAGCTCGACGCGTTGCCGTGGGATCCGACCTGGGAGATGCGCCGGGTCCCTGGGGGACCCGTCATCGCGGTCGCGGGCGGACGGGCCTTCACCTTCCGCTATCCCGAGACCGAGGAGCTGCTGGCTGCAGCCGGCTGCGAGGTTGTGGCGTTCGACCCGCTGGTGGACCGCGCACTGCCCGCGGGCACGCAGGGGATCTACCTCGGTGGCGGCTTTCCCGAGGTGTACGCCGCTGAGCTGGCCGCCAACCGCAGCCTCATCGACGACCTGGCTGCCGCAGTTGCAGCCGGCGTCCCGACGGTGGCCGAATGTGCCGGGCTGCTCTACCTCACCGAGACCCTCGACGGCGTCGAGATGGCTGGTGTCGTCCCGGTCAGTGCCGAGATGAGCGACCGGCTGACACTCCGCTACCCGACCGCGACGGCGCTCACCGACTCGCTGCTCACCAGGGTTGGCGAGCAGGTGACCGGGCACGAGTTCCATAAGACATCGGTCGCCAGTGACGGTGACGCGTGGGAGATCGACGGAGTGCCCACCGGTTTCTCGACCGCCACGTGGCACGCGTCCTACCTGCACGTGCACTGGGCAGGGCACCCGGTGCTCGCCCAACGTTTTGCGGACGCAGCGAACAAAGCTTCCCCGCACATCTCGATGGTCGTCGACGTGCCACTCGCCGAGCCGCTCCGCCATCACGGCGACGCCGAGGCCGGTGGCGGGCTCCTCGACTTCGCGGTCAACGTCTACGTGGGGGAGCGACCGGTTTGGCTCGACCGCGCGCTGCACGCGTCGATCGTCGACACCTCCTATCCGGACGCGGCGCCGGCGCGGGCAGCAGTGGCGCGGCACCTCGGCCGGCCTGTGGTCGAGGTGTTGCCGACCGCGGGCGCCGCCGAGGCATTCACCCTGATCGCCCGCCAGCCCTGGCGGCATCCCGTCGTGGTGCACCCGCAGTTCACCGAGCCGCACGCGGCTCTCGAGCAGGCGGGCCACGTCGTTGACACCGTGTTGTGCCGCCCCGACCTCACCCTGGATCCATCGGAGATCCCCGACGGCGCGGACCTCATCGTGATCGGCAATCCCACCAACCCGACGGGAGTCCTCCATCCGGCATCGCTGATCCGGAGTCTGCAACGCCCGGGTCGACTCGTCGTGGTCGACGAGGCCTTCATGGACGCCGTACCCGGCGAGGTCGAGTCGCTCGCCCGCGAACGACTCGATGGTGTCGTCGTCATCCGCAGCCTCACCAAGCACTGGTCGATCCCCGGCGTCCGGGCGGGCTACCTCGCCGGCGACCCACTCGCGATCGAGCAGCTCGCGCGAGTCCAGACGCCGTGGTCGGTTGCCGGAGCCGCAGTGGCAGCCCTCGTCGAGTGCTCGACCGCTCGGGCCGCGGACGAAGCCAGGGACCGCGCGTTCGCGATTGGCCGCTGGCGCGACCACCTCGTCGCCGGCCTGACCGAGCGCGGTATCGAGCACGTCCCGTCCTCGGCCCCGTTCGTGCTCGCCCGCCTCGGAGGCGCTCGGCTGTCCCTGCGTGATGCCGGCATCGCCGTGCGTCGTGCGGACACGTTCCCCGGCCTCGACTCCACCTGGGCGCGGATCGCAGTGCGACCCGAGCCCATGACGCACCGACTGCTTTCCGCCCTCGATCAGATCCTCCAGCCCACCTCGTGAAGGACCCCGCCATGGCCTACGTGTCCGCGCCCTCCGATATCGCCCGCACCCACGCCACCAAGCGGCTGGCCTCGCTCGCCACCCCGCCCGGCGCTCTCGGCCGTCTCGGCGACCTCGCCGTGTGGGTGGCAGCCTGCCAGGGCCAGGTGCCGCCCGTGCCCGTCGACAACGTCCGGCTCGTCATCTTCGCGGGCGACCATGGGGTCGCCGCCCATGGCGTGTCGGCGTTCCCGCCCGCGATCACCGGCGCGATGGTCCGCACGTTCCTGTTCGGCAAGGCGGGCGTCAGCGCCCTGGCGTCGGCCCACGGCGTCGCCGTCCGGGTGCTCGACCTCGGTGTCGACGAGGACTTCGACGACCTCGACGAGGGGGTCAGGGCGGCGCTGACGGCGCACAAGATCCGCCGCGGCAGCGGCGCCATCCACCTCGAGGACGCGCTCACCCTCGACGAGACGCGCGCCGCGCTGGCTGCAGGGGCCGCCGTCGCGCGCGAGGAGATCTCCGCCGGTGCCCAGCTGCTGATCAGCGGTGACATGGGTATCGGCAACACCACCCCGGCCGCGGCCATGGTCGCCGCCGGCCTCGGCCTGCCCGCCTCCGAGGTCGTCGGCCGCGGCACCGGGATCGACGACGCGGCGCTGCTTCACAAGTCGGGGGTCATCGACGCCGCGCTGGCCCGTGCCGGTGCCCGCACCGGGGACCCGATCGAGACGCTTGCCGCGCTCGGCAGTGCGGACCTCGCGGCGAGCACCGGCTTCCTGCTCGCCGCCGCCCAAGAGGGCCGACCCGTGCTGCTCGACGGGTTGATGAGCGTCGCGTGCGCGTTCACCGCCGACCGCATCGAGCCCGGCGCTATCGGGTGGTACGCCGCAGGCCACCGCTCGACCGAGCCCGCCCAGTCGCTCGCGCTGGCGAAGATGGGGCTGGAGCCGCTCCTAGACCTCGGTCTGCGTCTCGGCGAGGGCTTGGGCGCGGTCGCGGCCGTTCCCGTGGTTCGTAGCGCTGCCGCGCTGCTGCGCGACGTGGCGCTGCTGTCCGAGCTCGTGCCCTGATGCTCGACGCCTGGCGGCTCGCCGTCGGGACGCTCACCGCGGTCCGGGTGCGACCGCCGACGACCGTCGACCGGCGGCGCGCCTCGGCCGCGATGGTGCTCGCGCCGGCCGCGGTCCTGCCCCTCGGTGCCGCGGTCACCTGCGTGGCGCTGGCCGGTCACTGGCTGCAGCTTCCTGTCCTGGTCATCGCGCTGCTCGCGATCGGCGCTGTGACCCTCGGCAACCGTGCCTTCCACCTAGACGGGCTCTCGGACACCGTCGACGGACTGGCTGCCTCCTACGACCGTGAACGGTCGCTGCTCGTCATGAAGTCCGGCACGTCCGGGCCGGCCGGCGTCGTGGCGATCGTCCTGGTGCTAGGGATCCAGGCCGCGGGTTTGGCGAGCCTACTCTCCCTGCCCGACTGGTGGCAGGCCGCGATCCTGGCCGGCGTCGCGGTGTGCGCATCACGCTCGGCTCTCGTGGTCTGCTGCGCGCGCGGTGTCCCGGCAGCCCGGGCGGACGGGCTCGGGAGCACCTACACCCAGACCGTGCCCGTCCCGGTGACCGTGTCCGTCTGGGCCCTCTCCGCGGTCGTCCTTGCAGTCACCGGCGCGTGGGCCGGTCTCGAGTGGTGGCGCGGAGCGCTCGCTGCCTTCGTCGCGCTCGCCGCAGTTCTCGCTGTAGTCGCGCGAACAACCCGTCGCTTCGGCGGCGTCACCGGCGACGTGTTCGGCGCGAGCATCGAGGTCGCGCTCGCCGCGATCCTGGTGGCGCTCACATGAAGTCCCGCGCTGTCGGTCTCCTGCTCGGCTACACCGCCGACCGAATGCTTGGTGACCCGAGACGTTTCCACCCCGTCGCTGGCTTCGGCACCACGGCGGCAGCGGTCGAGCGCGTCCTGTACGCCGACTCGCGGACGCACGGCGTCGCGCACACCGCGCTCCTCGTCGGTGGCGCGGTCGCGTTCGGGGTGGTGCTCGAGCGACGAGGCCCGCCGCGGGTCGTTGCCACGGCCATCGCGACGTGGGCCGTGCTCGGCGGGCGTTCCCTCGAACGGGAGGCGGGCGCCGTACACGGTCATCTGATCGCCGGCGACCTGCCGGCCGCGCGCCAGCGACTCACCCACCTGGTCGGCCGCGACACCGCACTCCTCGACGAGTCGGAGGTCTCGCGCGCCGTCATCGAGTCAGTCGCCGAGAACACGTCCGACGCCGTCGTCGCGCCTTTGGTGTGGGGGGCGCTGTGCGGCATTCCGGGACTCCTCGGCTATCGCGCGGTCAACACCCTCGACGCGATGGTCGGTCACCGCAATGCTAGATACCAGAGTTATGGGTGGGCCTCGGCGAAGCTGGACGACCTCGCCAACCTGCCCGGATCGCGTCTCTCCGGCCTCCTCACCTTGGTGGCGGCGCCGCCGCGTGCGAAGGTCGCAGCCTCGACGTGGCGCCGGGACGCGGCCGCCCATCCCAGCCCCAACGGTGGACTGGTGGAGTCTGCTTTCGCGGGCGCGCTGGGCGTCCGGCTGGGCGGCACCAACACCTACTACGGCGACCGGATCGAGGATCGCGCGGTGATGGGGGATGGACGCGATGCCCGGGCCGACGACATCGTGCGATCCACTGTGCTGGCGCGTCGGGTAGGAGCTTTGGCGGCCCTGACATCCGTGTTGATTTCGCTCCGTGGCGGGCTGCTCACACGCCCAAGCCGTCCGCTAGGGTGAGCACCAACGACCACTAGGAAGCCGGTGGAATTCCGGCACAGTCGCGCTACTGTGACATCGCTTCAGCCTCAGGGTTGATCGGTGGAGTCAGACCCGATTGGTCGTCCAAACCCATCAACCAGGGACGCACGTATCCCTGAGGAGGACACATGTCGCATTCTGTTGCGGCACCGGTCGCCGGTGCCCCCGCTCTCCCCACCATCCCGCTCCGGGAGCTCGCCCCTTGGGCGCTCTTCTTCGGACTGCTGGGAACGCTGGTCATCTTCTTCGTGAGCGCCGACCAGGGCGCTGTCTCGATCCCCGCGGGCACTGCGATCCACGAGTGGGTCCACGACGGGCGTCACCTGCTCGGCTACCCCTGCCACTGATCCTTCAGTAGCACCCCTTCTCTCCTCTCACTGTCCGGTGAGCGCTTGAGTGCGCCCGGTGAGGTCTTGGCGACCCCATGAACGGAATCTTGATGAACGCACGTGCATTTCTGGTCCGCGGCCTCCTCGCCGGCCTCCTTGCCGGCCTGGCAGCCTTCTTCGTCGGCTACCAGGTCGGTGAGCCTCACGTCGAGGCCGCCATCGCGCTCGAGGACGCCGGAGCGGCTGACTCTCACTCGCACGGCGAGGAGCCCGAGGCACACAGTCCCGCGGCTGACGAGGCCGGGGATGAGGAGGTCTTCAAGGTCTCTCGTGATACCCAACGCACCTGGGGCCTGCTCACCGGGAGCCTCACCATCGGTCTCGCGTGGGGCGGCCTGCTCGCGCTGGTCGCCGCCGGCACCCTCGGACGGATCGGCCGGTTCCTGCCCGGTCAGTCGACAGCCGTGATCTCGCTGATCGGCTTCGTGTCAGTGGCTCTCGTGCCGTTCCTGAAGTACCCCGCCACCCCCCCGACCATCGGCAGCGGTGACACCATCGGTCACCGAACCGCCCTCTACTTCAGTTTCTTGCTGCTCTCCGTCGTCGTCGCCGTCCTTGCGACGTACGCCGCCTGTCGCCTGCGTGAGCGGATCGGGACGTACGGCGGTGTGATCGCTGGTATTGCGGCGTACCTCCTCGTCGTGGTCGTGGCCGCCCTGGTATTCGCGCCGGTCAACGAGCTGGGTGACTTCCCGGCCGACACGTTGTGGTCCTTCAGGCTCTCCTCGATGCTCACGCTGGCCACCATGTGGGGCGTGCTCGGCGTGGTGCTGACCGGCCTGGTGTCGCGGCTGTACGCGCGGGAGACCGCCGTCGCCCAGCGCCGTGAACTCGCCGCCAGCCTCTGATCTTTCAGCGAGGGAGCCGGTGGCTCTCGATGGGAGAGCCACCGACGAGGTGGCCGGTGACGATCGCACGCGCGGCGGCGGGGTCGACGTTGCCGTACCAGACGTCGTCGGGCTGGACGCTGACGACGGGAGCCTGGTTGCACGGGAACTGGCAGCCGGTGTGCGTGACCAGCACGTCGTTGTCGTCGAGCCTGGCCGCCACCATCCCGAGGACCAGCGCACGCATCGTCTCGTCGCCGCCGAGGGCGGTACAGCGCGGCCCGCGGCAGACGAGCACCTGGCGGCGGTGACCGGTCACGTCCTCCCAGGCGGCCGAGGTCAGCCCGGGCTCGGTGCCGGAGATCGGCTTGCGGTCGCGCAACGCGGCGTCGAGGTCGGCCGAGGAGAGCGAGGTGACCAGTCGGGTGGCGACGTCGAGAGTCGGTCGGGCCCCGGCTCGGTCCCGGAACCAGTGCCCGGCGATCCGGCGCAGCCACGAGTGGGCGGGGGCGAGCGAGCCGAGGTTGACGCCGACCAAGGTGATGACGTCGGCGCCGGCGTCGGCCAGTCGGGTCAGTTCGATCGAGAGCGACGGGTCGCCCATCTGCAGGAACGCGACGGTCGCGCCACGGTCGCGCGCCGCGGCCACCAGGTGGCCGCGTCGGTCGACGTCGCTGACGGACATGCCGACGAGGACGAGGTTCACAGCCGGAGCACCCGTCCCGCTATCACGAGGTGCACCTCGTCGCAGGCCGTCGCGATCTGCTGGTTGACCAGTCCGAGCAGGTCGCGGAAGACACGGCCGGACCGGTGGGCGGGTACGACGCCCAGCCCGACCTCGTTCGTCACGAGCACGACGTCGTCGCGCCCGGAAAGGACGGCGACGACTTGTTCCAGCAGCTCGTGGACGACCGGCGTGACCGACTCGGAAGGCGCGTCCCACAGCTCACGCGAATCGAGCACGCCCGTCAGCCAGGTTCCGAGGCAGTCGACGAGCAGGGGGCCCTCGCGCCGAAGGGCCGGGGCGAGGTCGCGCGTCTCGATCGTTCTCCACGACAAGGGCCGGCGTGCCTGGTGCGCTGCGATCCGCGCGACCCAGTCGGGGTCGGGATCCTCGTCGGCGCTGGGGCCCGGCGCGACGTACGTGACGAACGGCGCGTCGGACAGCAACGACTCGGCATGCCGCGACTTGCCGGACCGGACTCCGCCGGTGACGAGGACCTTCATGCCAGCTCCTTCACCCAGGCGGCGGCGTCTGCGACGTCGTGGACGGTGCGGACTCCGTCGGGTCCGGGTGGGCGGCGTACGACGACGACCGCAACGCCGAGTTCGGCGGACGCCTCTAGCTTCGGCCAGGTGTAGGTGCCGCCGGAGTCCTTGGTGACAAGCACGTCGGTGCCGTGCTCGCGCAGCAACGAGAGCTCGGAGGAGAGCGTGTAGGGCCCTCGCGAGGTGACCAGCTCCCAGGGCGGGGGCAGGTCGAGGTCGGGTACGTCGACCACGCGCGCCAGCACCGGCAGGGTGCCCAGCGCAGGAACGAAGCGCGCGAGCTGCTGCCGCCCGACGGTGAGGAAGGGACGGCCACCCAGGGCCGCGGCCGTCGACGCTGCCTGTGCATGCGTTTCGACGTAGTGCCACGCCGGGTCCGGCGGCCACCCCGGCCGTTCGAGCCGCAGGAGGGGGAGGTCCGCGCACGCGGCGGCCGCGTTGGTGGTCATGCCGAGCGCGAAGGGATGGGTGGCGTCGATCACCGCGTCGTAGTCGGCCAGTTCGGCCCGCAGACCGGTGACACCGCCGAAGCCACCGATCCGCACCTTGCCGACAGGAAGCCGGGGCCGGGCCACGCGGCCGGCCAGCGACGAGGTGACATCCATGCCCGCATCGACCAGATGGGCGGCGAGCTCGCGTGCCTCGCTGGTGCCACCGAGCAGGAGCAGCCTCACGACGCACCTCCGGGAGGCAGGACCGGGAGAGCCGAAGGCGCGCCCTCGCGGGAGAGCTCGAGCAGGGCATCGACGTCGAGGTGCTCCTCCACGAGGTCGCCCAGCAGGTCGAGCCGACGCTCGCGCGCTTCAGGGAAGGACACCGACGAAGGTGCCAGCCCGAGCGCCGAGGAGAGGAAAGCGCGACGAAACCCATCGCCCTCCAGGCTGCCGTGCCACATGGTTCCAAACACAGCCTCAGCCCGGGCGCCCCCGAGGAACGACTCCCCTGAACCGACGGTGGGGCGGCCGTGGTGGATCTCGTAGCCGGACGCGGGTGCGCCCAGCGCCTCCCCGACCGGAAGACGCAGGATCTTGTCGACCGCGAACTCGGTGCTGACATCCAACAGGCCGAGCCCGTCGACCGAGACGCCCGGCTCGCCCTCGACCCCGTGCGGGTCGGCGATACGACGACCCAGCATCTGGAAGCCGCCGCAGATGCCGAGCACAGGTCGACCGCGCTTCGCGTGCTCGACGATCGCGCGGTCCAGCCTGCGGGAGCGCAGCCACGCGAGGTCGCTGATGGTCGCCCGCGTGCCCGGCAGGACGAGCAGGTCGGCATCGGCGAGGTCGCGTGGGCTCGCAGCGAAGACCACGTCGAGGCCAGGTTCGAGCCCAAGGGCGTCAAGGTCGGTGAAGTTGCTGATCCGGGGCAGCCTCACCACGGCCACCTTGCGCGCGCCGCCGTGGACTCCCCGCCGGCCGTCGAGGTCGAGGGCGTCCTCCGAGTCGAGCCACAGCGAGGGGTCCCAGGGCAGCACGCCGAAGACGGGTCGACCGGTGAGCCTCTCCAGCGAGTCCAGTCCCGGCGACAGCAGGTCGACGTCGCCGCGGAACTTGTTGACGACAAACCCGGCGATCAGCTGCTGATCGGCCGCGGACAGCAGTGCCACGGTCCCGAACATCGACGCAAAGACACCCCCGCGGTCGATGTCGCCAACGACGACGGTGGGCAGCCCGGCATGTCTGGCGAGCCCCATGTTGACGTAGTCCCCGGCGCGGAGGTTGATCTCAGCCGGGCTGCCGGCTCCCTCCGCGACGACGACCTCGAAGCGCGCCGACAGGTCGTCGTACGCCGCGTGCGCGGCCCGCGCCAAGTGCCGTCGCCCGGATTCCCAGTCGCACGAGGAGACGACGCCCGCCGGGTGCCCCATCAGCACGACATGGCTTCGGCGGTCGGAGCCGGGCTTGAGAAGCACCGGGTTCATCGCTGGCTCGGGCGTCACCCGAGCCGCGAGCGCTTGCACCCACTGGGCGCGCCCGATCTCGGACGCAGTGCCGTCCGCCGCGACGCAGACCATCGAGTTGTTCGACATGTTCTGCGCCTTGTACGGCGCCACGCTGACCCCGCGGCGAGCGAAGGCCCGGCACAGGCCGGTGGCCACCACGCTCTTGCCGGCATCCGAAGTGGTCCCCGCCACCAGCAGTCCGGTCATGGGGTGCTCATGCCGGTGCTCGTAGCAGGTGGACGTCCATCACCCAGCCGGCTGACTCCTTCGCCCGGGCGCGGGCAGCGCCGAGCTCGCCGAGCACCTCGCCCACGCGGCCGGCGACGAGCTCCTCCGAGGGGGTGCCGAGATTGGCGCCCCACCAGATCGTCCAGTCCTCGAGCCCGGCGAGGTCGAGGGACGAGGTCAGCATGACCAGGAGGTTGGTCTGTCCTGCCGAGACGTCGTCGCGCAGCCGCCGCGCGGTGGTGATGTGCACGGGCGCACCCACAGGGTGGAGCACGATGCGGTGCCGTGCAGCGAGCAGCTGCGGTGCGCTGATGCCGGGGAGCACGTCGTAGTCGAGGGGGAGCCGCGTCGCGAGCTCCTCGACGATGCGGAGGGTCGAGTCGTAGAGCGACGGGTCGCCCCACACGAGGAAGGCTGCCTCACCACCGCGCTCGCGCAGCACTGTCTCGTATGCCGCAACGCGGGCCGCGTGCCACTCGCGCACCGCGGCGGGGTAGTCGACCCCGTCCGAGCGGTCCCGCTCCGGGTCCGCGACGGCGACGAGCTCCACGCCGTACGCCCCAGCGACGACCCGCCGGGCGGCGAGCAGGCCGTCGTTGTCCCCTTTGTCCGCAGCCACGACGTAGTCACACGCCCGAAGGACGTCAGCCACCTCGGGCGTCACGTGCTGCGGGCCCATCCCGATACCCAATATCCTGACCCTGCTGCGGCCTGTCACTCACGATCCTCGATGTCACCCTCGACCTCGAGGTATACCTGCTGCATGGCCGCCATCACGCCCGGGTCCGGCTCCGCCCACAGTCCACGTTCGGCGGCTTCGTGCAGGCGCTCGACGATGCCGCGCAGCGCCCACGGGTTGGAGGTGCGCAGGAAGGCCTGGTTGGTCTCGTCGAGGACGTATTCACTCGCCAACTTCTCGTACATCCAGTCGTGCACGACCCCCGCGGTGGCGTCGAAGCCGAAGAGGTAGTCGACGGTTGCGGCCAGCTCGAAGGCACCCTTGTAGCCGTGTCGCTGCATCGCCGCGATCCACCGCGGGTTGACCACGCGGGAGCGGAAAACCCGGGCGGTCTCCTCGGCCAGGGTGCGGGTACGGACGGCGTCGGGCGAGGTCGAGTCGCCGACATAGGCCTTGGGGTTTGTACCGGTGAGCGCACGCACCGTCGCGATCATGCCGCCGTGGTACTGGAAGTAGTCGTCGGAGTCGGCGATGTCGTGCTCCGCGCTGTCGACGTTCTTGGCCGCCACCTTGATCCGCCGGTAGTTGGCGCGCATGTCGTCGGCAGCCGGTGCACCGTCGAGGTCGCGACCGTAGGCGAAGCCGCCCCAGGCCGTGTACACCTCCGCCAGGTCCCTGTCGTCGCGCCACGAACCCGACTCCACGACCTGCAGGATGCCGGCGCCGTAGGACCCGGGCTTGGACCCGAAGATGCGCGTCGTGGCGCGGCGCTCGTCACCGTGCTCCGCCAGGTCAGCGCGGGCGTGGGCACGGACGTAGTTGTCCTCGTCCGGCTCGTCGAGCTCGGCCACCATCCGCACGGCGTCGTCGAGCATCGCCACCACGTGCGGGAAGGCGTCCCGGAAGAACCCCGAGATCCGCACCGTGACGTCGATGCGCGGCCGACCGAGCTCGGCGAGGGGCACGACGACCAGATCACGCACCCGCCGCGACTCGGCGTCCCACTCGGGGCGTACGCCGAGGAGGGCGAGCACCTCGGCGATGTCGTCACCGGACGTGCGCATCGCGGAAGTGCCCCACACAGACAGCCCCACCGATGCGGGGTAGGAGCCGGTCTCGTCGAGGTAGCGCTGGATCAGCGAGTCGGCCATCGCCTGACCGGTCTGCCACGCCAGTCGGGAGGGCACTGCGCGCGGGTCCACGGTGTAGAAGTTGCGCCCGGTCGGGAGTACGTTGACCAGTCCGCGCAGCGGCGAGCCGCTCGGACCGGCGGGCACGAAGCCGCCGTTGAGAGCGTGTAGCACTGCAGTCAGCTCATCGGACGTGCCGGCTAGTCGGGGCACGACCTCGGTCGCCGCGAAGGCGAGTACCCGTTGGACGTCGGGGTCCTCGTGCACGTCGAGGGCAGCAGCCGGGTCCCAGCCCGACTTCTCCATCTGCTCCACCAGGCCACGCGCCTGCGCCTCGAAGACGTCGACGTCTGCCGAGGTGGCCTGCTGCACGTCGATGAGGCCGAGGGCCGAACGAAGGCCCGGGACCGCGTTGCCGACCCCGCCCCACACCTGGGAGGCGCGCAGGATCGCGAGCACCAGGTTGACCCGGGCCTCGCCCACGGGTGCTTCGCCGAGGATGTGCAGGCCGTCGCGGATCTGGGCGTCCTTAATCTCGCAGAGCCAGCCGTCGACGTGGAGAATGAAGTTGTCGAAGTCCTCGTCGTCGGGTCGCTCCTCGAGGCCGAGGTCCCGGTGGAGCTGGGCCGCCTGCATGAGGGTCCAGATCTCGCCCCGGACGGCTGGCAGCTTGGCCGGGTCCATCGCCGCGATGTTGGCGTACTCGTCCAGCAGCTGCTCGAGACGGGCGATGTCGCCGTACGCCTCGGCCCTGGCCATCGGTGGCACGAGGTGGTCGACGATCGTGGCGTGGGCGCGGCGCTTGGCTTGCGCGCCCTCGCCCGGGTCGTTGACGAGGAACGGGTAGATCAGCGGCAGGTTGCCCAGGGCGGCGTCGGTGCCGCACGAGGCCGAGAGGGCCGCGTTCTTGCCAGGCAGCCACTCCAGCGAACCGTGCTTGCCGAGGTGGACGACCGCGTCGGCACCGAAGCCGCCGTCGTCGACGGTGCTCCCCAGCCAGCGGTAGGCACCGACGTAGTGGTGGCTCGGTGCGAGGTCGGGATCGTGGTAGATCGCGACGGGATTCTCCCCGAAGCCGCGGGGCGGCTGGATCAGCAGCACCACGTTGCCGGCCTGCAGGGTCGAGAGCACCAGCTCGCCGTCGTCGTTGACGAAGAGGCTGCCGGGCGCCGGCCCCCAGGCGTCAACCATCGCGTCACGCAGGTCGGCCGGCAGGCCTTGGGTCCAGGCGTCGTACGCCGCAGCGCTGATCCGCACGTGGGCGTCGGTCAGCTGACCTGACGTCAGCCACTCCTCGTCCTGGCCGCCGGCCGAGATCAGCGCGTGGATGAGCGCGTCGCCTGCCTCAGTGTCGGTGCCGGTCCCGTCGAGGATTTCGAGCACCCGGTTGTCACTGCCGAGGTCGTAGCCGGCGTCACGCAAGCGTCGAAGCAGCCGGATCGCCGAGACGGGAGTGTCGAGGCCGACGGCATTGCCGATGCGGGAGTGCTTGGTGGGATAGGCGGACAGCACCAGCGCGAGCTTCTTCTCGGCGTTGGGCACCGACCGCAACCGGGCGTGCCTGACCGCGATGCCGGCAACGCGCGCGCAGCGCTCAGGGTCGGCGACGTAGTGGGGGAGGCCGTCGGCGTCGATCTCTTTGAAGGAGAAAGGCGCGGTGATGATCCGGCCGTCGAACTCTGGGATCGCGATCTGGGTCGCGCAGTCGAGCGGGCTGACGCCGTCGTCGGAAGCCTCCCAGTCGGCCCGACTGCCCGTCAGGCAGAGCCCCTGGAGCACCGGTATGTCCAGGGCCGCCATCCGCGCAACGTCCCAGGCCTCGTCGTCGCCGCCCGCGCTCGCGGTCGACGGCACGCTGCCGCCGGCCGCCAGGACGGTCACCACAAGGGCGTCGAGGGTGCCGAGCTCGGTGTAGAGCTCATCGGGTGCGGCACGGAGGGACCCCGCGAAGATGGGTATGCCGACGGCCTGACCGGTGGCGTCGACGGCATCGGCCAGGGCATGCGCGAAGGCGGTGTTGCCGCTCGCCTCGTGGGCTCGGTAGTAGAGCACTCCGATCCGCGGGAGCGACGCGTCGCCGACTGGCCGGGCGGCGTACCCCCACATGGGGAGCACGGCGGGCGGGTCGAACCCCTCGCCGGTCAGCAGGATCGTGTCGGAGAGGAAGGCGTGCAGCTGGCGCAGGTTCTCCGGACCGCCCTCGGCAAGATAGCGATGAGCTTCGGCGGCGATCCCGATCGGCACCGACGAGCGCTCCATCAGCTCGGCGCTGGGCTGCTGCTCACCGCCGAGGACCACAACGGGCATCCCGGTCGCGGCGATCCGAATGAAGCCGGAGCACAGGTCCTGCGGCGAGCCGAGCAACCGACCGACGACCAGGTCGCAGCCCTCGATCACCTCAGCCATCGACTGGTGACCCGGTCGGGCGGGGTTGGCCAACACGTAGTCGGCGCCGGAGGCCCGAGCGCTGAGCAGATCAGTGTCGGAAGTCGAGAGCAGAGCGATGCGCACAGCGGGCGTTCCTCCTCCGGGGTTCTCGCCCCGTCTATCGGTGGGATACCCGTGGCCAGTGTCTGGCTGCACCCGACCGCGAGGGTTGGGGTGTCACAGTGGCGGAACCGCCCCGGAGTCGCACCGGGTTCCTGCACCATGGGCACCGTCAGCGTAGTGGAGACTGTGACCCGTGCACCCGTCGGTCTACCTCGTCAGGCACGGCGAGTCGGAGTGGAACGTCCGGCGTCTGACCCAAGGACAGACGAAGCATCCCCGGTTGACCGCAATCGGCCGCGAGCAGGCCGCCGGCGCCGCCGACGCGATCGCGGCAGACCTGGCGCGGCTCGGCCTGCCCGCTCCTCGCCTTGTCACCAGTGATCTGGTTCGGGCCGTCGAGACCGCCCAGATCGTGGGAGAGAGGATCGGGCTCGTCCCCGAGCTGGACGCCCGCCTCCGCGAGCAACACCTCGGGGAACTGGAGGGTCGCAGCTACGAGGACTCGTGGGCGCGGGCCGAGCTGCACGACTGGTCGGACCCCGAGCTGCCGCTGGCGGGTGGTGAGTCGGTCGGGCAGGTGCGCCGCCGCCTGGCCGCAGTCCTGGCGGACCTCGCTCCTGGGACTCCCACGGTGCTGATCAGCCACGGCGACGCGATCCGCTCCGCGCTCGCGCACCTCCTCGGGCAGTCGATGACGGACACGCCCTGGGTCGAGGTGCAAAACGGTGCCGTCGCGAGGTATGGCAGTGGCGAGGTCGGGTGGCTCGCGCAACTAGGGTTAGAGGGCCGCTAGCGTGCCCTCACCCGGGAGGCGACGTACCCCGAAGGCCAGGTCGCAGAGATCGGGTGGCTCCGGGTCCGCTGATGATCAACCAGCTAGCGACGGACGCCTGACGACTCTCTTACGTGTGGTGAGCTCTCACATTGAACCCATTTCCGCGTGTCGGTGCCGACGGCCAGGACGTGCCCGTCAGTGCGGAGGCACTCGCTCGGAACCACGCCGAGCCGTTCCCTAAATCGCCCTGGGTCTGATGGAGGCTCGGGCTATTGGATTCCGACCAAGGGTTGGTCGGTCCGTTTCGTAGCGTAGAACGTCTCCTCGAACTCTGCTGGTGGGACGTCGTCGAGGTAGCCGTGCAGCC
>NZ_JAOPXV010000089.1 GCF_025964975.1 Nocardioides sp.
GTGAGCATGAGCGTGGTGCCGCGCTCGACGTTGAGCGCCCGCAGGAACTCGCGCAGGCGGCCCTTGCTGATCACGTCCAGGCCGATGGTGGGCTCGTCGAGGTAGAGGATCTCCGGGTCGTGCAGCAGGGCAGCCGTGATGTCACCGCGCATCCGCTGTCCGAGCGACAGCTGTCGTACGGGCGTGTCGAGCTGGTCGCCCAGGTCGAGCAGCTCCACGAACCGAGCCAGGTTGGCGCGGAAGCGGTCGTGGGGGATGCGGTACATCTTCTGCAGCAGCTCGAACGAGTCGCGCAGCGGCAGGTCCCACCACAGGGTCGTGCGCTGACCGAAGACGACCCCGATCCGTCGAGCGAGCTCGACGCGGTGGCGCTGGGGCTCCAGGCCGGCCACGCGGAGGTGCCCGCCCGTCGGGACGAGTATGCCGGTGAGCATCTTCACCGTCGTCGACTTCCCCGCCCCGTTCGGCCCGATGTAGCCCACCATCTCGCCCGGCTCGATGCTGAAGCTGAGGTCGTGGACCGCCCGCACGGTCTCCCGGGTCCTGCGCCGTCGGCCATCGACCTTACGGCGTACGGCGAAGGAGCGCTCCAGCTCCCGGACGTCGATCAGGGCCCCGGTCACGTGCTGACCCTAGTCGCGGGGGCGGGGGGCAACCACAGCGATGTCGTCGCCGCTGTTCGCCTCAGCTGACGGCTTCGCCGGAGGGGTCGGCCTGCTCAGCTCCCCGTCGAGGAGTAGTGGCGCACGCCACTGCGCCAGACGAGCAGCCCAACCGCGATGGTCACGACCGCAGCGACGGGTGATGCGAACTGGACCCACGACGGCATCTCGAAGGGATCGTCGCGGCCCAGGATGAACAGGGCGGGATACCAGTTCACGAAGGCGATGGGGATGACGAAGGTCAGCGCGACCATCACCTCGCGCGGGAAGATCGAGAGCGGGTACTGCGCGACGGTCGCGCCGCCGTAGGTGAAGGCGTTGGCGAACTCGGACGCGTCCGTGGTCCAGAACTGGATGCTCGAGAAGGTGACGAAGAGACCGAAGAAGACTGCTGCCCCGCTGACGACCATGCAGAGCGCGACCAGTGCGCGCAGTGGGGTCCAGTCGACGTACGTCGCAGCCCACCCGAACACCACGGCGGCCTGGGTGATCCGGCCGAGACGCCGCAGCGTGAACTGGTCGGCGCAGACCTGCACGAGGAGGGGTACGGGCTTGGTCATCATCTGGTCGAGACGACCCGTCCGGACATAGGTCCCGATCCGCTCCACGCTGCCGATGAGGGTGTCGGCGATGCCCAGTCCGAGCGAGCTGGCGCCGTACAGGAAGGCCACCTCGTGCAGGGAGAAGCCGCCCAGGTCGTTGAGGTGGGCGAACATGATCCACAGCCCGACGAAGTCGAGGCCGGTGATGAGGCCGTTGCCGACGGCGAGCATGACGAAGGACGCCGGGTAGGCCCAGGCCGCGCGGATCCACAGCCAGGCGATGTCGGTGTAGCGGCGGGCATGGTGCAGTGCTTGGTGTCGCGCTTCAGCCACCCTGGACCACCACCTTGCGGGTTGCTGCGCGCAGGACCAGCTGGCAGCAGCCGAGCAGGACGGCAGCCCACAGGGCCTGGAACCCGAGCGCTGCCAGCAGGTCGACCCCGACGCGCTTGCCCAGCCAGATGTCGGCCGGGACCTGCAGGTAGGCCGCCCAGGGCAGGGCCCGAGCGACGGCACCCAGCACCCCCGGGAACAGCACGAGGGGCAGCATCATGCCGCTGAAGAAGATGGCGAAGGCTCCGCTCATCACCTTCAGACCGGACTGGTCGAGCAGCCAGAAGGCCGAGCAGGCCACGAGGAACCGGATGGCGAAGCTGACCACCACCGCCAAGGGCAGGGCCAGCACGAATCCGAGAGCCGCGGCGGGGGTCGCGGGAAGGTTGATGTCGAAGAGCACCGCACCGACGACCGTGGGAGCCAGGCCCCGCGTGAGCAGGTGGTAGGCAGCACGGCCGAGGTCACTGGCGAGGTACCACCCCAACAGGCCGACCGGCCGGTAGAGGTCGATGGCGACGTCGCCGGTCCGGATGCGTTCGGCGAGGTCGTCGGTGCTACCGCCGCCCCACAGGGCGATCGTCATCAACATCGCCTGGCCGAGCCAGACAAAGGTGACGGCATCGGTCGCGTCGTAGCCGCCCGCGTCCGGGCTCGCCTCCCACAGGGCCAGGTAGGCGAAGGAGTAGATGATCCCGAAGACCGAGTTGGTGAAGATCCCGGCGAGGGTCGCGGCACGGTAGGTGGAGTAGCGGCGGAAGGCCCGCGTCGCAATGGCGACGTACAGCATCTCCGGCCTCCCCGACGTCGAGCGACGGGGATCGTCTCATATCGCGGGGGCCACGGGTGAAGGCGTCAGCGCTTGTCGGTGAAGTTCAGGACTCCGACGAAGCGACCCGATCCGTCCACGCTGATGGCGAGGCCCGCGAGGCTGGCCCGCTTCTTCAACAGGATCTCGCGGTGCGAGGGGGAGTCCATCCACGCCTGGACGACGATGGCAGGGGTGAGGAGCGACCCGCGCACGAGGTCCTCGCCGGCCCACGCCTGGTCGCATCGGCGCAGCACGATGTGCTGGTCGCGGTGCTCGAGGGCGCCGGTCGTGGCGATGCGGGTCGCCCAACTCTCGGCCATCTGGTCGACGCACGAGTCGAAGTAGCGAACCGGCTTCAGGCCGGCGTTGACACGCACCTCGTTGATCGAGCCCATCAACCGGTTCTCGAACTCGTCCAGGTTGAGGCTGGGGTCCAGTGACAGGTCCGGTGCAGGGACGACCCAGACCTGTGCCTGTGCCGTAGCCGCAGAGAGCAGGCACGTCAACGAGATGACGAGCCCCGCGGTAAGGGCAGCAAGAAGACGGGTGAGGACACGAGACATGAAAGCTCCAGGGTCACAGCAGGCGGGGGGATACCTGCTCGGCGTACACCCAATGCTGGTGCCGGGGACTGGAATAGACCATCGCCTGATCGAGCCGAACCTCGTAGTCCTTTGGGACCACGACCCGATGGGCAGATGGGCGATGAGGGGCTACCCGGGACCCCCGCGACCTCCCGACGAAGGTCGCTCGTTGGACGTGTGGCCCGGGCACCCCGGCACGTCGGCGAGGATGGGGCCATGAGCGACGCAACGCCCTACCTCTCGGGCCTCATCCTGACCGACCGCAAGGTCGTCGTGGTGGGGGGCGGCCACGTCGCCCAGCGACGGGTGCCCCTGCTGATCGCGGCCGGTGCCGACGTCACGGTGGTGTCGCCCGAGGTCACCCCGGCGCTGGAGGGCATGGCCGCCGAGATCACCCTCGTCCTGCGCGAGTTCGTCGACACCGATCTCGACGGTGCGTGGTATGCCGTGGCCGCGACCGACGACCGGGCGGCGAACGACCAGGTCAGCGCCGCAGCCGAGGTTCGCCGCATCTTCTGTGTTCGCAGCGACGACGGCACTCGGGGCACGGCCTGGACCCCGGCCACGGGGAAGCACGGCAGCGTCACGGTGGGCGTCCTGGGCAACCGGGAGCCGATGAAGTCGGCCGCGTTGCGCGACGACATCGTCACGGCACTGCGCGACGGTTTGCTCAACGCCGCCGATGCCCACGACCGGAGCCCCGGCGTGGTCCTGGTCGGGGGTGGCCCCGGCGATCCCGAGCTGGTGACCGTGGCAGCCCGACACGCACTCGCGACCGCCGACGTGGTCGTGGCAGACCGCTTGGCACCGCGCGAGCTGCTGGACGCGCTCCCGTCCACCGTCGAGCTGATCGACGTGACCAAGCTCCCGCGCGGCCGCTTTGCCTCCCAGGACTTCATCAACGAGGTGATCGTCGCGAGGGCCAAGGAGGGCAAGCGGGTCGTGCGCTTCAAGGGGGGCGACAACTTCGTCTTCGGTCGCGGCTTCGAGGAGATCCTCGCCTGCCGTGCGGCCGGCGTCCCGGTGACCGTGGTGCCGGGACTGTCATCGGCGATCTCGGTGCCGGCGCGCGCGGGCATCCCGGTCACCCACCGCGGAGTGGCCCACGAGTTCACCGTCGTCTCGGGCCACCTCCCCCCGGGGCATCCCGACTCTCTTGTGGAGTGGGCCGCCCTGGCCCGCCTCCGCGGCACGCTGGTGATGCTCATGGCGGTGGAGAACGCGCCGGAGATCGCGGCGACGCTGGTGGCGGAGGGTAGAGACGTGGACACCCCAGTTGCCGTCGTCGTCGAGGGCACGATGCCCGAGGAGCGCGTCGTGCTGGCCACCCTCGGGACGCTTGCCGCGGAGATCGTCAGTCAGCAGGTGCGCGCACCCGCGATCATCGTGGTGGGCGGCGTGGTGGCCGTCGCGCACCCGGAGCACTTCGCCCGTGGCTGAGCTGGTCGAGATCAGCGACCCGGCGGATCCGCGGCTCGCCGACTACCGCGACCTGCGCGACGTCGAGCTGCGCAAGAACCTGGAGGCGGAGTACGGTCTCTTCCTGGCGGAGGGGGAGAAGGTCGTCCGTCGGGCCGTCGAAGCGGGCTTCACCCCTCGCTCGCTGCTGATGGCCCCGCGGTGGCTCGACGGCCTCGCCGATGTGCTGGCGACCACCCATGCGCCGTGCTTCGTGCTCTCGGAGGCCTTGGCCGAGGAGGTCACCGGCTTCCACGTGCATCGTGGAGCGCTGGCCTCGCTCGAGCGGCGGGCGCTTCCCTCCGTCGCCGCCGTGCTCGCCGACGCACGCTCGGTCCTCGTGCTGGAGGACCTGGTCGACCACACGAATGTCGGAGCAGTCTTCCGCAGCGGCGCAGCCCTGGGATTCGACGCCGTGCTCCTCTCCCCGCGGTGCGCGGACCCGTTGTACCGCCGGTCGATCAAGGTCGGGATGGGTGCAGTGTTCACGATGCCCTGGACCCGCTTGCCCGACTGGTACGACGCACTGCCGACGCTGAGCGAGGCGGGCTTCACCACCGTCGCCCTGACCCTGGCGTCCGACTCGGTCCCGATCGAGTCCGCGGTCGAGGGTGTGGACCGCCTCGCGCTGGTGCTGGGCGGTGAGGGACACGGGCTCTCCCGGAAGTGGGAGCAGTCGGCCGACCGGCGGGCCACCATCGCGATGCGCCCTGGCATCGACTCGCTCAACGTAGCTGCTGCCACCGCGGTTGCCTGCTACATCGCTGCGCGTCGCTGACGGAAGGCCTCCTCGAGCACGATCGACCCGGCTGTCGCCGCGTTGAGCGAGCTCGCCGACCCAGCCATGGGGATCGACACCAGCTGGTCGCACGCCTCCCGCCAGGCAGCCGTCATCCCCGTGGTCTCGTTGCCGACGACGAGGAGGAGCGGCCCCGTGAGGTCTGCGGTGCGTACGTCGATGCGCCCGGTCTCGTCCGTCCCGACGGTCTGGATCCCGTGCGGCCCTGCCCACTCGAGCACCTCACGGTGCGAGGCTGCGCGGACCACGGTCAGCGCGAACAACGACCCCGTGCTGGAGCGCACGGCCCGCGGGTCGTACGGATCGGCGGCGTGGCCGGTGACGACCAGTCCGGTCGCGCCGAACGCGTCCGCGGAGCGCGCCAGCGTCCCGAGGTTGCCGGGCTGCGTCGGGCGGTCGAAGACAACGGTCAGTCCCGCCGGCTCGAGCCGGGCAAGGGAGTCGGCCGGCATCTCCACCACGGCCAGCAGCTCGGACGGTTCATCCTTCTCGCCGAGCTCCGCCATGAGCTCCGGAGCCATGACCACCCGGTCGGCCGTGGTGGACTCCCACGCCTCGCGTGCCCACGTCGACATGCGCGGTCGGCCGTCGCTGATGAGTGTGCGAACGGCCCAGCCGTGGTCGATCGCGAGGGTGATGGGCCGGACGCCCTGGACGAGGAACTCTCCTTGTCGGTGCCGCTTGGTGCGGTTGTGGAGCAGCGCCTCCCACTGCTGGAAGCGCGCGTTCCGGGTGGTGATCCTGATCGTCACGCGCTGTCCGTGCGGGCGACCGGCCAGTCGTCGGGGTAGTCCTCCGCGGCTGCGTCATGCGCCTTCTGCAGCTTCTTGCGCGCCTTGGTCGACAGGCGGTCCCCGAAGACCGTGCCCAACGTGTGGTCGGTCTCGTGCTGGAGGCAGCGGGCCAGCAACCCGTCCCCCTCGAAGTGCACCGGCTCGCCGTCGAGGCCGAACCCGTCGACGGCCGCCCAGTCCGGGCGCGCACACTCCACGAACGCGCCGGGGAACGAGAGACAGCCCTCGTCGTCGTCGTCCAGCCGGCGCTCGCGGCCCTCCTCGAGCGTGAGGGTGGGGTTGCAGACGATCCCGACCGTGTGACGACCTGACTCGTCCGGGCAGTCGAAGACGAACATGGCGACGTCCTCGCCGATCTGGCAGGCAGCGAGACCCACCCCGTCGGCGGCGCGCATCGTGGCCACCATGTCCGCGGCCAGAGCCACGAGCGATGCGTCGAAGGTGGTGACGAGCTGCTGGGGGCGGTGCATGACGGGCGTGCCCCACCGGGTCATCCGGCGGACGGTTCCTCCGGAGGGAAGCTCCCCGTGGGGCGCGTGCGGAGGGGGGTCGGAGTCGCGTACAGACATGTGCCGGATCCTAGTGACCGGCAACACGGGCCAGCCTGTGGCGGTATGTGTAACTCAGAGTTACATTTGCCGCATGTCGAGGATCACCGACCCCTTCAAACGCAGCGCGACCGGCGCGTCAGCACCCCGTCGCACCCGTCGTCACGGCCTGGCCGCCCATGAGAGCCGCGATCCCATCGGCTTCGCGCTCGCCGGTCTGAACAAGCTCGCCCAGAGCGACCTCATCGACCGGGTCGGGCTGCGCAGGCAGAGCGAGCAGGTCGTCTTCACCACGACTCGGAGCGGCTTCCGGACGGTGGCTGCCGCCGGCCGACGCTTTGGCAAGGTCGCGAGCGGGTCCGGGCCCGGCACCCGTCCCACGACCTCGCGTCCCACGACCACCCGTCACGGCGACGTCTTCGACCTGACGCCCACCGAGGACGAGCAGAAGCTCGTCGACGTGGTCACCGACTACGCCACCGAGATCCTCCGCCCGGCCGCCGCCGCAGCCGACGAGTCGTGCCTGGCGCCGGTCGAGGTGCTGGCCGCGGGGCTCGAGATCGGCCTGCCGATCCTGGGAGTCCCGGAGGCCCGCGGCGGCCTCTTCGAGGAGCGGGCGACGATGGCCGGGACCCTGGTCGCCGAGGCGCTCGCCAGGGGTGACATGGGGCTGGCGCTCGCCGCGATGAGTCCGGGCGCCGTCGCGACGGCCCTGGGCCTGTGGGGCACCGAGTCACAGCAGCAGACGTACCTGCCTGCCTTCACCGGCCCGGAGGTCCCGGTGGCCGCCCTCGCCCTGACGGAGCCGGCCGTCCTCTTCGACGTCCTCGAGCCGGCGACCACCGCAACCCGCTCCGGCGACGGTTTCGTCCTCGACGGCCTGAAGTCCGGCGTCGTCCGTGGGGCGGAGGCGGAGCTCTTCGTCGTGGGTGCACTGCTCGACGGACGGCCCACGCTCTTCCTGGTGGAGTCCGGCACGGACGGGCTGACGGTTGAGGCGGACCCCTCGATGGGCGTTCGCGCGGCGTCGCTGACCCGCTTGGCGCTCGACGGGGTGCGCGTGCCAGCCGAGTCCGTGCTGGGGGAGACCGACGGGTCGACGTACACCGAGTGCGTCCGTCTCTCGCGGCTGGCCTGGTGCGCCCTCGCGGTCGGGACCGGCCAAGCCGTCCTCGACTACGTCACCACCTACGTCAACGAGCGGGAGGCCTTCGGCGAGCCGATCAGTCACCGCCAGTCAGTGGCGTTCATGGTGGCCGACATCGCCATCGAGCTGCAGGCGATGCGGCTCGTGACCTACAAGGCCGCCTCGCGTGCAGCCGCCGGCAAGGACTTCTCGCGGGAGGTCGCGCTGGCGCGCCAGCTGTGCGGCAGCAAGGGCATGCGGATCGGTCTGGACGGAGTGCAGCTCCTCGGCGGCCACGGGTTCGTCAAGGAGCATCCCGTCGAGCGGTGGTACCGCGACCTGCGGGCCGTCGGGATCATGGAAGGAAGCGTGCTCGTATGAACCACCCCATCCAGATGCTCACTGCGTTCTGCTCAGGACGGGGGCCTCGGCCATGATCAGCCTCGAGACCCCCAAGAAGCACCGCGTGCTCGTCGACCAGGCCCACCAGGTCGCGATGAACATGCTCCGCCCGATCTCTCGCAAGTACGACCTCGCGGAGCACTCCTATCCCAAGGAGCTGGACATGCTAGCGGCGATGATCGACGGGCTCTCCGAGTCCGGGTCGTCGTCGGGGGCGGGTGCAGCGGGCGTACGCCGCGAGGAGAGCGACGGCGACGACGGTCGTGTGCGCAACGGGACCAACCTCGCCTCCGTGCTGTCCGTCGCAGAGATGTGCTGGGGTGACACGGCCCTGTTGCTTTCCATGCCGCGGCAGGGACTGGGCAACTCGGCCATCGCCTCGGTCGCGACACCCGAGCAGCAGGCTCGCTACGCCGGCACGTGGGCGGCGATGGCGATCACGGAGCCGAGCACGGGTTCGGACTCCGCCTCGATCACCACCACAGCCCGTCTCGACGGCGACGAATACGTCATCAACGGCGAGAAGATCTACGTCACCTCCGGTGAGCGGGCCGACAGCGTGGTCGTGTGGGCGACGCTCGACAAGGCGCTGGGGCGAGCCGCGATCAAGTCGTTCGTGGTGAAGAAGGACAACCCGGGGATGAAGGTGGAGCGGCTCGAGCACAAGCTCGGCATCCGCGCTTCCGACACGGCCGCGATCACGTTCACCGACTGCCGGGTGCCGGCCGAGGACCTGCTCGGGTCACCCGAGATCGACGTCAAGCAGGGCTTCGCCGGGGCGATGGCGACCTTTGACAACACGCGTCCGCTGGTGGCGGCGATGGCAGTGGGCTGTGCCCGCGCCTCGCTCGACCTCACCCGCGACCTGTTGGCACAGGCCGGCGTCGAGGTCGACTACGACCGCCCCGCGCAGGTTCAGTCGGCAGCGGCCGCGAAGTTCCTGCAGATGGAGGCCGACTGGGAGGCCGCACAGCTGCTGACCATGCAGGCGGCCTGGATGGCCGACAACCGCAAGCCCAACTCGCTCGAGGCGTCGATGGCCAAGGCCAAGGCCGGCCGCGTCGGCTCCGACATCACCCTCAGCTGCGTGGAGCTGGCGGGCTCGCTGGGCTACAGCGAGGTGGAGCTGCTCGAGAAGTGGTCGCGCGACTCCAAGATCCTCGACATATTCGAGGGCACCCAGCAGATCCAGCTGCTCATCGTCGCCCGGCGGCTGCTGGGGCTGACCAGCGCGGAGCTGCGCTGAGCCTCGGTCACGCTGGAAACCCGGCTACCCGGGTTTCCACAATGTTCGCGAGTGTTGCAACACGTGTGAACGTTCGATTCCCCCGGCTACCCGGGGGAACCGAACGGGGATGAAGTCAACGACGTACGAGGGCGTCGGGCGGACTTGAGGGGGTCGTGCTGGGCCAGCACCTTGTCGAGCCGGGCGGCGTCGAGGCGGTGGACGACGGTGTTGTCCTCCTGCATGTCGCGCACCACCTTTGTCAGGGTGAAGGTCGAGGTCGTCAGGTAGAGGGTTCCGAGGGCCAGGAAGCCCTTGACCCACGGGTCGGCGTCCATGGAGTAGACGGCGACGAGCATCGCGAAGAATGAGGCACCGAAGGAGATGGCGGCCTGGGCGGCGAAGGCGGTGGTGTTCTTGGTGGTGGTGGTGGTGGTGGGGTTCATGGCAGAAGCCTGGCCGCCACCGGCTCGCGAGGGACCTGTCGTGCTACCCGATCGTCCCTGAGTACTCCGGCTCAACCGCGGGCAGTACGTTCGGGCCATGACATCGAACGGGCCGGCGCACAGCGCACCGAGTGGGTCGCACATGAGTCCCGAGGAGTTCCGTCGGCACGGCCACGCGGCCATCGACTGGATCGCGGACTACTGGGAGGGGCTCGACGGGCTGCCGGTCCTGTCCCAGGTGGCTCCTGGCGACGTACGCCGCATGCTGCCGGCCGAGCCCCCCGAGGAGGCCGAGACCTTCGACGCCCTGCTGGCGGACCTCGACGAGATCGTCGTCCCGGGGCTGACGCACTGGCAGCACCCGCGCTTCTTCGCCTACTTCCCGGCCAACTCCTCGCCCGCCGCGATCCTGGGGGATCTTCTCTCCAGCGGCATCGGCGCCCAGGGGATGATCTGGGCGACCAGCCCGGCCGTTACGGAGGTGGAACAGGTCGTGGTCGACTGGCTGGCCCAGGCGTTGGGTCTGCCCGACCAGTTCCGGCTGACCGACTACGGCCGGGGTGGGGGAGTCATCCAGGACACGGCGTCCACCGCGACCTTCACCGCACTCCTCGCTGCCCTGCACTCCGCCACCAACGGCACCGCCCGCGACAGCGGTGTCGGCACGACGAGGTGGACCGTCTACGGGTCCTCGCAAGCCCACTCCTCGCTGGTGAAGGCGACGATGATGGCGGGACTGGGCGCTGAGTGTGTCCGTTCCGTCGACGTCGACCCCCGGACGCAGGCCATGGACGTCGCCGCCTTCGAGCGACTCCTCGCCGACGACATCGACGACGGCTTCACCCCGCTCTTCGTGCAGGCGGCTGTCGGGACGACCTCGACCGGCGCCATCGACGACGTCCAGGCCGTCGCAGAGGCCATGGACGGCGTGGGCGCCTGGCTGCACGTCGACGCCGCCTGGGCGGGCGTGGCCGCCGTGTGCCCCGAGCTCCGTGACCGGATCCTCGGCGGGGCCCACCTGGCCCAGTCGATCGTGACCAACCCGCACAAGTGGCTGCTCACCACCTTCGACTGCAGCGTGCTCTGGGTGCAGGAGCGCTCGGCGCTGACCAACGCGTTGTCGATCACCCCGGAGTACCTCCGCAACCCCGCGTCGGAATCGGGAGCGGTCGTCGACTACCGCGACTGGCATCCGCAACTGGGACGTCGCTTCCGGTCGCTGAAGCTGTGGGCGGTGCTCCGGACGTACGGACTGGAGGGACTCCGCGCCCACATCCGCTCGGGGGTGGAGCTCGCCGAGCACTTCGCGGAGCTGGTCCGCGACGACGAGCGCTTCGAGCTCGTCACCGAGCCATCGCTGAGCCTCGTCGTCTTCCGCCTGGTGGAGGGTGACGAGGCGACCCTGGCCGCGATGCACCGGCTCAACGCCAGCGGCACCGCCTACCTCAGCCACACCGTCGTCGAAGGACGTGCCGCCATGCGCCTCGCGGTGGGCAGCTGGCGGACCACCCCTGAGGACATCGACCGGACCTGGGAGGCGCTTCAACAGGCACTATGAAGGCATGTTGCTCTACGCCGACGCCCCCGCCCGCCGTACCGTCCAGCTCGTCGCCGACCTGCTCTTCGTGCTCTGGCTCGTCTTGTGGATCTGGGTCGGCGTCGCGGTCCACGACGGCACGATGGCGCTGGCCTCGCCGGGACGCCAGACCGACGAGTCGGCGTCCGCTATGGCGGGCCAGCTGCGAGACGCCGGGAGCGCGCTGGACGACGTACCCCTCATCGGCGACGAGGTCGCCACGCCCTTCGACAAGGCCGCCGAGGCCTCCGACGGCTTGGCCGCCGCAGGGCGGTCGTCGGTCCGCGCCATCGAGCAGCTCGCCTTCGTGCTGGGTATGGCGATCGCGCTGATCCCGATCCTGGTGGTGATGGCGTTCTACCTGCCGGGCCGGCTCCGGTTCGTCCGGGAGGCCACCGCAGGAGCGAGATTCATCGACTCGGCCGACGACCTCGACCTCTTCGCGCTGCGTGCCCTGGCCAACCAGCCCATGCGGGTGCTGGCGAGGGTGAGTGCCGATCCGGCCGGCGACTGGCGGCGCAAGGACCCGGTCGTGGTGACCAGGTTGGCGGAGCTGGAGCTGAAGTCCGTAGGCCTGAGGCCGCGCAGGACGCCATCGGCGTAGATTCACCTTCCGTGCGCTTCCTCCACGACGCGGCCCCGCCGCACGACCTCACCTACGACGACGTCTTCATGGTGCCGCGCCTCTCTGCGATCGCGAGCCGCTACGACGTCGACCTGTCCACCGACGACGGCACCGGAGCCACGTTGCCGCTCGTCGTGGCCAACATGACCGCGATCGCGGGCAAGCGGATGGCCGAGACGACTGCGCGACGTGGTGCGCTCACGGTGATCCCGCAGGACATCCCGCTCTCGGTGGTGGCCGACGTGGTGGGCTGGGTCAAGCAGCGTCACCACGTCTTCGACACCGCCATCGCGCTGGACCCCACCCAGACCGTGGCTGAGGCGATCTCGCTGATGCCCAAGCGCGCGCACCGGGCGGCCGTGGTCGTCGAGGACGGCAAGCCGGTCGGGGTGGTGACCGAGCAGGACTGCGCCGAGGTGGACCGCTTCGCGCAGGTCGGCCAGGTGATGAACCGCCAGGTCGTCACCGTGGCCCACGACGCCGACCCGCGGGCCGTCTTCGAGGCGCTAGACCGCGCGAAGGAGTCCCTCGCGGTGGCGGTGTCGCCGACCGGCGACCTCGTGGGCGTTCTCACCCGGCTCGGTGCGCTGCGGGCGACGCTCTACGCACCAGCGGTCGACGACAACGGCGGACTGCGGATCGCGGCAGCCGTCGGCGTGAACGGTGACGTGGCCGAGCGGGCGGCACGCCTTCTGGAGATGGGCGTCGACACCCTGGTGGTGGACACCGCCCACGGTCACCAGGATCGGATGCTCGAGGCGCTGAAGGCGGTCCGCGGACTGGACCCCGATGTCCCGATCGCGGCCGGCAACGTCGTCGACGGCGCCGGGACGGACGCCCTGATCGACGCCGGTGCCGACATCGTCAAGGTCGGCGTCGGGCCGGGAGCGACGTGCACCACCCGGATGATGACCGGGGTCGGGCGGCCGCAGTTCTCCGCGGTGCTCGAGTGTGCGACCGCGGCCCGGGCACGGGGCAAGCACGTGTGGGCTGATGGGGGAGTGCGACACCCTCGCGACGTCGCCCTGGCGCTGGCTGCCGGAGCGAGCTCGGTGATGGTCGGCTCGTGGTTCGCAGGGACGCACGAGTCACCCGGGGACCTCATGCACGATTCGGACGGTCGTGCGTTCAAGGTGAGCTTCGGGATGGCGTCGGCCCGCGCGGTGGCCAACCGCACCTCGGCGGAGTCCGCGTTCGACCGTGCTCGCAAGGGTCTCTACGAGGAGGGCATCTCGTCCTCCCGCATGTACCTCGACTCCGCTCGCCCGGGCGTCGAGGACCTGATCGACCAGATCTGCTCGGGCCTGCGGTCCTCGTGCACCTACGCCGGCGCATCAAGCCTCGCCGAGCTGCACGAGCGCGCCCTCGTGGGTGTCCAGTCCGCCGCTGGCTTCCACGAGGGCAAGCCGTTGAGCCAGTCCTGGTGACCCGGTGAGGCCTCTGGTCGTCGCGGCGACCCGCGCCGAGGCGGCTCATGTCCCGTCCTCGCTGCCGCTCGTCGTCACCGGGCTCGGGAAGACCGCGGCCGCTGTCGCGACGGCCCGCGCGCTGGCTGACCTGAGGACCCTCGATGACGTCGTGGTCGTCAACATCGGCACCGCGGGCTCGCTGCGAGACGGCATCGTCGGCCTGCACGAGCCCGGCGTGGTGCTCAACCACGACATCAACGCGGAGGCGATCCGGTCCCTGGGCTACGACCCGCACGAGCGTCTCGAGATCGGCGCGTCGGACGTGGTCCTCGCCACGGGCGACGTGTTCGTCACCGACCCGGTCGTGCGGGCCAGGCTTGCGGCGCAGGCCCACCTGGTCGATATGGAGGGTTATGCCGTCGCGTGGGCCGCGTGCGAGTTCGGGGTGCCGGTCCGCCTGGTGAAGCACGTCTCCGACTCAGCCGACGACGCTGCCTGGGACTGGCCGAGGATGGTCGAGGCCAGTGCCGTGGTGCTGGGCCAGTGGTTGCGGGAGAACTGCTAGCGGGAGCTGTTGGCCGAGCGTCCCCGGACCACGCCGACGAAGGCCTGGGTGTCCTCGCCGTCACGGTCCAGCAGCCAGACCAGCGCGATCTGGGTGGGGTCGAGGTCGCTCACCGGTCGCTGGACCACGTCCTTGCGCTGGTGGAGGCGGGCGACCGACATGGGCACGATCACCACGCCGGTGCCGGCGGCCACCGTCTCGATGGCGTCCTTCTCCGACATGGGCGGCCAGTCGAGCTGTTCGACGTCCGGGCGCCAGCCGCTGGAGTGCGGCCGCACGAGCTGCTCCTCGGCGAGGTCGGCCAACGCGACCTCGTCCGCGGCTGCGACGAAGTGCTCCGCGCTCGCGACGACGACCGGCACTTCGGCGTACAACGGGATGCAGTGCAGCCCGTCGCGGTCGACGGGCAGCCGCACCAGGGCCATGTCGACGGCGCCGTCGCGCACGCCGTGCTCCTGCTCGGTCTCGAGGACCGGCAGGAGCTCCAGCGGCTCGCGGCGGCGCTCACGCCAGGCGCGCGCCCACTTGTCCGGCGTCGCGCCGGTCACGAAGGCGACGCGGAACGGATCTGGCATGGCTCTAGCCTCCCACGGTTGTCCGGGTTACCGTCGAGGGGTGATCACGGGGATCGCAGTCGCAGCGTTGGCGTGGCCAGTCGTGTTGTGGACCACCCGCCGACGGCGCGATGACAAGGACCTGCGAGCCGCTCAGGGGGACCTGGGGGCTGCCCAGCAGATCGCCGGGGTGAGTGGGCTCGGCGAGGCTCCGGTCCGCACCCACCACCGCTTGGGCACGGCGGGCCAGCGCCGCTCCCGCTGGTGAGTCTTCAGACCTCGCCGGGAGCGGCCTTGCGGATGACCAGGCGGGTCCAGGCGCCGAGGTAGATCCGATCGCCCGTGCGGACCTCCTGCTTCTGCCCCGGCGTCACCGGCGTCTTGGGCAGAGCGTCCACCGCGCCACCGACGTAGGTGCCGTTGGAGGACCCGAGGTCCTCGACCCACCAGCGGCTGCCGTCCGTGGTGAGCTGTGCGTGACGACGGCTGATCCCGGTATCCGAGCTCAGGTCGATGTCGGGACTGATGTTGCGGCTCCTGGAGGTCCGTCCGACCAGGATCGAGGTGTTGCGCAGGCCCACCACGAGCGGCAGCCCCGGTGAGGGCAGGGGATCGGTGCTCTCCTGGTCGGCGTACCAGTCGGGATCGATCCAGACCTCGGCCACCCACGCCGCCTCCAGTGGCGGCGAGATGTTGGCACCGGAGTCTGCGGGGTCTGCGGTCGGGACGGCGCCGGGCGGTTCGAGGGGCTCGGCTCGGCGAGGCAGGGACCCGGTCGTGAAGTCGTAGCCGCACGACTCGCAGAAGAGCGCGTCGGCGGAGTTGGCCGCCGAGCAGTGGGGGCACGTGGTGCCGGCGGGCGTTGCCGGCGCGACCGACGTCGGCCCGGTCTGGGCCTCACCGCCCTGCGGGTCGGGTATGGCGACGCCGCACACGTCGCAGTAATCGGTCGACGTGGAGTCGTGGCCGGCAGGACACTTCACGAGCGCCTCCTACTTCTTGATCCGGGTCGTCTTGGTCGAGGCTGTGTCCAGGGCCATCTCGTCGGCCTTGTCCACGGTCCGCTTCAGGCGGACGGTGCCTTCCTTCTCGTCGTCGACGTCGACGACCTTCCTGAGGCGCGTCGTCGCCTCGGCGTTGCCGGTCTCGGCCGCGAGCTGGACCGCCCGGCCGAGCTTCGTCGTGGCCGTTGCGCCGTCGCCTGCAGCCTTGGCGGCGAGGCCCTCCTGGATCATCGAGGCGAGCTCGACCTGGCCGGTGTAGTGGGCCACCTGCTTGTCGATCTTGGCCGTCAGCTCGGAGTCGTTGGACCACGTCGCCTTGACAAGTCCCTGGGTCACGACGTCGTCGCCCAGGGCGAGCTGCACGCGGGCGGCCAGCTGCTCCTGGCCCACGGCCTTGGCCGGCAGGCGAACGGCGACGTGGTAGTCGCGCGACTCGTCGCCCCATGCGCCGGTGGGATAGCCGCCGGTGAGCGGGTTGACGGTGGTCCGTCGGTCGCTGAGGTCCTCGACGGTCGGTGCCACCTGGCGCACGAACAGCACCTGCGCCCCCTGGGGGCTCCACACGCGGAGCTGGGCGTCGGCCACGCCGCGACCCATGGCCGTCTGCATGATCGTCCGGAACTCCTCGCGCATCTCGCTGGGCGACGGGATGATGTCCACGGTGCCGAGGAGGGCCTGGGCGACCCGGCGCAGCTCTTCGACCTTCCAGTCGGTGCCGGCACCGCGGCAGTCGCACTGGAAGTAGCCCGTTGCCCGCTGGATGGCGGCGTCCAGTCGAGCGGGCTGCTCGCCGTTCTCACCGTCGGTGAGCAGGATCGCGTGCCGCTGGGTGACCTCGGGGACCGACGCGAAGACGCTCCCGGCGAGATCGAGCCAGGAGCCGATCGCGGTCCCGCCGGATGCCCGGAACTGCGAGATCGCGGACGAGGCCTCCTCGCGACTCTGTGCGTCCATGACAGCGAGGGCGGGTCCGTCCTGGACCAGGGGATAGGCCAGGAAGGCGCTGTCGGTGCCGGCGATGACGGCGAACCGGGTCCCGTCGACGATCTCGGCCAGGGCTGCCTGGGCCGCGTCCTTGGCGCCTTCCATGGTCTCGTGACCCATCGACCCGGACGTGTCGACGATGATGATCTCGCCAGCAGTGCTCGACCCGACCGTGCCCGTCGCGGACTGACCGGCCGTGCCCGCCCCCGTGCACGTGATGGTGACGATGGCGTTGACGTCGGTCCCACCGTCGGGCAGGAACTCGTTCTGGTAGACGGTGGCGACGAACTCAGCCATGTGGCTGCTCCTTCGAGGTCGGGGTCGGGTCGGCATTGTGCACGAGCACGGGGCCAGGGATCCGGGCGAGCACGGTGGTGATGTTGTCCTGGCCCCCTTGACCGTAGGCGTAGTCGGTCAGCGCGAGGGCCAGCGCGGCAGGGTCGTCGGTCCCGGTTCTGCGGATCTGCTCGACCAGCTGAGCGGGCTCCGAGGCGTAGTTCCAGAGCCCGTCGGAGCAGACGAGCAGCCAGCCCGGCTCGGTGATCCTCAGCTGTCCGACCGTCGGGGTGGGCTCTTCGCTGTCCTGGCCGAGCCACTTGGTGATCGCGTGAGCCTGCGGGGACGACTCGGCCTCGGCGCGGGGCATCCCGGCGGCGATCAGACCTTGTGCTGCGGAGTCGTCGACGCTCAGCTGCACCCCCGGAGAGCTGTCAGGGAGCCAGTAGCTGCGCGAGTCACCGACGTTGGCGAAGCTGACGACATCACCCTCCAGCACCGCCGCGCTGAAGGTGGCCGACGCGGGGTTGGCGGCCTCCGGGGTCGCGGCAGCCACCACCTCGGCCTGTGCTGCCTTGACGGCGTTGGTCAGGACGTGGGTCACGGCCGCGACGCGGGACCCGTCGGTGCCGAGACCGTCGGGGAACGGCACGGTCAGCGCGGCGAGTGCGGCCTTGGCGCCGGCCAGTGAACCCACCTGCGAGTCGTCGGTGTTGGACACTCCGTCGAGCACCACGAGGACCGCCCGGCGATCCCGGGCAGTGCCGTCCGGGCTGGCGCTCGTCGCCATGGCGTCCTCGTTGCGGTGGTGCCGGATGCCCTTGTCGCACACGCCAGCGACCCAGGGTGCGGGCTGCTCGCGGAAGTGGTCGCGCGGACTGAGCGCCTTGACGCCGCACTGCTCGCAATAGCCGTCGGGTCCGATCGACCCGCCGCAGCTCGCGCACGCCACCGGCGCTGCGCTCTCCTGCGCCGCAGTGGCCGAGTGGTTGGTCGTGGCGCTGGAGATGGGGCCACTGTCCATGTCCTCGATCGGGCTGCTCTCGCCGGCTTCCGGTGCAGGGGTGGTCGGGGCGCCGGAGACCAGGACGTCGGCCGAGAGGGCCGTGCCGCACTCCTCGCAGAAGTTGGACTCGCCGGGCGCCGCGGCGCCGCAGGACGGACAGGTTCGAGGTTCAGTCATGCTCACACCAGCGTCCGGTTGCGTACGGCGTTTGCCTCGTTGACCAGCTGGACGCGATCACCGAGGTTGTCGGCCTCACGGGCGAGCGCGCGGTAGGCGTTCTCCAGCGCGTCGCGCAGGGCGTCCTCGCGGGCCGCGACGCCACCCACGGTCGGTCGGCTCGACCCGGCGGGGACTCCGGCGCCCCTGGTCACCGAGTCGAGCGCGTGGCGCAGGATCCGCACGGTGTAGCGCTGACGCTCCGCGGGGTCCATCCGGACAGAGGCGATGCTGGTGAGCGCCTGGTCGAGGACGGCGAGGTCGTCGGCCGAGCCGGCCAGGAGCACGTCGGCCCTCAGCTGCCGGCTCTCGGGGTAGCCGCGGCTGGTGGTGGGCACGAGGTCCAGGGCACGCACGGCACCCGCCGTGTCCCCGGCGGCAGCCCGGACGCGCGCCATACCGAAGGCGGCCGGCGCGGCGTAGGCGGCATCGGTCGCGGCACACGTGGCGTAGAGGCCCTCGGCGACCTCGGGCAGTCCGCCGTTCTCGCAGGCGATCGCGAGGGCGAGCTTGGGACCGAGCTCACCGGGGACCTGGCGGTGGACGGCACTGAAGGCGGCCTTGGCGGCCTCCCAGTCCTCCTCCTTCATCGCGGCCAGCCCGTCGAGCCACAGCGCCCGCCAGTCCCAGGGATCCTGGGTCAGCAGCTGCGCGGTCGACTTCCGGGCGGCTGCCGTGTCGTCGAGCGCGATGGCTGCGCGCGCACGCCGGAGCAGCACCTCGGCGGACTCCTCCGGGGCCTGTTCCAACGCCAAGAGCAGCTCGGCAGGCTCCGCATCACCCACGCTGGTGAGCCAGGAGTACTGCGGGTCCGAGGGGTCCGGTCGCAGGTCGGGCAGCTGGGACCAGTCCAGGGCGGAGGCGGAGGTCGCGGGAGCCTCGAACACCGGTGAGGCGGCCGAGGTGAGGGCCGTGCCAGTCGTCATGGCCGCCACCACCTCGCGCAGCACCCCCAGCAGCTGGGTGCGCAGCTCCTCGGCGGACGCGAACCGGTCCGCCGGGTCCGGGGCGCAGCACTTGGCGATCAGCCAGTAGAGCGAATCGTGCTCCTGGAACAGCGGCGTCGAGTCGGGCGGGGGCAAGGTGTGCAGGTAGGTGCCCTGGTAGCCGCGGAACTCCATGCACAGCACCACCAGCGTCCGGCCGATCGTGTAGATGTCCGAGGCGATGCTCGTGCCGACCACCGGCACTTCGGGCGCCTGGTAGCCGACGGTCCCGAAGATCGCCGAGTCCTCGTCAGTGATCCTGCGGACACCCCCGAGGTCGATCAGCTTCACGGCGTCGCCGACCTGGATGAGGTTGTCGGGCTTGAAGTCGCAGTAGACCAGGCCCAGGTCGTGAAGGTAGCCGAAGGCGGGCAGCACCTCGAGGATGTAGGCCAGGGCTTGGTCGACGGGCAGCGGGTCGTAGACGCCGTTGTTGTCCTTCATGCGCTTCTTCAGGATCTGCTTGAGGGACCGTCCGCCGACCCACTCCATCACGATGTAGCCGGCGCCGTCGTGGGTCACGAAGTTGTAGATCTCCACGATGAGGGGGTGCTCGACCTGCGCGAGGAACTGTTGCTCGGCGATCGCGGCCGCGAGCGCGTCGGGGTCGCCGGAGTTGAGCAGGCCCTTCAGCACGACCCAGCGGTTGGACACGTTGCGGTCGCGGGCGAGGTAGATCCACCCGAGGCCGCCGTGGGCAAGGGCGCCGGCGACTTCGTACTGCCCACCGACGAGGTCACCGGCGCCGAGCTTGGGCGTGAACGAGAACTCCTGGCCGCACTTGGGACAGAAACCCTCGGACCGGCCGGCCTTGCCGTCCTTGGACCGGCCGATGGGGGAGTCGCACTTGGAGCAGGTGCGCTTGTCCTCGGGCACCGAGGGGTGGGGGATCACGGCCTTGAGGGCGTCGACCGCAGGGGCGGCCGGCACCACCGTGAGGCCGGCGCCGAGGCGGGCGGCCCGCATCCGTCGGGAGGCCGAGCTCGCACGCCGGGTGGCGCTGGTGCCGGCCCGGGTCGAACCGACGGCGGCGGACTGGATGCGACTGGCAGACGTCCTGGCCGACCCCGTCCGGGCCGACATGGGATCGCTCTGGGGCGAGGGGACGGCTGCCTGGGCACCCGTCGCAGGGGACCCGCAGACGTCGCAGTAGCCGTCCAGGATCGTGCCGGTGCATCCTGCTTGGGCGCAGGTCTGCCCGTCGGTGGCGCCAGCGGCTCCTGCAGCGGCCGAGGACGGGGCCGAGGACGGGGAGGCCGCGCCTACAGGGGTTGCCGCCATCCCGCAGACGTCGCAGTAGCCGTCCTGCACCGAACCCGTGCAGCCGGGTTGCTGACACTTCATGCGCGCTCCTCGATGGGACAGACGTTGATCATGATGCGGACTGCTGCTTGAGCAGCTGGGTGAGCCAGGACTGGTAGGTCGACACCAGGGCGCGAGCCACCGGCACGGGTGACGGCTCGCGGGCCAGGACCTCGCGGGCCTGGGTCTCGCTGGTGGCCAGGTCGTCGCGGCCGGCCAGGCCGTGGGCGTCCGCCTTGGCACGCAAGGCGTCGAGCAGGTCGACCAGCTGCGCGCGCTCGTCCAGCGCAGCGGCGTACGCGCTCTCGGCAAGGCTGAGGGCCCGGGCCACGCGCTCGAGCTGCTGGCGGTAGGTCTCGATGGCGGCGGGTGTGTTGGGCACGGGGCCGAGGGAGAGGACGTCGGGCACGGCGTATCGCGGGGCGGGGTCGACGCTACGGACACAGCGCTGCGCCAGTGCTTCGAGCGCCGCGGCACGAGTGGTGAGCTCGCTTCGGAGCTGTTGGACGGTGCGGAGGTCCTCGCGCGCTGCGCGCCGCTGCGCGTTGCCGACGATGAGGTCACGCTCGAAGACGCTGGCCGCCTGCTCGAGCGGGGGCAGCAGCCCACCCACGTCCGCACCACGCTGCGCACGCTCGGTGATGTCGTCGAGTCGGCGACAGAGGCGATCCAGCGTCCCCCTGGCCTCGTCGCGGGTCGTGCTCGGCTCGAGGGACACCTGGTCGCGCACGCGCTCGAGACCCGCTCGGAGCGACTTGATCCGGGCGGCGCTCGCGTCAGCGCCCGGCACGAGCGCCAGCCGGGTGCGTACCTGTCCGACCAAGGCGTCGGAGAGGCGGCAGGCCTCGGGAAGCGACACGGCGAGACCCGCACCGAGGTCGCCGTCCAGCCGGCCCCAGACGAGTGTGGACAGTCGCTCGGCCTCGACCGGACCGACCCGCCCGCCGTCGAAGGTCGCGTTGAGCAGCTGGTAGCGCTGCTGGACGGCCTGCCAGAGCGCCAGCGACAGCATCATGTCGGAGGCGATCTCGTCTCCGCGGCCCGCGGCCAGCGCCGCCTCGTCGAGCTCGTGGAGCTCGATGCGGCGCGCTCGGACCCAGTCGTCGAGGTCCAACAGGAAGGTCTGTGCCTCGGCGGGGCTCAGCGGCTGCCCCAGGCGGCCGGGTGCGGTGGGGGCTGCGGTCATGGGCGCCGACCGTAGACGGGCGTCGGTTGGGTGGCATCGACCAGGAGGGAGGGCTTGAGCCAGCGGTCGTACGACGCCTGCCACGACCCGTCGGCGCGCATGCGCTCGAAGACTCCGTTGATGAACTTCACCAGGTCTCCACGCTGCGCGTTGACCCCGATGCCGTAGGGCTCCTCGGTCAGCCGCTCCTTGGTGAGGACCAGGGCATAAGGATCCTGCGCCGCGAGACCCGCGAGCACGGTGTCGTCGGTGGTGATGGCGTCGGTCTCGCCGTTCTGGAACTTCACCAGGCACCCGGTGTCGTTGGTGGCCGTCACCGGGATCGCCTCGGGCGCCTTCGCCTGGATGTTCTCGATGCTCGTGGTGCCGACCGGAGCGCAGGCGCGCTTGCCGGCCATGTCCTCGATCGACTTGATGCCAGAGCCCTTCCGCACGAGCAGTTTCTGGCCCGAGCGGAAGTACTCGGCCGAGAAGGCGATCTGCTGCCAGCGCGTGCAGTTGATGGTCATGTTGCGGGCCACGAGGTCGATCTCGTCGGCCTGCAGCAGCGGGATCCGGTCCGCAGCGGTGATGACGCGCAGCTGGACGCTGCCCTGGGCCTCTCCGAAGATGGCGGTGGCGATGGCATTGACCATGTCGATGTCGAAACCCTCGATCTTGCCCGAGAACGGGTTGCGGGAGCCGAGGAGGTAGTTGTCTGCGGCGACCCCAGCGACGAGGTAGCCGCGGTCACGGATCCGCTGCAGGGACTGACCCTGCGCAGCGTCGGCGTCGGGCGCGTAGGACTGGGTCGCGGTGGCGGCATCGCAGGTCGCAGGTGTGCCAGGCGCGGCCTGGTTCACCGGCGACTCGTCTGCTCGGGGGAGTGGTGTCGCGTCGTACCCGCAGGACGTGACGGCGAGCATGGCGACTGCCGAGAGCGCGAGTGCCAAGGACCGGCACGCCCGGGCGAGCGTCGTTCGACGCGCATCGGTCAGGTGGCGTTTCATGCGTACTCCCTACGACGCTGGGCGATGCCCCTGGTGGAGAGGCCGGCGGCGCCGAGCCCCAGAAGCAACGTGATGGCCGCCAGGACCAGGAAGATGCTGTTGCCGGACCGGAGCTCGTCCGTCGCGGCGGCCGCCGCGCTGCTCACCTTCGCCTGGGACGCCTGGTCGAACGCGTCCAGCGCGGCTGTGGGGCCGTCCGGCTCCACCGTCGTGGCCAGTGCGACGGCTTCGTCGTACTTTCCACTCTCCTCGAGCTCGACGACCCGGACGTGGAGGCCCGAGTAGGTCTGCCACAGCCGGCGGGTGTCCGCTGACGCGTTGTCCTGGACCCTCTGTGCTGCCGCCTGCCACCCCTCCTCGAAGGCGGCGCCGGACCCCTGGGCGCCCAGGCGACGGCTCTCGTTGGACTTCGCGTCGTTGGCGGCCGTGCGGGCCTCGGCCTCGGCGACCGCGACGCGATAGCTGCCGTCTCTCAGCTCGCTGTTGCCGTCGTCCTGGCTGGAGCTGACGGTGACCGCGACCAGGGTCAGCAGCGCGACCAGGACGAAGGCTCCTGCCACTCCGACGTTGACGAGGCGCTGGAAGACCCTGGAGAGGTTGCGGTTGACCCACCAGAGCACCGCGAGCGCCGCCAGCCCGGGCAGGAGCACCAGCAACGGGTTCTGGGCACCGAGCTCGTCCTCGGCGCGCTGGGAGTTCGCGTCGGTGAGGGCCTGCATGAGTGGCTGGACGCCGGCGCGCAGCTGGTTGCTGGCGCCGCGGAGGTACTCCGCACCGACCGGGAAGCCTTGGCGGTTGTTGTCGCGCGCCTGGGTGTTGGTGGTCGTGTAGCGGTTGACGGCGGCGTTGAGCGCTGCCAGCACCTCTCGATCGGCGGGCTGCGCCTCGGCGGCGTCAGCGATCAGCCGCGTGACCTGGTCGATGGCTTCGTCGTAGGCCTGACGCTGCTCGGGCGGCTCGAGCCCTCCCACCAGGAAGCTCGTCGTGGCCAGCGCGTCGGCACGGAACAGGGTGGACTGGATGTTCTGGACGCGGACCAGCTGCTCGGTGTTGTCGGCCGCCGCCCGGTTGGCCTGCCAGCCCAGGACCTGCAGGAAGGCGGTCAGGAACGCGAAGAGCAGGCACGCAGCGACGGCGACGACCTGCCACCTGTTGAGCAGCCGGGGGACGTCGCGGGTGGTCGGGCGGGCGACCGGGGCAGTCACAGGCGTAGGGACTCCGGTCGTGCCGCCGGCCGCGGTGCTTGGGGTTGCCGTTGCGGGGGCGGTCGCCGCTGCCTGCTGTGCCTGGGTCATGACTGCTCCTCGGGAGTGTCCTCGAACGGCTCGACCGCTGCGGTCGGCGCCGCCAGGTCGTCGGGCTGCAGCTCGCGGAGCTGCTGGAGGGTGGGTGCCTCGATCTCGCGGAGGCGCCAGGCGTGGCGGCCGATCGCGGCCTCCAGCACGTTGCGGACATATCGGGCGTTGCCGAAGGACGGTCCGCGCTCGACCTTCGCGAGGAGGTCGCGCAGCCGAGCAAGCACGCCCTCACTCGCGTCGTACTGCGCACTGGAGGCCATCACCTCGAAGATCTGCACGAGATCGTCGTCGGTGTAGTCCGGGAAGTCGATCTCGGTTCGGAAGCGGCTCTCCAGGCCCGGGTTCTGGCCGATGAACACGGTCATCGGCAGGGGATAGCCGGCCACGATGACGACGAGGTCGCCCCGGTGGTCCTCCATCTCCTTGACGAGCGTGTCGATCGCCTCCTGGCCGTACTGGTCGCCCGCCAAGGAGTAGGCCTCGTCGATGAACAGCACTCCGCCGAGGGCGGACGTGATCACCTCGGACGTCTTCATCGCGGTCTGGCCGAGATATCCGGCGACGAGCTCGGACCGGTCGACCTCGACGAGCTGACCCTTCGAGAGCAGGCCCAGGGCGCGGTAGATGCCGGCGACCAGGCGTGCCACGGTGGTCTTGCCGGTGCCCGGGTTGCCATTGAAGATCAGGTGGCGGGTGATGGTGAGCCCCTCCAGTCCCGCGTCCGCCCGCAGTCCCTCGACTCGCAGCACCCCAGCCTGGCGCTGGATCTCCGCCTTCACGTCGGTCAGGCCGACCAGCTCGTCGAGCTCGGCGAGGAGCTCCTCGACGGTCTTGAGGGGCGGCGCCGGGGTGGCGGGCTCGGCCGGCGGGGCCTCGTGCGCTGTCGGAACGGTCTGGACGGGACCCAACTCACCCGTGGCGGGCCCGGCGTCGGAGCCCGGGCGGGTGCTGTCGAGCACGCTCGGGTCATGGAGGAGGGGCGTCCCTTCGAGGGCGGCGAGCTTCTGCCGCACGATGCGGCTCTGCTCCAGCACGTGCTGGAGGAAGTGGTCGGCAACCCCCGGGACGTGTTCGCGCGCCGGTGTCGACTGGCGGGGCGACGCCTGGCCCGGCGCACCGAGCTGGGCGGCTGCGGCCGTGGCAGCGTTGCCGACGCTGCGCGCGTTCTCCTCGCCGAGAAGACTGCCTGCCAAAGCCACGTCGGAGAGTGCATGGGCGTACGCCGCAGCGTCGGCCGAGCCGGCCATCGCCAGGGACGCCATGGTCGGTGTCTGGGCGACCCGGAAGCGGCGCCCGCGCGACGCCGCGGTGGTGAAGTCCTCGGCGGAGCTGTGTCCGGTCTCGGCGCACCAGTCCAGGTAGGCGCCCGGGGCGGGCTCGGCGACGGTGGCCGCCAGTGCTTCGCCCTCCGCGCGGGCGACCCGCGGGTCGAGCCCTGCGGCGGTGGCGAGCGTGGTCAGGGCGGCCAGCGCCTCGCCCAGGGTCAGCGCGGTGCTCATGGGGGTGTTCATGCGGGTCCCAGGGCGAGGTCGGGGCCGTCGGTGGGGTGACCGAACTTGGCTTGGAGGAAGTGCCCGTGAGCGATGAGGGCCTGGGCGTCGGAGCGGGTGGCGGCGTCGAGGATGGAGTCCATGGTGGCGGCGAGCAGCTCCAGCTGGTCGATCAGCACCATCAGCGCGGTCTTGTAACCGTCGATGGGACGGGTGTCGGCCCATTCACGCGGCAGCCGGAGGTAGCCGCCGAGTGCCTCGGGAAGGTAGTCGGTGGCCGTGGCGACCACCGAGTAGGAGTCGTAGCTCCCCTGTCCCAGGTTGCGGAGCCGGGGGAGGGTGTCCGTGATGAGACCGGCGATGCGGTGGACGCGAGAGACCACCACGGGCGGGGCGTTTCCGTCAGCGAGCATCTGCTCGACCCGCGCCAGGGCGGCGACGATGTCCGCCTCCGTCGGCGCGGGGGGAGACACGGGAAGCGCGTCGTCGGCCGACCCCGCTCGCACCTTGTCGATCCACGACCTCAGCCCCACCGGCCCACCCGTCTCTCGGACCGGCTCACGCGCGGCGAGGCAGCTCGGTCAGATCGAGGGAGCCTCCCGCGTTGCGAGCGTCATGCGCGCGGACCCGGTCGAGATAGGACTTCGACTTCTCCACCTCGGTCTCCAGCACGCCGATGGTCTGCGCCATCGAGTCCAGGGCCTTGACCTTGAACTCGTCGATGGAGTCCATCGTCGCGTAGATGTTGGCGAAGGCGGCCTGCAGGTCCTCCATGTCGATGGTGGACGAGGCAGCCTGCTCCTGGATCGCGGCGGAGTTGTCCTTGAGCATCTCCGAGGTCCGTCGGATCATGCCAGAGGTGGTGCTGTTGAGAGCGGTGATCTGTTCCAGGACGAGCTTCTGGTTGCCGAGGGCCTGGGCCACGATGACAGCAGTGCGCAGGGCGGAGATCGTGGTGGTCGAAGCCCGGTCGACGCCCTTGATCAGCTCGATGTTGTTCTTGATGATCACGTCGATCGCCAGGTAGGCCTGGATCGACACCGCCAGCTGTGTCAGCAGGTCCTGGTGCTTCTGCCGGACGTAGAACAGCACGTCCTTGTTGAGGGTGGCCGCCGCTTCGGGGTCACTGACCTGCAGCTCGGCGATCCGCGCCGACAGCTTCGCGTCGAGTCGCTCTGCGACGTACACGTATTGGTTGAGGCGGCCCATGGCGGACCACAGGCTCGTCTTCTCCAGGTCGAGGGCGACGTTGTCCTTGGTCAGCTCGTCCTGGCCGCTGCGCAGGCTGTGCAGGATCGCATTGAGCTGTGACTGGGAGGACTGGTACTTGCGAAAGTAGTCCTCGACCTTGTCCATGAAGGGCAGCATCTCGAGCCAGCGGGAGACGCCCGTCGCGCGGCTCGGGTCGAGGTCCTCGACCGTCCGTCGCAGCTCGAGCAGCGTCTTGCCGACCGCGGAACCCTCTGCGAGACCGCCCTCCTGGAGCGCTCGCACCGGCTGCTCGAGCATCCGGTTGGAGGTCTCGGCGGCCTGGCGGATGTCGGCGTCACCCATCGTCCGGACGTCCTCGGCCTGCTTGGAGAACTCGGGACTGCCCGGGGTGGTCGACGACAGTGCAGCGAGGAAGCCCTCGACCTTGGCGTCGAGCTGCGGAACCACCTCCGCCGGGACCTGCGGGGCCATCCGGGGCGCCTGGGTCTCGACCACGACCGCAGGGACCTCCGGCGCGGTCAGCGTGAGCGTGGACTCGGGTGGTGCGAGTGGCGCTGGTCCAGTCGAATCGGACGTGCTCATGTGGTCAATCCCCTCGTCAGCCCCACCGAACGCGTGGCCCCTGGGCAGACACTATCCACGTCCGGGCCGATCGGCTCGGGCAACGGGCGCCCATGTCGGACCCGTGATGCTTGTCCGGGCCCCCGGAATCTGCGTGGGACGACGCTCTGGATCGCGACAGATCCGCGTGGAAGGGTGTCAGGCAGGAGGTACGTCATGAAGCCGTCGCACGTGTTCGATGCGGACCTGCACGAGCCCGGGTCAGCCGCCGCCGAGGGTTTGTGTTCCTACCATGCGCGCCGCGGCGTCAGGGACGAAGCGTGCCAGGGCGACGCGGTCGTCTCCTTCCAGGACGACTTCGGAGGCTGGCAATCCGGGTGCGCGGCCGCGCTGGAGAAGCTCGTGGAGAAGGGCGAGATCGAGCCACTCGGGCAAGGCGCCTGAGCCCGACCTCAGGCCCCGGCCGAGGGGAGCCTCAGGCGCCGTTGGGCGTCTCGTGCCAGTCCCAGTGCGCCCTGGGGTAGGGACCGCTCGCTGACACCAGCGACCCGCACACGCGGCACACCATCGATTCGGCGTTGTCCGCCTCGGTGTCGAACATGTCCAGGACTGGGGGTTCGGTCGCGTCCGTGTCCTCCTGCGCCATCATCCCACCCTAGGACGCGAACTGACCCTCCGTCACCCCCCGGCACCGGCTCGGAGCCCATGGATCAGCGCTCCCGGCCCTCCTGGGACACGGCCGCGGAGCTCGCGATCGAGTCGAGGTCGCGGACAGCGAAGCGAAGGTGCTCCCACTCCTCGTGCAGGATCGTGTGGAGGCAGGACAGCACGGTCTCGCGCCGCTCGGCGTCCCAGGGGTTGCGGCACTCCCGGGCCAGGTCCTCGGAGGGGACCGTGTCGATGAAGCCCCGCACGGCCGCGACACGGTCGGCCCGGGCGCGGAGCACGTCGTCGTAGGGCGGAGTGCCCGAGTCGAAGACGGTCATGTCGAGCCCGAACTGCTCGGCGCCGGCGAACGCGAGGCCCAACGGGTGGTAGGGCTGCTCGACGTGCAGCACCGCGCCGCGCAACCAGATGTCGGTGGCGAGCACGAGGTGGCGCTGGGTCTGCGCGAAGGACCACTCGCCGTCCACTGACACGTCGACGGTGCCCTCGGGCATCGTCGACACGCGTTCGAGCACCCCGGACCATGCCCTCTCGACGGCTTCCCAGGCTCGCCGCAGGCCATCCGGGTCGTCCGCGGTCATCAGGGCGCGGCCCGGAAATCGCCGCTCGAGCTCCGCACGGACCAGCGGGACCACGTCGACGCCGTTGATGCGAACGGAGGTCTCGCTCGCCAAGAGCCAGGGCGCGTCGATGTCGACGTCGCGGAGCTCGACGGCGCGCATGACGACGCCGGAAAGGTCGCAGTCGGTGAACCTGGCACCGCGCAGGCTCACCTCGACAAGCGCAGCACCCTCGAGCTGGTCGGTCCGGGGAAAATTCGTCATGTGAGGTTGCTACCAGAGCCCACCGACGCTGCGGGAGCGATGGCAGGCGGCTCGGGGCTCAGAGTCGCACGATGAGCTGCGCCATCCCGCGACGAGCACGGGCGGGAAAGCAGCGCTTGATGCGGGACCGCACCAGTTGGTACCGCGCGACCTCGTCGGGGGTCGGCCGGCGGCCGAAGATGCGGATGAAGTGGTGGACGAGCGCCTGGTCGGGGCAGTCCTGGGGTGTCGCTGACGGCGTCATCGGTTGCTCCTTGCCATGACCAGCCATGGCGCCGCGCTTTGACGTCTCGGTGTCTGTACCCGCGCGGGCGGGGACGATGCGCTGCGTCCGGGTCGTCGCTTCGACGATGCGCAGGGCTGCAAATGAAGAAAAGGCCCCGTGGAGCCGGAGCCTTCTCAGTGTCCGAGGGGGGACTTGAACCCCCACAACCGTTAGGTCACTAGCACCTCAAGCTAGCGCGTCTGCCAATTCCGCCACCCGGACCAGTGCGGTGGAAACGTTAGCAAAGCACTGCTGCAAGGACCGCATCGGGGGCCGTGTGGGCGGGTGTCAGGATGGGGGACATGGGAACCCATGAGCC
>NZ_JAOPXV010000019.1 GCF_025964975.1 Nocardioides sp.
CCGCGGTCTTCGTCAGCGAGGGCACCAACGAGCTCCTCGGAATGCAGATGGGCTCGTTGTCCGTCTTCCTCGTCGGTCTGACCGCAGGCGCGGCGCTGCTGTGGGGGTACTCGATCCTCAAGTGGGGAACGAAGCGAGGGCTGGCCCAGCGCCGGGAGCGCAAGGAGATCGGCACCCTCAACGAGAGGCTCAAGCGGGCCGAGTCGGAGCGTCACGACGAGACCCCCGACGAGCACCTCTGAGCCTCACGGCACTGGGCCCGCCGGGCCGGCTCGTGCTCGAGCAGTGACGTCGTAGTCACGACCCAGCAGACGTGGGCCGCCCACGCGCACGGCCACGGTGACCGCCCCGTCCGCCTGTTCGCAGCTCGACAGGGACGCTTCGTTCGCCTCTGCGCTCCGGTCAGCGGCAGCACAGGCGTCGACACCCGCCGCGGCCGCCGAGGCCGCTGCGAGCGCGGCCAGGTCGGCGGCGGCCTGTGCCGAGCGGTGGGCGAGGACGACTGCCGTGACCCCGCTCAGCGCCACCCCCACGAACATGAGAAGGGCGCTCGCAGCCAGCACGAGCATCGTGGCCGATCCGTGTTCTCCGCGGCGGCCGGACCTGGGGCGGCGCCCTCTCACGGTTGCTCCATGAGGGCGACCGACCGGGCGCTGACGAGCGCAGCCGGCATGTTGTCGAACAGCCCGCCCGGGCCCTCGACCTCGGCGCTCGAGGTGACCGTGACCTGTCCGCCCTCGATCACGATGTCGACCGAGGCACCTTCGGGCGCGATCCCCAGCGCCAGTGACCGCGCCGACGCCTGGTCATCACCGCGGGCGACGGCACGCGCCGCCTCGCGGGCTGCGTCGACCACGCGGACCTGGGCGGCCCCGACGGCGAGCAGCCACACCAGGCCCACCGTCACGGCGAGCAGGAGGGGCAGTGCGACAGCGAGCTCCGCAGTCACTGCGCCGCGCTCTGCGCGTTCCCGCCGTCGGGGACCGGTCACTTGATCCCCAGCAGGCCCATGACGTGGTCGAACAACGTCTTGAGGAGCTGGTCGCCGAACCCGCCGCTGAGCAGCTTGTAGAGCAGGCCGGCGAAGCCTGCTCCCGCGGCCGTCCCGACGGCGTATTCGGCTGTGGTGATCCCTCGCTCGTCGGCGCGGGCTCGGCGGCGCATCGACCCGCCCATGGTCATCGCGTTCAGCATCTGCTTCCTCTCGTCAAGGCCCGCGTCGCGGGCCGGTGGGACGACCCTGCGACAGGCCACGCCCGTCGCGCAGGGGGCCGGCGGGCCCCCTGTGGAGGGACGCTCCCGGCCACCGGCTGTGCGCGGTTGGCGAACCGGGGTCTGACCGCATCACGGGTGCTTGCGGGTACGGCGGTGCGTGACCCACACTTCCGTCGCTGGCAAGGTGGCTCACGCACCGCTCCCCAGAGAGCCAGAGAGCCAGATCCCGAACCTCACGGAACCAGCGACGTGAGCAGTCCGGCGACCGTGGGCACGATCCCGATGAGCAGGAAGGCGGGCAGCAGGCACAGTCCCAACGGGACCGCTGCCTTCACCCCGACCGAGCGGGCACGGTCCTCGACAGCAGCCAGCGACGAGCGCTCGAGGTCGTCCGCCAGCCTCTCCATCTCATCGGCCACGGGAGCGCCGCTGCTCTCGACGCGCGCAAGGGTCCGACCCATCGGCGCCAGGACGTCGTCGTGGGCAAGCTCTCCCCAGACGACGAGCGGGTCGACTCCCATGCGCAGCCGTGCCAGTGCCGCCTCCAGGCGTTGCGCCGTCGAACCCGGGCACGCCGCGACGACCGCGGCAAGGGCGGCCGGGAGCGAGGCGCCCGATCGCAGCGCGCACGACATGAGGTCGACGACGTGCGGCAGCTCGGCTCTGATGGCTTCACGCTCCTGTCGCACCGCGCTCGGCTCCGACCGGGCCAGGATGATCCAGGCAGTGGCCCCAGCCACCGGTGCGATGACGAGCCCCACGCGTCCACCCACGAACACCCCGGCCGCGGCGCCGGCGAGGAGGCAGAGCACGGGTCGCCAACGACCGGTCCGTGAGGCCGGAGTCGCGGGCGCGGATTGTTCGAGGGCGAGTCGGCGAGGTGGTGCCAGTCCCAACAGCGCGGCCACCCCGGCGGCGATCGCGGCGAGGGTGATCACGGCGGTTCAGCCTGGTCCGCGATGACCTCGATCCACCACAGACCCAGCACCCCGAAGGTCAGCCCCGAGGCCAGGCAGACCCACCCGACAGGCGTCGCGAGCAGGAAGGACCACGGATCGCTGCCGGCGCCGGACCCCATGCCCAGCGCCACCACCGGCAACACCGCCACCAGCCGGGCCGTCGCCCGCGCCGAGGCCAGCTCCGAGGCGACGACCCGCTGGGTCTGTCGCTGCGCCCGGATCCGACCGGCGACGCGGGAGACGGCGTGGGCCAGCCCGTGGCCGGAATGGTGGGCGACCTGCCAGGCGGCCGCAACGACGCGCAGGTCGGCGGCCCCAGGGACGGTGGCCAGGCGCCGAAGCGCAGTGGGCACGTCCGAGCCCAACGACCACGCCTCCACGACGGGGCCGAGTCCGGACCACCGCCTGGCCGCCGCACCCAGGGCGTGTTCCGGCGGCCGTCCCGCTGCCAGCTCCGCGGCGATCACCTCACAGGCCTCCAGCACTCCCAGCGCGGTGTGCGCTCGGGCGCGTCGATCCCGTCGGCGCCGCCAGATCAGGTGACCACCAGCGGCAGTGGACGCCGTCACGACGGCGATCACGGCAGCCGTCAGCGGCAGCCAGCCGCTGACCACACCCCACGCACCCAGACCCGCCGTGGCGACCACCAGTGGGCGCCACGACCACGACCGGCTGCTCGAGCGCGCCGACGGAACGGCCAGCCAGACGGCCAGCCCGGCAAGTCCGGCCGCGAGCGTCGTCATGAGCCCAGACGCTCGGCGAGGAGGGCCGCCGACGGACCGCGCTGGGCACGCCCGTCGGGATCGAACGCCAGTGCGGGCGAGATGGAGACCATGCCGTCGTTACCGCGGACCGGCACCCCGATCTGCGCCACGAAGCGTCGACCGTCCTGGGCGCGGCACAGATGGACCACGGCATCGAGGGCTGCCGCGAGCTGGCTGTGGGCCGCCGCACGAGGCAGACCGGCGGCGGCCGCGAGGGCCTCGATCCGCGCTGGCACGTCCACGACCGAGTTGGCGTGGAGGGTGCCGCACCCGCCGGCGTGGCCGGTGTTGAGGGCCGCCAGCATGTCGACCACCTCGGCTCCGCGGACCTCACCGACAACCAGTCGGTCGGGTCGCATCCGCATGGCCTGGCGGACCAGCGCTCTCAAGGTGATCTCGCCAGCACCCTCGATGTTCGGGGGCCGCGCCTCCAGCCCGAGGACATGACCATGGTCCGGTCGCAGCTCGCTGGCGTCCTCGACCAGGACCAGCCGTTCGGTGGGCTCGACGAGCGAGAGCATGGCCGCCAACAGCGTGGTCTTGCCCGAACCGGTGCCGCCGGTGACGAGGAAGGCCAGTCGTCCGGCGATGAGCGCCTGCAGCACCTCCGCGCAGTCGGGACTGACCGAACCGGCGGCCATCAGCTCGTCGAGGGAGAACGCCCGCGCCGCCGGGACCCGCATCGAGATCGTGGTGCCGGGCCGAGCCGTCGGCGCCAGCACGGCGTGGAAGCGCGTCCCGTCGGGGAGCCGGACATCGGCGTACGGCGTGGCATCGTCCAACCGCCTCCCGCCGGTCGACGCCAGACGCTGGGCCAGTCGGCGCACCGAGGCATCGTCGGGGAACGTCACCGACGTCAACCGGAGCCCGGAACCGTCGTCGACCCAGACCTGGTCAGGGCCGTTGACCAGCACGTCGGTCACACCCGCCTGGCGCAGCAGTGGCTCGAGCGGACCCGAGCCGAGGACGTCGCGGCGGAGCGCGTCGTGCACGGCCAGCACCGTCGCGTCACCGACGGGGCGACCCGCGGCGCGCATCGCCTCGGCGACCCGGTGCGGTGACAGCTGCCCGGGTGTGGCTGCCAGTCGCTCGCGGACGTCGTCGAGCAGCCCGGGCCCGATCATGGCCGCCTCGAGCATCAGGCGACCTCGGCCAGGAACTCCGAGACGGCCCTGCCCAAGCGGCTGCGCCGAGCGCGCACCGGGCCGAGACCGAGGTCCACCGCCTCAGCCAGACCCCGTTGATGCGGCACTTCGAGCCCCACCTTCACACCTGTCGTCGCGGAGAGCTCCCGGAGTGACACGGGACCTCGCCGAGGCGCCAGCCGCAGATGTGAGGTGTCGCTCAGCGAGGCGAGGACCCTCAAGGTCGAGACGACCCCACCGATGCTGGACGGAGTCACCACGAGCACGAGGTCGCAACGTGCCACCAGCTCTGCGGAGACGGCGCCAGCACGGCGGGCGACGTCGAGCACGACCAGGCGGTGCCCCCGTCGGCCCGCCTCCAGCACGTCCCTCAGCGTGGAGACCGGCGGCGGCGCGGCCGATCCCGAGGTGCCTGTCGACGTCCAGGTCAGCACCCCGACCCCGTCGCGGCTCGGCACGGCTTCGCGCAACGACCGGGACCCGAGCCGGCCGGCGGACGCGGTCAGGTCGTCCCAGCGAACCCCCGGCACCTCGTCCAGACCCAGCACCCGATCGAGTCCCGGACCGAGCGGATCGGTATCGAGGACCAGCGCCGGACCAGTGAGACCGGCCACCTGTCCCAGCGCGCAGGCGAGCGTCGAGGCTCCGGCACCGCCCGCCCCGCCGATCACGCCGAGGACGAGTCCATGCGCGGGCACCTCCTCCACGTCCGCGAACAGCGCCGAGAGGTGCGCCTCGGCCGAGGGCAGCTCGGCGACCGTGCTCGCCCCCACCTCGAGGGCGAGCCGGAACGTGTCCGACCCTGGAGCGCGGCACACGACTACGACCCCAGCTCGCCGCGGTGGTGAGACCGAGACGAGATCGACCAGCAGGTCGTCCCCGATCACGATGAGTGGCGCCGACGCCCACGACGCCAGCGCAGAGACGGCGTCGCCGCGCACCTCGGGCTGCACGCCTGCGCCAGCAGCCACCCGGGCCAGGTCGTCGAGGAGGGCGGGGTCTCGGGTGAGCACGAGTGGCAGCATGTTCCGACCCTGACCCAGAGCGGGGACAGTGCTCGGAGCGCGGAGGCACCCGTTGTGGATGAGGCGCGAAACACCCTGCCTGTGTGCGCATACCGGCCCGGTGAGGGGCGTCTCGCGCCTACCATCGATTCATGTCCCGCCCCACCGCGGCGTTCTTCGATCTGGACAAGACGATCATCGCCAAGTCCAGCACGCTTGCCTTCAACAAGCCCTTCCAGGCCGGCGGTCTGATCAACCGACGCGCGGTGCTGCGCAGCACGTACGCCCAGTTCGTCTATCTGGTGGGTGGCGCCGACCACGACCAGATGGAGAAGATGCGGCTGTTCATGTCCACCCTCTGCGCCGGCTGGGACGTCGCCACGGTGCGCGAGATCGTCGCCGAGACGCTCCACCACATCGTCGACCCCATCGTCTATGACGAGGCGGTCAACCTGATCGAGGAGCACCGGCTGGCCGGTCGCGACGTGGTCATCGTCTCGACCAGCGGGTCGGAGCTCGTGGAGCCCATCGGCGAGATGCTGGGCGCTGATCGCGTCGTCGCCACCCGCATGGCGATCGTGGACGGCAAGTACTCCGGCGAGATCGAGTACTACGCCTACGCCGAGGAGAAGGCGCGAGCCATCGAGGAGCTGGCCCGCGTGGTCGGCTACGACCTCGAGAACAGCTACGCCTACAGCGACTCGGTCACCGACGTCTTCATGCTCGAGACCGTCGGACACCCCCACGCCGTGAACCCCGACCGCGAGCTCCGCAGGATCGCCCAGGACCGCGGCTGGCCCATCCTGGTGTTCAACAAGCCGGTCGAGCTGCGCAGCCGGATGTCGTTCCCGCCAGCGGGGTCGACGATGGCCGCGATCGCCGTCGGCAGCGCGCTCGCGGCGGGCGGTGTCCTGTGGGCGACCTCCCGCAAGCGTCGCCTCGAGCTCTGAGCTGGCTCAGATGTCGCGCCGGGCCAGCAGACGTTCACCCACGAGCAGCTGGTCGGGTCGGTGGATGGGCGTCACCCACCGACCCGGTGAGAAGTCAACTCTTGTAGGTGGCTCCGGGTGGGCGTACAACAGGAGGACAACTCAAGAGTTTGCACGTGAGCCGGGTACCCACGCGGCGATCTACCCTCTCGAAGAGGGTGCGTGTCTTCGGGATACTCCCGGGACAGCAGTTAGATGTTGCACGCCTGGTAACCATCGACACACGTGTATGCGACGGCATCCGACCTCCTCACGGGGGCGGGTGCCGTTCGCACTCCCCGTACGCGGCTACTCCGACGGGCGCCTGAGCGGGGAGGCCTCGGCGCCGGCGACGTAGGCCTCGGCGGCGTAGAGCACCCACGAGTGGACGCCCCGCGGCTCCCCCGACCCGTAGGCCCGCAGGTTGGACTCGTACTCCGCGCGCAGCGCGAGGTGTCCTGCCTCGGGGACGACGAGCGACTTGGCGTCGACGCCGCGGGCGACGAGCACCAGGCGCTCGAGGGCGCGCGCCACGATCCCGTTGTGCGAGGCGAAGGGCGCCGCTGTGGCGACGTCGGCGTGCGCGACACCGGCCACGAGCAGCGCCGGTGCGGCGGTCCCGCTGAGCAACATCTCCGAGACCCCGCGCAGCCGGTCGGCGGAGGCTTCGTCGCGCGGCCGGCCCAGCGAGTCCTGCGGCAGCGAACCGGCCGCCACCACGGAGTGCAGCCGGGCGATGGCCTGGAGCGGGGACGTCTTCAGCAGCGGCGCGAGGGCGAGCATCGAGGCGGACAGCCGGACGGAGTCCGTAGTGATCGGGTCTCCCGTCCCCTCCCGGACCTCGGCGAGCGTGGACGTCGAACCCTCGAGGACCGCCGACGCGTGGGCCCCGCGGAGCAGCGACTCGGCCGTCATCTCCGGGGAGGTACGGCGCAGTCCCCGGTCGCGCAGCATGACGTCGATGCCGTCCCGCGCTGCGGCGTACGCCGACGGCACGCCCTCCAGCTCGACGAGCCAGCGGAGGGGATCAGCGACGGAGTCGGTCATGGACGGCGACGCTAGTAGCCTGCACCGGGTGACCGACGAGCAGCCCGACATGTTGCGTCTCTCCCAGTCCTTCGGCGCCGTCGCCGACGCCTATGACCGCGGCCGGCCGTCCTATCCGGCGGACGCGGTCGAGTGGCTGCTCGACGGCGAGGCGAAGGTCGTGCTCGAGCTCGGGGCCGGCACCGGGAAGCTGACGCGGGTGATGGTCGACCAGGGTCACGCAGTCTTCGCGACCGAGAAGGACCCCGCGATGCTGGCCGTGCTCCAGGACCGCGTGCCGGAGGTCAGCGCCAAGGTCGCGGGGGCGGAGGAGATCCCTGCCAACGACCGCAGCGTCGACGTCGTCGTCGCAGCGCAGGCCTTCCACTGGTTCGACCACGACCTGGCGGTGCCCGAGATGGCGCGCGTCCTCAAGCCCGGGGGACACGTCGCGCTGGTGTGGAACTCTTTCGACCAGCGCATCCCCTGGGTGCGCAAGCTCGTCCAGGTCACCGGTGAGTGGAGCGCGACGTCCGGCACGTCCCACGGGGTCCTCACCGGCAGCGACCTCTTCGGTGAGGTGGAGAGCAAGACGTTCGCCTTCTGGCAGGACGTCACCCGCGACACCCTCGTGGACATCGTCGCCTCGCGGTCCTACATCGCCTCCCTCCCAGAGGCCGAGCGTGAGACCAAGCTCGGCGCGGTGCGCGCGTTGTACGACGACTACGGCCGTGGCCACGACGGCATGCAGCTGCCCTACGTCGTCGAGTGCTTCCGCGCCAAGGTCATCGACCAACGCGACTCCGCTGTGGAGGTGGCGAGCGAGTCGGCAACAGAATGGACCCCGGACGCATCACAAGAGAGCGGGTTCGTCTCCGACGGCACCGACACCGACATGCTGCTGATCGACTTCAAGTAAGCAGCCCCATCCTCAGGGGTTTCCTTGCGCCGTACCTGCGAGCGCTGAGCACCGGACAGCGGTAGTTCGCTGCCACCCAGTGGCAGCGCACGACCGCTGTCCTCGGCACTCTCCTCGGCGCGGGCCACGATCGGGGCTAGGTTGGCGGCCATGACGAGCCGGCTGCGTCCCTGGCGCCGTACGCACCTCGGTACGGAGGCTGATCGCGCCACCTTCCGCACGCTCCACACCGCCTCGCTGGCCGCTCCGGCCCTCCGCGAGGGGCTCACGGAGTCCAGTGCCGAGCGCAGCCTGCGGCACCTGCGGGTCCTGCTGGGAACACCGGCGGCGGCGCTGACCGACACCAGCGGGGTCTTGGCGTGGGCCGGCATCGGGCGGCACCACGCTGAGGAGACGGCCCGCTTCATCGCCGACATGGGCGAGGATGCGCCCACCCGCATTGCCGACATGAGCGTGTGCGCCGACTACGGCTGTCCGGTCCGGCAGGTCATCATCAGTCCTCTCGTCGTGGAGGAGGTGCTCGTGGGCACCCTCGTCGTCGGCGCGCCGCACGCCACGGGCAGCCTCATCCGGGCCGCCAACGAGGTCGCGGCCTGGGTGTCCGGACAGCTCGAGCTGGCCCGCCTCGACGACTCCCGCACCGCGCTGATGGAGGCGGAGGTCCGAGCGCTGCGGGCGCAGATCAGCCCGCACTTCATCTACAACTCGCTGGGTGCCATCGCCAGCTTCGTCCGCACCGACCCCGACCGGGCGCGCGAGCTGCTGCTGGAGTTCGCCGACTTCACCCGCTACTCGTTCCGCCGGCACGGCAACTACACGACCCTGGCCGAGGAGCTTCGCTCGGTGGAGCGCTACCTCCTGCTCGAGCAGGCCAGGTTCGACGACCGGCTCAAGGTCACCCTGCGGATCGCCCCGGAGGTGCTGCCGGTCGCGGTGCCCTTCCTCTGCATCCAGCCACTCGTCGAGAACGCCGTGCGGCACGGCCTCGAGGCCAGCGCCGAGAAGTCGGACGGGGTCGGCCGGCTCTGGATCACCGCCCGGGACCTCGACCAGGAATGCGTGATCGAGATCGAGGACGACGGTACGGGCGAGGATCCCGAACGCGTACGCCGCGCGCTCGCCGGCGACGCGTCCATGGACTCAGTCGGCCTCGGCAACGTGGACGCACGCCTGCGCAACACCTACGGCGACGACTACGGGCTGGTCGTGGAAACCGCGCTCGGCGCCGGCACCAAGGTGACGGTCCGCGTGCCGAAGTTCGCGCCGGGGGTCCACGTATGAAGGTGAAGCCATGAGCCTCAAGGTCCTCGTCATCGACGACGAACGCCCCGCTCTGGACGAGCTGATCTTCCTGCTTGAGCGAGACCCGCGCGTGGGCGAGGTGCTCGGCTGCGCCTCGGCCACCGAGGCGCTCCGCATGTTCCAGGACCTCGAGGTCGACGCCGTGTTCCTCGACATCCAGATGCCCGGGCTGACCGGCCTCGACCTCGCCCAGGTCCTCTCCCGCTTCAAGTCACCGCCGCCCATCGTGTTCGTGACGGCCCACGAGGAGCACGCGGTCGACGCCTTCGACCTCCACGCGGTCGACTACGTCCTCAAGCCGGTGCGCGAGGAGCGTCTCGCCGAGGCCGTACGCCGCGTGGTCAACGCCGGCGCGACGGTCCCGAGCGGCGACACCCAGATCGCCGTCGAACGAGGCGGGGTCACCCGGTTCATCTCCCGCAGCGACGTGACCCATGTCGAGGCGCAGGGCGACTACGCCCGGCTCCACACTGTCGGCGACTCCCACCTCGTTCGTACGCCGCTCTCGACCCTCGCCCAGGAATGGGCCGACGCGGGCTTCGTGCGCATCCACCGTTCGGTGCTGGTCTCGCTCGCCCACGTCGCCGAGCTCCGCGTCGACGCAGGGAGGGTCAGCGTCGTGGTCGGCGAGCACGAGCTGCTGGTGAGCCGGCGGCACACCCGCGAGCTGCGCGAGCTGCTGACCCGGCACATCCGGTGACCGGCCCGTGAACGACAACCCGCGCGTGCGGGTGACCGGTCCGTCCCGCCGCCGTGCCTCGACCCACCGTTCGGGGCGGGTGGAGATCGACGCCGGCACCGAGCTCGGTCGCGTCTTCATGCGCTCGCTCCTGCGCGAGCAGCTCGGGCTCGCGTTGGGCATCCTCTTCCTGCTGGGCGTCACCGTCGGGGTCCTGCCGCTCGCCTTCTACCTCGTTCCGGAGCTGGCCGAGATGCTGGTCGGGCCGGTGCCGCTGGCCTGGCTGCTGCTCGGTGGCCTCGTCTACCCCTGGCTGCTGCTGCTCGGCTGGCTCTACGTCCGCCGGTCGGAAGCCAACGAGCGTGACTTCGCCGCCCTGGTCGAGGAAGTGGACAGATCATGAACACCGATGTCGTGCCCGGTGTCGTCGCCGTCATCGCCGTCACGATCGCGACCCTCGCCATCAGCACGTGGGGGCTGCAGTTCTCCCGGACCACGAGTGACTTCTTCGTCGCGTCCCGCACCGTGCGCCCCGCGCTCAACGCCAGCGCGATCGGCGGTGAATACCTCTCGGCCGCGTCGTTCCTCGGGATCGCCGGACTCGTGCTCACCTTCGGCGCCGACATGCTCTGGTACCCCGTCGGCTGGACCGCCGGCTACCTCGTGCTGCTCGTGCTCGTGGCGGCACCCCTGCGGCGCAGCGGCGCCTACACCCTTCCCGACTTCGCCGAGGCGCGCCTCGGCTCCCGGGGGGTCCGGTCGCTCTGCTCGTTGCTCGTCGTCGTGATCGGCTGGCTCTATCTCCTTCCGCAGTTCCAGGGCGCCGGGTTGACACTGCAGGCCGCGATCAACGCGCCGCCGTGGGTCGGCCCGCTCGTGGTCTCCGTCGTGGTGCTCGTCAACGTCGGCTCCGGTGGCATGCGGAGCATCACCTTCGTCCAGGCGTTCCAGTACTGGCTGAAGCTCACGGCCCTGCTCCTCCCTGCGTGCGTGCTGCTCGCGATCTGGGCCGGCGACGGCGCCCCCGACCCGACCTCGCGCGGCGGCGCCGACCTGTGGTCCTACCCCCTCGGCGAGGGCGGCGCCCAGGGTCTCTACGTCACCTACTCGCTCATCGTCGCCACGTTCCTCGGCACGATGGGGCTGCCCCACGTCGTCGTGCGCTTCTACACCAATCCCGATGGCCGGGCCGCTCGGCGTACGACGCTGGTGGTGCTCGCGCTCCTCGGTGTCTTCTACCTCCTTCCGCCGATCTACGGCGCCCTCGGACGCATCTACGCCGCCGACCTCGCGGCGGCCGGCGGTTCGGACGTGCTGATTCTCGAGCTGCCGCGACTCATGGTTGGCGGTCTGCTCGGGGAGCTCCTCACCGGCCTCGTCACCGCGGGTGCGTTCGCCGCGTTCCTGTCCACCTCGTCCGGCCTGGCGATCGCGGTGGCCGGGGTGCTCTCCCAGGACGTGACCGGGCGCCGCGTGGCGGGACGGCGACTCTCCGGCGTCGGCGCCTTCCGTGCGGGCGCGGCCATAGCCGTGGTCGTGCCGGCCCTGGTGTCGGTCTCGTCTCCCGACGTCGGGGTGGCGCAGACGGTGGGACTCGCCTTCGCGGTCGCGGCCTCGACCTTCTGCCCGTTGCTGCTGCTGGGGATCTGGTGGCGGGGGCTGACGCCGGCCGGGGCGATCGCCGGGCTGGCCGTGGGCGGGCTGGGCTCGGGGATGGCAGTCGGCTGGACCCTGGTGACCTCGGGAACGACCGGCTGGGTGGGAATCCTCCTGGCGCAGCCCGCAGCGTGGAGCGTCCCGTCGGCGCTGGCGACCATGGTGGTCGTCAGCCGGCTGACGCGCGGATCCGTCCCGCCCCACGCCAGCCGTTTCATGGTTCGCCTCCACACGCCCGAGGCCGTCGACCTGCAACGCGGCTGACCGTTCGTCGCGCCCAGGCGACCGTTCACCGATTCTCCTGCGCCGCCCGCCGACGTACTCACGCGTCACTCTCGCGGGTGCTTGCGCCGGGATGCCACGGTGACGCCGATCACACCACCGTGACCTGCCCGCAGGAAGGGACATCTCGTGAGCACCGAAATCCCCGACCAGGCCGCGCGCCACGATCCGGTCTACGACCGGCTCCACGCGACGCCTGAGTTCATTGAGCTCCGCAAGCGCTACCGGGGGTTCGTCATCCCCGCCACCGTCGCGTTCCTCGCCTGGTACCTGCTCTACGTGGTCATGTCGAACTGGGCCTCCGGCTTCATGAACACCAAGCTCTTCGGCAACATCAACGTGGCCCTGATCTTCGGCCTCCTCCAGTTCGCCACCACCTTCGGGCTGGCGTTCCTCTACAGCCGCTTCTCCAACTCGAGGCTCGACCCGCTTGCTCGTGAGCTCGAGCAGTCGTACGTCGACCAGGCCGGCACCCACGGACAGCGAGGCCAGCAATGAGCGACCAGGCCCTGACCAGCGTTCTCTTCCTCTCCGTCGTCGCCCTGACGATCGGCATCACCTTCTGGGCGAGCCGGCAGACCAAGACCGCGGTCGACTTCTACTCCGGCGGCCGCTCCTTCTCCGGCTTCCAGAACGGACTCGCCATTGGCGGCGACTACATGTCCGCCGCCTCGTTCCTCGGCATCTCCGGCGCCATCGCGCTCTTCGGCTACGACGGCTTCCTCTACTCGATCGGGTTCCTCGTGGCCTGGCTGGTGGCACTGCTCCTGGTCGCGGAGATGCTGCGCAACGCGGGGCGCTACACGATGGCCGACCAGCTCGCCTTCCGCATGCGCCAGCGCCCGGTGCGTACGGCGGCCTCGATCTCCACGGTGGTCGTCTCGATCTTCTACCTGCTCGCCCAGATGGTCGGCGCCGGAACGCTCGTCGCCCTGCTCCTCGGGGTCGACAGCGAGGCGATCAAGAACCTCACCATCGTCGGTGTCGGCGTCCTGATGATCTTCTACGTCGTCGTCGGCGGCATGAAGGGCACGACGTACGTCCAGATCGTCAAGGCCGTCCTGCTCATGCTGGGCTCGGCGCTGATCGTGATCCTCGTGCTGGCGAAGTTCGACTTCAACCTCTCAGCCCTGCTCGGCGCAGCAGCGGAGAACTCGGGCAAGGGCGACGCGTTCCTGCAGCCCGGCCTCCAGTACGGCGCAACGCTGACCTCGCAGATCGACTTCCTGTCGCTCGGCCTCGCGCTGGTGCTCGGAACTGCCGGTCTGCCGCACATCCTCATCCGCTTCTACACCGTGCCGACGGCCCGGGACGCGCGGAAGTCGGTGCTGTGGGCGATCGGCCTGATCGGGGCCTTCTACCTGATGACGCTGGTGCTGGGCTTCGGTGCTGCGGCCCTGCTCGACCGCAACGCCATCGACCCGGTCGAGGGCGGCAACCAGAACCTCGCCTCCCCGCTGCTCGCCGAAGCCGTCGGTGGCGGCGCGGGCTCGACAGGGGGCGCCATCCTGCTGGCGCTCATCGCCGCGGTCGCCTTCGCGACCATCCTCGCCGTGGTGGCCGGGTTGACCCTGGCCAGCTCGTCGTCGGTGGCCCACGACCTCTACAAGGGAGTCATCAAGAAGGACCAGCCCGTCACGGAGAAGGAAGAGGTCCGGGTCGCCCGGATCGCAGCCTTCGCCATCGGGGCCATCGCAATCGCGCTGTCGATCCCGGCCCAGCGGCTCAACATCGCCTTCCTGGTGGCGTTGGCCTTCGCCGTGGCAGCGTCGGCCAACCTGCCGGCGATCATAAACAACATGTTCTGGCGGCGCTTCAACACCCGCGGCGCCACCTGGAGCATCTACGGCGGCCTGATCGCCGCCGTGGGCCTGGTCGTCCTGTCGCCCGTGATGTCGGGTGCCCCGACGTCGTTGTTCCCGGACGCGAACTTCCAGATCTTCCCCCTCAACAACCCGGGCATCGTGTCGATCCCGCTAGGCTTCCTGCTCGGCTTCCTCGGCACGATCAGCAGCAAGGAGCCCGAGGCGGAGGAGCGCTTCACCGAGCTCGAGGTCCGTGCCCTCACCGGCGCGGGCGCAGAGGGCGCCACGCACCACTGATCCCCCAGCCGAGTCGAGTGATGAGCTCCGTGGCAGATGGAGCCACCTCATCACTCGACTCGGGCGCATTTACGTTGAGAGAGTGAGCGACATGTCCGAAACCCTGTCCAACCTCGCCCGCGAAGAGCGACGCTTCGAGCCGCCCGCCGACCTGGCAGCCAACGCCAACGTGAAGGAGGAGGCCTACGACCGGGCTGCCTCGGACAACGAGGCGTTCTGGGCTGAGGCGGCCGAGCGCCTCGACTGGGGCCAGAAGTGGGACCAGGTCCTCGACTGGTCGAACCCTCCCTTCGCCAAGTGGTTCGTCGGCGCGACCATCAACGCCGCTGTCAACTGCGTCGACCGGCACGTCGAGGCCGGCCGGGGTGACAAGGTGGCCCTCCACTGGGTCGGCGAGCCCGCGGACGATGCGCGTGACATCACCTACGCCGACCTCAAGGGCGAGGTCTGCCGGGCGGCCAACGCCCTGACCGACCTAGGGGTCCGCAAGGGCGACCGGGTCGCCATCTACATGCCGATGATCCCCGAGGTCGTGGTCGCGATGCTCGCCTGCGCGCGCCTGGGTGCTCCGCACACGGTGGTGTTCGGCGGGTTCTCCGCCGACGCGCTCGCCTCCCGGGTGATCGACTGCGGCGCGAAGGTGATCATCACCGCCGACGGCGGCTACCGCCGCGGTGCGCCCAGTGCGCTGAAGCCAGCCGTGGACGAAGCCGTCAGCAAGGTCGCTGCCGACGGAGGGGAGGGCCTCGTGGAGAAGGTGCTCGTCGTACGCCGTACCGGACAGGACGTCTCGTGGAACGACAGCCGGGACGTCTGGTGGCACGACGTCGTCGACTCGGCCTCGGCCGAGCACGAGGCCGAGATGCACGACTCCGAGCACCCGCTCTACGTCATGTACACCTCCGGCACCACCGGCAAGCCCAAGGGCATCCTGCACACCACCGGCGGCTACCTCACCGGGACGTCCTACACGCACTGGGCGGTCTTCGACCTCAAGGCCGAGACGGACGTCTTCTGGTGCACGGCCGACGTCGGCTGGGTCACCGGCCACTCCTACATGGTCTACGGTCCGCTCGCCAACGGTGCCACCCAGGTGATGTACGAAGGCACGCCCGACTCCCCGCACAAGGGCCGGTGGTGGGAGATCATCGCGAAGTACGGCGTCACGATCTTCTACACTGCACCGACCGCGATCCGGACCTTCATGAAGTGGGGCGACAACTTCCCCGCCGACCACGACCTTTCCTCGATCCGCCTGCTGGGCTCGGTGGGTGAGTCGATCAACCCCGAGGCCTACATCTGGTATCGCGAGAACATCGGGGCAGGGAAGGCGCCCATCGTCGACACCTGGTGGCAGACCGAGACCGGACAGATGATGATCAGCCCGCTGCCGGGCGTCACCGCCGGCAAGCCGGGGTCGGCCATGAAGGCCCTGCCCGGCATCTCCGTCGACGTGGTCAACGACGAGGCCGAGTCAGTGGGCAACGGCAACGGCGGTTATCTCGTGATCCGCCAGCCCTGGCCGGCCATGCTCCGCACCTTGTGGGGCGACGACCAGCGGTTCATCGACACCTACTGGTCACGCTGGGAGGGCCTCTACTTCGCGGGTGACGGCGCCAAGCTCGACGACGACGGCGACATCTGGCTCCTCGGCCGGGTCGACGACGTCATGAACGTCTCCGGCCACCGGCTCTCCACCACCGAGATCGAGTCGGCACTGGTCTCGCACCCCAAGGTCGCCGAGGCGGCTGTCGTCGGCGCGGCTGACGAGATGACCGGCCAGGCCGTCTGCGCGTTCGTCATCCTGCGCGACACCGCGGGCGACGGCGGCGCGGACATCGTCGAGGAGCTGCGCAAGCACGTCCAGAAGGAGATCGGCGCCATCGCCAAGCCCCGCCAGATCATGATCGTGCCCGAGCTGCCCAAGACCCGATCGGGCAAGATCATGCGCCGGCTGCTCAAGGACGTCGCCGAGCACCGCGAGGTGGGCGACGTGACCACGCTCGCCGACTCGACCGTGATGGACATGATCAAGACGAAGGAGGGTTCCTCCGCCGCTTCGGAGGAGTGACCGGCCCGGCGCTGGGGCCAGGTCCTCCGCCCGCCTGGGTAGTCAAGTGCGAGTTCGTGGCGAAAGCCGCGTCCAAACGACCACGTCGCACTCAACTACCCGCGGGTGCCTCGTCGGACGCGTGCTCCGCAGGGTTCTCCGCAGGTGGTTCGCCGCTCGTCGCGACGCGGAGCACCGCGACGCCCACCAGGGCCGCGACCACTGACGCGACGATGACCCCGATCTTCGCGTCGTCGGTCAGCGCCTGCGACTGCGGGAACGAGAGCCCCGCGATGAACAGGGACACGGTGAACCCGATGCCTGCGACGGCCCCGAGTCCGATCATCATCGTCCACGTGGTGCGGTCGGGCAGCCGACCGAGGCCCAGCTTCACTGCGATGAAGGACGCCAGCACGATCCCGACCGGTTTGCCCAGCACCAGCCCACCGACGATCCCCAGGGAGACGGGCGACGTCACTGCCTCGCCGAAGCCGTCGAGGGACACCCCCGCGTTGGCCAGGGCGAAGAGCGGCAGTGCGACGTACGCCGAAAGCGGGTGCAGGGCGGCTTGCAGGCGCTCCACCATCGGCACCGACTCGGCGAGCAGGAACCGTAGGCGAGTGAGCTCGTCGGGGTCGAGGTGGTTGTCGGCGAGAGCGGTGCGGGCGTAGGTGCGCGCGACGTCCTCCTTGAGCAGCGCCCTGGCCGGCGTGATCAACCCGATCGCGACGCCGGCCAGGGTCGCGTGCACGCCGGACTGGAACAGCGAGAACCACAGCACGACCCCGATCGCGACGTAGACCGGCACCGACCAGACGCGGAGCTTCTGCAGGACAACCATCACCAGCAGGAGTCCGACCGCGAGAGCGAGCCACGACAGGCGCAGGGAGTCGGTGTAGAACACCGCGATCACGATGATCGCGCCGATGTCGTCGACGATCGCCAGCGTCAGCAGGAAGAGGCGTGCCGAGGAGGGGATCCGCCGCCCGAGAAGCCCGATCACCCCGACGGCGAAGGCGATGTCGGTGGCCATCGGGATGCCCCACCCCTTCCCGGGCTCGCCGAAGCCGGTGATCGCGAGGTAGATGGCGGCCGGGACGACCATGCCGCCGAGGGCGGCGACGATCGGCAGGGCGGCGGTCTTCGGGTCACGGAGGTCACCGCTGACGAGCTCGTACTTGATCTCGAGGCCGACCACGAAGAAGAAGATCACCATCAGCGCGTCGTTCACCCAGTGCTGCAGGGACTGCTCCATTCCGGAGCCGCCGAGGTCGATGCCGATCGTGGTGTGCCAGAAGGCGTCGTACGACGATGCTGCGGGGCTGTTCGCCCACAGCAGCGCGACGGCAGCGGCCAGCAGGAGCAGGACCGAGCCCGCCGTCTCGACCCGGAGGAACTCGCGGATGGGCCTCGCCACCAACCGGGCCAGCGGCTTGTTGCTGGCGAGGTAGGACGGCCCGGCGTTCCAGACGTCGTCGTCGGCGATGTCGGAGGACCCGTGGGGGGTGATCGGCATGGGCGGCGAGCGCCTTTCGGGTCGGGGAACTGCACCTCCGCGGCCACTGCGCCACGGGCCGACCAGACTTCCCGGCTCACCTGCCGCCAGCCTATCTGCCGGTGGCGGGCCGCGGGAACCGCAGGCGCGCTTGTGTAGGGTCGAGTGCGTCAGCGCGCGACGCGTACGCGCCACCGAAATGTGTGAGGACCTGCAGATGGCAACCGTTCAGGCCAAGCCGACATCCGTTCCGACCAAGCCCACCGACAAGGACGCCGAACCCACGATCGGCGGCCTCGTCATCGACGCCAGCCGCGACATCTCGACGCTCATCTCCAAGGAGATCCAGCTCGCGAAGTCGGAGCTCAAGGTCAGCTTCAAGCACGGTGGCGTGGGCATCGGACTCTTCGCCGGCGCCGCCTTCATCGGGATCCTCGCGGTCATCATGCTCTCGATCGCGATCGCCTACTTCTTGTCGATGACCGGTCTGCACCTGGCGTGGTGCTTCCTGATCGTCTTCGGCCTCTACCTCCTCATCGCCGCGCTCCTCGCCCTCATCGGGCTCAAGCAGGTCAAGCAGGTCAAGGCTCCCGAGCGCGCGATGTCGCAGGGCAAGCAGATCCCGGACGCCCTGCGCGGTCGCGCCTGACACCCGGCGCGCTCGCGCCTGATCAGCCTGCGCAGTCGCCGGTGTCGACCTCGGTCGACGAGGTGACACCGAGGGCGGCGCTCTCGGCGATCTGTTCGGCCGTCAGCGCATAGCCGGTCTCCGGGTCGGTGACGGACGCGGCGAAGATCAACCCGACGACGTCTCCGACCGAGTTGACGATCGGCCCCCCCGAGTTGCCTTGACGGATCAGGGCGCGCAGGGAGTAGACGTCGCGGAGCACTGTCCCCTCGCCGTAGATGTCGGGCGAGCGCAGGCGCTGTTGGGACCGGATCCGCCCGGTCTGGACGTCATAGGGGCCGTCCTGCGGATAGCCGAGGACGGCGACGCCGTCGGAGGCCTCTGCCTGCTGGTCGAAGACGAGGTGGGGCAGGTCGGAGTCGTCGAGCGCCAGGACCGCCACATCGATCTCGGGGTCGTAGACCACGACCGTGGCGGGCACGGTCGAGCCGTTGATCTCCACCTCCGGGTCGTCGACGCCGGCGACGACGTGCGCGTTGGTCATCAACCGGCCCGGTGAGTACAGGAAGCCGCTGCCCTCGACGCCGCTGCCGCACTTGTTGCTGCCGCGGACCTTGAGCACGCTCGGCTGGGCGTCGCTCACGTCGGGGTCGGTGAGCAGTCGTTGCGGCCCCGGGCCGACCTCGACGATCCGCTCTGGCGCGAAGGGTTCGAGGTAGCGCGGGAAGAAGGTGGTGCCGACCACGTTGTTGAAGGTGGCGAGGACCTCCGAGGCCTGGCCGGGGAGGACCTCGTCGACCTCGGCGAGCACGGTCGAGCCACGCACGATCGGGGTAATCGCGCCGATCCGCGAGCCGGAGATGGCCACGCCGAGCGCCCAGGCGACCAGCAGCACCGCCACCCCGCTCAGCGCCGCCCCACCGACGGCATCGACGGCGCGGATCGGCTGCCACTTGATGCGCGCCCGCAGCCGGGAGCCGACGTACTGCAGCAGCGCCTGTCCGACCGAGGCCGACAGGATGACGATGAACAGGGCTCCGAGCGAGACCAACAAGGAGGGCTCGGCGTCACCGAGGGCGATCGGCGCGACCCAGACGCCGAAGAGGCCGCCGAGCAGGAGTCCCGCGGTGGCGAACGCGCCGGTGACGAAGCCTTGCCAGTACCCCGAGAGGGCGTAGACGCCCACGAGTGCCACCAGGCACCAGTCGAGGATGTTCACGCGCGGCTACTCCTCGAACCTGGTGTTCGGCCGCGTCGGCGCGGTCGGTGTGGGATCACCTTGCAGCATGTGGTCGGGCAGGTCACGCATCCGCGCGGTGTCCCACTCGCTCGACCAGCCGAGGAAGTCGAAGAGCCGGGCGATGATCCCGGCGGTGAAGCCCCACAGGATGACGTCGCGCTCGGGCCCGATCAGGAAGCCGGGGCCCAGCCAGCCGGAGGGATGGCGGACGGTGATCCGGCTCTCGGGATCCATCAGCTCGTCGATGGCGACGTGGTGGATCGCGTGCACCTCGTCGGTGCTGACGACGTGGACGTGGCCCCGCTCGCGCCAATATCCCAGCACGGGGGTCACGGCGAAGTTCGACGGCGGCAGCCACAGCTCGGGCAGCTCGCCGAACACGTCGATCTCGGCGGGGTCGAGCCCGATCTCCTCCTCGGCCTCCCGGAGCGCCGCCTCGACGGCAGACTCCCCGGGGTCGATCCCCCCGCCGGGGAAGGAGACCTGCCCCGGGTGCGAACGCATGTGGTGGGCGCGCTCGGTGAGCACCAGCTCGCCCCTGCCGTCGCCGTCGAGGTCGGCGAACAGCATGAGCACGGCACCTCGCCGTGCGTCGGTGCCCTCGGGCGGCATGAATCGCGTCAGCTCGTGGACCGTGATCGCGTCCGCGGCCTGCGCCACGGGCGCCAACCAGCCGGGGAGGCTCACAGGGTGGTCCCGAGGTGCTGCCCGACCAGGTCGGCGAGCTGGTCGGTCGACGTGATCTTCACGGCCTCGACGTGCGTGACGCTGCCGTCGTCGTCGACGAAGGCGAGGTAGGGCAGCCCCCGGAGCACGGGGAAGGCGCCCTTGCCACTGATCTCCCCGTCCTGGTCGCTCACCAGCGCGAAGGTCACCCCCGCCTCCTCGACGAGGGCCCGCGCCTTCTCGGTCTGCAGGTCCTGGAAGTCGATGCCGAGCAGGGTGATGCGGTCGCCGTACGCCGCATGGAACTCCTCGAGGATCGGCATCTCCTTGCGGCACGGCGGACACCAGGAGGCCCACAACGAGATGACGGCCGGGCCGCTGAACTCACCGAGATCGACGTCCTCCCCGCCGTCGAAGCCGGCCAGCGTGACGTCCGGCAGCCGGTCGTCGGCCACCTCGTCGCCGGACGCGGAGCAGCCGCTGAGCACCAGCGCGAGGCCCAACACCACGCACAGGGCGACGACCGTCCTGCGGATCACGCCGGTCCCTGCGTCGTGACCAGCTTCTCGGCCTCGATCGGATCCGTCGGACCCGTCCCGAACGACGGGCACAACCGCGCGACCGGGCAGGCCCCGCACGCGGGCTTCTTGGCGTGGCAGCGGCGGCGGCCGTGCCAGATCAGGTGCTGGGAGAGAGGGGTCCAGTCGCGCTTGGGGAACAGCGCGCCGATCGCGTGCTCGACCTTGACCGGGTCGGCCTCCTCGGTCCACCCGAGTCGGCGCACGAGCCGGCCGAAGTGGGTGTCGACCGTGATGCCCGGGACGTCGAAGGCGTTGCCCAGGACGACGTTGGCGGTCTTGCGGCCCACGCCCGGCAGGGTCACCAGGTCGTCGAGGCGGCCCGGGACCTGCCCGTCGTAGCGCTCGACGAGCGCTTGGCTGAGCTTGAGGAGCGACTCGGTCTTGGCCCGGAAGAACCCGAGGGGGCCGACGATCTGCTCGAGGTGCTCACGCGGGGCCCCGGCCATCGCCGTCGGGTCGGGATAGGCAGCGAAGAGGGTGGGGCGGACCGCGTTGACGCGCCGGTCCGTGGTCTGGGCGCTGAGCACCGTCACGACCAGCAGCTGGAAGGCGTCGTCGAAGTCCAGCTCGCAGTGGGCGTCGGGGTAGGTCTCGGCCAGGATCCGGTTGACCTTGCGTGCTCGGCGCACGAGCGCGGTGTCCGGCGGGGTCGTGGGCAGGCTCGCGCGGCGCGTGGCAGGTCGGGCGGACACACGGGCAGCCTACGACCCTTCACCGACAGGCCCTTCGGGCAGCCAGATGTGGTCTGATGGACACCTCACGCCCGTGTGACACAGACCACGGCTAGGATTCCCACACCCCGAGCCGACGGCACCGGGTGAGTTTCCAGGGCAGCCCAAGTTGGAGGACACCGGTGGACAACGACGTGTTGCGGCAGGCTCCGCTCTTCAGTGCGCTCGATGACGAGGCGGCCACCGCGCTGCGCAACTCGATGAGCGAGTCCAAGCTGCGTCGGGGCGACGTGCTGTTCAGCGAGGGTGACTCCGGCGACAAGCTCTACATCGTGCTCGACGGCAAGGTGAAGCTCGGCCGTTCGGCCACCGACGGCCGCGAAAACCTGCTGGCAATCATGGGTCCCGGCCAGATGTTCGGCGAGCTGTCGCTGTTCGACCCCGGCCCGCGCTCGGCGACCGTCACCGCAGTCACCGACGCCACCTTCGCCTCGTTGTCCCACGAAGATCTCCTGCGCTGGCTCGACGGCCGTCCGATCGTCGCCCGCGGCCTCCTCTCCCAGCTGGCTGCCCGCCTGCGGAAGTCCAACGATGTCGTCGCCGACCTCGTCTTCTCCGACGTCCCGGGACGAGTGGCCAAGGCGCTGCTCGACCTCGCCGACCGGTTCGGCCGCACCGCCGACGACGGGGTCCACGTCCACCACGACCTGACGCAGGAGGAGCTCGCTCAGCTGGTCGGCGCCTCCCGCGAGACGGTCAACAAGGCGCTGGCCGACTTCGCGTCGCGTGGCTGGGTCCGGCTCGAGCCGCGCTCGGTCGTGATCATGGACGTCGAGCGCCTCTCCCGCCGAGCGCGCTGAACCTGAGCCGGAGGCGCTCGGCCACGCCCAGCCGGTGCTGCTTCATCGTCGCGAGCAGTGAGCCGTCGGCGTCGTCGTACATCAACGCCTTCACGCCCGTGTCGACCATGTAGAAGTGCCGGTCAGCGGTGTCGAGGAAGTGCCAGGCGACCGTCTCCGAGCCCCGGTGGACGTGGCTCGGGTCGCCTGCGGTGATGACACCGAGCTCGACACCAGCGATCGCGCACAGGTCGCGAATCGTCCGCGCGTCGTCGGGCATGTTCTCCCGTGGAAGACACGCGCCTTCGCCCGTCGGCGCTCCCCGGCGGGCAGTGCGTCGATGGCGCCGATCGTGCGGTCGAAGATCTCGGTGTGCCGCGGCGCACCGATCGGACGGAGGCCCTGGCCCACCCGCGAGGCGAAGGTCCCCCGGAGCTGGGAGTTGAAGAGGAACTGGTCGTGGCCGCCGTTGTTGACCTCGGCCAGGTAGTAGTCGCCGTAGTACGCCGCCAGCGCGTCCTCGCTGATCTCGTCCTCGTCGAGGAACTCCTCGAACAGGGCGTTGACGATCGTGACGTTCGAGTACACGGTCGACTCCGCGTCCTCCGCGGCACCCTCCGCCGAGATCGCCAGTGGGGGGCCTGCGTTCATGGGAGCGTCGCTCACGGCCGGCTCAGAAATCGATCCGCCCTGGGCACCACCCGAGGCGGGGGTCGCCTGCGTCGTACAAGGTGAGAGGAGGTGCCCGTGACCGGTCGGTCCGATCGTGGAGCGTTCGACGAGTTCGTCCACGCCCGCAGCGGCGCGCTGGTGCGCACGGCATTCCTCCTCACCGGCGACCACCACACGGCCGAGGACCTCCTCCAGCACGTCCTGCTCCAGACCGCCCGCCACTGGGAGGGCATCGCCATCTCGCCCGAGGCCTACGCCTGCCGCGTGAGGTATCACCAGAACATCTCTGGTGGCGCAAGCGTCGCTTCACAGAGGTGTGGGCCTCGGGGCGTACGACGCAGGCCACCCCTCCCCCGACAGCGACCTCCGACTCACCCTGGACGCCGCGCTCGCCCAGCTGACGGCCAAGCAGCGGACCGTCCCCGTGCTGCGCTTCTTCGAGGACCTCACCGAGGTGCAGACCGCTCAGGCCATCGGCATCTCGGTCAGCACCGTGAAGTCCACGACCGGCCACGCCCTCGCCCGCCTGCGCGTCCTCGCGCCCGACCTCGCCGAACTCCAGGTGGTGGACCGATGACACTCCACGTTCAGCTCCAGCAGGTGGGTGTGGCGTCGCCGTACCCGGCTTGTCTGACGGCGTAGACACGCGGACCGAAGTCACGGTCGGGCACCGAGACGACGCTGAGCGGTCGAGCGCCGACCGACCAATGTCCGCGTGTCTACGCGCGATCGGTGAGGTGGGCCAGCTGCGCGCGGACCGACAGCTCGGCAGCTCCCCACAGCACCGGGTCGACGTCGGCGTAGACGATCTCGACGATCGCCCGGGGCAGGTCCTCGTGCGGGAGGCCCTCTCCGTCACGTCCTTGCGCGTGGAGGGTGCGCAGGGCGTCGCGCACCTGGTCGAGTCGCGTACGCCGATGGGCGATGTAGTGGTCCAGCGCAGCAAGCGCGTCGTCGATGACCGGTCCGTGGCCCGGCCAGATGGAGGTGATCCCCTGCGAGGAGCAGAGCGCGTGCAACCGGTCGAGCGAGGAGAGGTAGGCCCCCAGCGACCCGTCGGGGTGCGCGACGACGGTCGTCCCGCGGCCGAGCACCGTGTCCCCGGTGAGGACCGCGGACTCCGAGGGCACCATGAACGACAGCGAGTCGCCGGTGTGACCCGGCGTGGCGACGACGCGCACCTCGAGCCCGCCCACGCTCACCACATCCCCGTCGACCAGCCCCTCCGACCCGAGACGGAAGGCCGGGTCGAGAGCGCGTACGCCGCAGCCGTGCCGCTCGGCGAAGGCGCGCGCGGCCTCCGAGTGGTCGGCGTGGTGGTGGGTCAACAGCACGCCCACCACGTCCCCGCCGACCGCCGAGATCGCGTCCAGGTGCGACGCGATGTCGGGACCGGGATCGATCACCAGCGACTGCTCACCCGAGGCGAGCACCCAGGTGTTGGTGCCGTCGAGCGTCATGACGTTGGCGTTGGGGGCGAGCACGCAGGTGGCTGACGCGCCGAAGGTGCCGCCGGCCCAGCTCACCGGGGCGCCGTTCATCGTGCGTCCAGCAGGGCCTCGTAGGCCGGGGGTGTGGAGAGCACGAAGCCCTCACCCGTGGAGACGATCTCGGGGGTGAAGATCTCGACGGTCCGACCCGAGGCGGCCTGGTGCGCAGCCTCCGCGTTGGCGTGCTGACCGACGTCCAGGCAGGTGAGGAAGGTCGGCGGCATCATCATCATGTCGCCGGCCTCGACAGCGGCGACCGCGGCCAGCGGCTGCATCCACGTCACCGACGACGACTCGCTCGAGACGTCGCGCGTCACCTGGGAGCCCGGGAGCATCGCGACGAAGAACCACGTGCGGTAGCGCCTCGGCTCGAAGACCGGTGTCAGCCAGCCAGACCAGGCACCCAGCAGATCGGTCCGCAGGACCAGCCCGCGTCGAACGAGGAAGTCGGTCATCGACAGCTCCCGCGTCTCGAGCGCGACCCTGTCGGCCTCCCAGCCCTCGCCCGTGGTGTCCTCGACGACGCTCTCGGGCGAGGTGCCGGCCAGCAGCACGCCCGACTCCTCGAAGGTCTCGCGCACCGCTGCGCAGACCAGGGCTCGGGCCAGCGCGGGTTCGCACCCGAGGGTGGTGGCCCACTCGTCGACCGACGGTCCGGCCCACGCCACGTCTTCGGAGAAGTCGCGGGGGTCCACCCCACCACCGGGGAAGACGCACATGCCGCCGGCGAACGCCATCGACGTCTGCCGTCGCAGGAGGTAGACCTCGAGTCCCGGCGACCCGTCGCGCAACAAGATGACCGTCGCTGCGTTGCGCGGCTCGGCGGGCGTTGCGTCGCCGGCGCCGTACGCGCGAGCCTGATCGATCAGGGACTGCGGCAGCGGGGGGCGTCTCAGGGCGGACACGTCAGCCCGCGACCTCGACGATGAGCTCGACCTCGACGGCGACGTCGAGGGGCAGCACAGCGACCCCGACGGCCGACCGGGCGTGGCGACCGGCGTCGCCGAAGACCTCACCGAGGAACTCCGAAGCACCGTTGGCGATCTTCGCCTGGTTGGTGAAGTCCGGCGTCGACGCCACGAAGACCGTCGCCTTGACGATCCGGGTGATCTGGTCGAGCGAACCGATCTCGGCCTTGATCGCCGCCAGCGCGTTGAGCGCACACTGTCGGGCGCACTCGTAGCCCTGCTCCTCGGTGACCGAGCCGCCCACCTTGCCGACAGCGATCATCTCGCCGTCGCGGGCCGGCAGCTGCCCGGCGGTGTAGACGAGGTTTCCGGTCCGCAGCGCGGGGACGTACGCCGCAAGCGGCGGCACCACCTCGGGGATGGTGATCCCCATCGACTCCAGCTTCGCCTCGGCGCCCATCAGGAAGCCCCGCCCTTGGGACGCTTGAGGAAGGCCACCAGGCCACCCTGGGCGTTGGTGTGGATCGCGACCAGCTCCCAGCCGTCCTGGCCGAAGTTGTTGAGCATGAGCCCTTCGTTGTGGAGCGGGATCGGCGCCACCTGATATTCCCAAACAGTCATGCGGCTGACCCTACTGCGACCCGGGCGGACGTCCACCCCAGGCCGACCTGGGGGCACCTCAGGCCGCGAGCAGTCGCAGCGTCTCCTCGCGAGCCGGCACGGCGTCCCGGTCGGTCCCGACCTGGGCGCCGGCGACCGGGTGCACCATCACCTCGTCCACTCCGAACTCGACCGCCAGCGCCTCGATGCGCGCCCGTGCGGACACCGGCTCGTCGACGATCCAGCGCGTCAGCATCGCCTCAACCATCCCCTGATGGGCCGGGGCCACGGGCGTCGCCTCGGCATCCTCCACCAGTCGTTGCGCCGACAGCGGAGCCCCTGTCCGCAGCGCGACCATCGCCTGGGCCTGCGGCAGGGCCAGCCGGCGGGCCTCCTCGGCGGTCCCGGCCACGGCAGCGTTCACGGTGAGGAAGGTGCGCGGCTCGGGGTGTTGCGGTGACGGCTTGTAGGTCGACCGGTAGAGCTCGAGCGCCTCGGCGGTGCCCTGACCGGCGAAGTGGTGGGCGAAGACGTAGGGCAGCCCGCGCTCCGCCGCGAGGCGGGCCGAGTAGTCGGAGGAGCCCAGCAGCCAGATCGTCGGCACGCTGCCCGCGAGTGGGGTGGCGCGCAGGGGTTGGCGGTGGCCGCCGACGGTCATCTCGACGCCGTCCGGGTGCATGAGGGTGGCCACGTCCTCGACGTACTGGGGGAACTTCGCGACGGCGTCGTCCGCGGCTGACGTGGCCCCGCCACGCAGGACGTAGCGCGTCAGCATGTCGGTGCCGGGCGCGCGCCCGATCCCGAGGTCGATGCGGCCGGGGAAGGCTGCCTCCAGCAGGGCGAACTGCTCGGCCACCACCAGCGGCTCGTGGTTGGGCAGCATCACGCCCCCCGACCCCACGCGGATGCGCGAGGTCGCTGCAGCCAGCAGGCCGATCAGGACGGGCGGGTTGGTCGCCGCCACGGCCGGCATGTTGTGGTGCTCGGCGACCCAGTAGCGGCGGTAGCCGAGCTCGTCTGCCACCTTCGCCAGCGATCGCGAGGCAGCCACCGCGTCGGCGGACGTCTGGTCGGTGCGCACGGGCACCAGGTCGAGGACGGAGAGCGCTGGAGTCACTCCCAGCCCAACGACGAGATCTGCCCACTATTCCTGTTGACCTCACGTCCAGCTGAGCTTTTGGCATCTGCCATCGTGACTGTGATGACCGAGACCACAACGCGCGAGCGCCTGCTCAGCCCGACGTACGCCGCCGTGACGGTCGGCATGTTCGCGCTGATCGGCTTCGTCGCGTTCGAGGCGATGGCCGTGACCACCGTGATGCCCACCGTGGCCCGCGACCTGGACGGCGAGGACCTCTTCGCGCTGAGCTTCGCCGCGCCGCTGGCCAGTGGGGTCATCGGGATGGTCGCGGCCGGCATGTGGAGCGACCGCCGTGGTCCGGTGGCGCCACTGCTGTGGTCGATGGTGCTGTTCTCGCTGGGGCTGCTTGTCTGTGCGGCCGCGCCCACGATGGAGGTCCTGGTCGGCGGACGTCTCGTCCAGGGGCTGGGCGGCGGTGCGCTCATCGTGGGGCTCTACGTCCTGGTCGGGCTGGTCTTCCCACCACAGCTGCAGCCCGCGATCTTCGCCAGCTTTGCGGCCGCCTGGGTGCTGCCGTCCCTCTTCGGCCCGGCGCTCGCGGCATTCGTCGCGGACGCGGCCGATTGGCGTTGGGTCTTCGGCGGAGCGGTGGTCTTCGTGGCAGCCGCGGCTGTCCTGATCGCCCCCTCGCTGCGCGGACGACGCACGGACATCGAGGTGGAGGCTGCCGGTGTCGGGCCCCTTCTCTGGGCCACGGTCGGCGCGGTCGCCGTGCTCGCCCTTGAGCTGCTCGGCTCGTCCCGGGGTCTCGCGGGGCTCGGTGCCGTGGGGGCGTTCGCGGTCGTCATGCTCGCGCTGCGCCGGCTCCTGCCGACAGGCTCACTCACCGGCGCCCGCGGCCTCCCGTCGGTGATCGCCACGCGGGGGCTGATGAGCGCAGGCTTCTTCTGTGCCGAGGCCTACATCGTCTACGTGCTGCAGTCCCAGTGGGGCCTGACCCCGGGGCGGGCCGGCATCGCGCTCACTCTCGTCGGGGTGACGTGGGCGGTCGCGAGCCAGGTGCAGGCGCGGCTCGGTGACCGGATCTCCCACGTGCGGGCGATGGAGGTCGGCTCGGCGCTGCTGCTGCTCGGAGTGCTGGCGCTGACGCTGACGGTGTGGCTCGACGGACCTGCGGTGCTCGCCGGCGCCACCTATGTCCTCGCCGGGGCCGGGATGGGCCTGGGCTACCCCCGCACCAGCGTGGCGATGCTGGGCGCCTCCACCAACGCAGACCGGGGCTCCAACTCCGCCGCGTTGACCATCGCCGACTCGCTGGGCGCAGCGCTGGCGCTGTCGATCTCGGGGGTGGTGTTCGCCCTGGCTCAGCGCGAGGGAGCCGACCCCTTCTTGTCGGTCTTCGTCTTCGCCGTCGGCCTCGGGGTGCTCGGCGTGGTCACCTCGCGCCGTACGGCGAAACCCGTCTGACCTCCCCGCGCGCAGGCAACTCCAGCACCTGTCAGGTGTTGCAACGCCTGACAGGTGGTGGGAGTCCCCGGATATCCGGGGACTCCGACAGTCAACGAGCGCTCAGACCAGCTCGGGCTCGGTCTTCGACCTGACCTCGTCCTCAAAGACGCCGGGGGCGAGCTCCACGAGCTTCAGGGCCCGGTCCCCGAGCGTCCCGGAGGCAGCCACCTCGCCGGTCGCGGGGTCGATCACGTCGATCACGCAGAGGTCGGTGATGATCCGCTGCACGACCCGCTTGCCGGTGTAGGGCAGGGAGCACTCGTTGACGATCTTCAGACCGCCGTCCTTGGCGGTGTGCTCCATCAGCACGATCACCCGCTTGGCACCGTGGACCAGGTCCATCGCGCCACCCATGCCCTTGACCATCTTGCCCGGGATCATCCAGTTGGCGATGTCGCCGACCGCGGAGACCTGCATCGCGCCCAGGATCGCGGCGTCGATCTTGCCGCCGCGGATCATGCCGAAGGAGGTGGCGGAGTCGAAGAACGACGCCCCACGACGGACGGTGACGGTCTCCTTGCCGGCGTTGATGAGGTCCGGGTCGACGGCGTCCTCTTCTGGATAGGCGCCGACGCCGAGGATGCCGTTCTCGGACTGAAGCACCAGCTCCACGTCGTCGGCGACGTAGTTGGGCACCAGCGTCGGCAGGCCGATCCCGAGGTTGACGTACGACCCGTCGGCGAGCTCCGAGGCCGCCCGGGCAGCCATCTCCTCACGCGTCCAACTCATCAGGAACTCACCGTCCTCTTCTCGATCCGCTTGTCGGCGGCCTGCTCGGGCGTCAGCGCGACCACGCGCTGCACGTAGACGCCCGGGGTGTGGATGTCGTTGGGCTCCAGCTCGCCGGGCTCGACCAGGTGCTCGACCTCGGCGATCGTGACCCGGCCGCACATGGCGGCAAGCGGATTGAAGTTGCGCGCCGAGTCGCGGTAGATGAGGTTTCCGTGCCGGTCACCCTTCCAGGCGCGCACGAGTCCGAAGTCGGCGACGATGGCGTGCTCCAGGACGTATTCGCGCATCCCCTCGGCCGTCTCGAACACCTGGGTCTGCTTCGGTGGCGAGGCGACGACGACGTTGCCCTCCGCGTCGTACTTCCACGGGAGACCGCCCTCGGCGACCTGGGTGCCCACCCCCGTTGCGGTGAAGAAGGCTGGGATCCCCGATCCTCCTGCCCGCATCCGCTCCGCCAGCGTTCCCTGGGGCGTCAGCTCCACCTCGAGCTCGCCGGAGAGGTACTGACGGGCGAACTCCTTGTTCTCCCCCACGTAGGAGGAGATCATCCGCCGCAGCCGCTTCTCCATCAGCAGCCTGCCCAGCCCCCAGTCGTCGACGCCGCAGTTGTTGGAGACGGCTTCGAGATCACTCGTCCCGGCCGCCAGCACCGCCTCGATCAACACCGACGGGATGCCGCACAACCCGAAGCCACCCACCGAGAGCGTCGCCCCGTCCGGGATGTCCGCGACCGCGTCGGCGGCACTCTTGACGACCTTGTCCACGCACTTCCTCCTTGGCAAGCACCGGATCCTGCGAACCGGCTCCGGCTGACTAGTGGGCCACCCTAGTCAGCCCGATCCGAGGCCCACCATGGCGCTGGGCCACACACTAGGCTCGTCAGCGTGTCCCTCGAGCCCACGCCCGGCGGCCCCGGTCCGCAATGGCCCCGCGCCCAGCTCCACGTCGTGTCCGGCAAGGGCGGCACCGGCAAGTCGACGGTCGCCGCAGCGCTCGCGCTCGCCCTGGCCTCCACGGGCAAGGACGTGCTCCTGTGCGAGGTAGAGGGCCGCCAAGGCATCGCCCGCATGTTCGACGTGGAGCCACTGCCCTACGAGGAGCGCCGGATCGCCCGCGGCCTCCCGGTCGGCAGCGTCGCGCCGGGCGCGGTGCACGCGCTTCACATCGACGCGGAGTCCGCCCTGCTCGACTACCTGGCGATGTACTACAAGCTCGGTCGCGCCGGGAAGGCACTGGACCGGTTCGGCGTCATCGACTTCGCCACCACCATCGCGCCCGGCGTCCGCGACGTGCTCCTCACCGGCAAGGTCTACGAGGCGGTGCTGCGCAACGCCCGCAACAAGCAGGCACGCGCGTACGACGCCGTGGTGCTGGACGCTCCGCCCACCGGGCGCATCTCCCAGTTCCTCAACGTCAACGGCGAGCTCGCGGGGTTGGCGAAGGTCGGCCCGATCAAGTCCCAGGCGGACAAGGTCATGACGTTGTTCCGCTCGCCGCGGACCGTCGTCCATCTGGTGACGGTGCTCGAGGAGATGCCGGTACAGGAGACGGCCGACGGGATCGCTCAGCTCCGTGACGCGGGACTGCCGGTGGGCGGCGTCATCGTCAACCTCGTCCGGCCTCGAGACCTCGGCAAGGAAGACCTGCGGGCAGCTCGGAAGGGCAGCCTCGACCGCGAGCGCGTCATGGCCGATCTGCAGGCTGCGAAGATCGACGTCACCCATGAGCTCGTCGGTGCCCTGCTCGTCGAAGCACGCGACCATGCGGAGCGTCGGGCTCTCGAGGACGCGCAACGCACCATCGTGCGTGGGCTGGGGCGGCCGACGTACGAGCTCCCGCGGCTCACCGACGGAGTCGACCTCGGGGGGCTCTACGAGCTGGCAGCTCGACTCAAGGACCAGGGGCTCGCGTGACCAACTCCTCGGGGTCCTCGAGCACGCCCCACCGGACCCGCCCCCGCGTCGGGCCCCTGGCTGCCACCACCGAGCGAGCTCCGCGCCTCGACATCGACGCACTCCTCGACTCGCGGTCGACCGGGATCATCGTGTGCTGTGGGTCCGGAGGCGTCGGCAAGACCACGACGTCTGCTGCCCTGGCCCTGCGCGCAGCTGAACGTGGCCGCAAGGTCGTCGTCCTGACCATCGATCCCGCGCGCCGGCTGGCCCAGTCACTCGGGATCGAGACCCTCGACAACACCCCGCGTCCGGTCCCGGGGGTCGGCGCGGGGGCCGGTGGCACCCTCGACGCGATGATGCTCGACATGAAGCGCACCTTCGACGAGGTGGTGCTGAGCCAGGCCACGGAGGAGAAGGCCCGGGCCATCTTGGAGAACCCCTTCTACATCGCCCTGTCCAGCTCGTTCTCGGGCACACAGGAATACATGGCGATGGAGAAGCTCGGCCAGATCCACACGGAGGCCCAGCGCGACGGCACCTACGACCTCATCGTCGTCGACACCCCGCCGAGCCGGTCGGCGCTGGACTTCCTCGACGCGCCGGAGCGGCTCAGCAGCTTCCTCGACGGGCGCTTCATCCGGCTGCTGCTGGCGCCGGCACGTGGACCCGCCCGGCTGATGACAGCGGGGCTGGGACTGGTCACCAGCGCATTGACGAAGATCCTGGGAGCCCAGGTCCTGCGCGACATGCAGACCTTCGTGGCAGCCTTCGACACGCTCTTCGGCGGCTTCCGCCAACGAGCTCAGAAGACCTTCTCCCTGCTCCAGGCCAACGGCACGGCCTTCGTCGTCATCGCCGCGCCGGAGCCCGACGCGTTACGTGAGGCGGCCTACTTCGTCGAACGGCTCACCGAGGACGAGATGCCGCTCGCGGGGCTGATCATCAACCGGGCCAGCCCCGGCATCGGGGCCGACCTGTCGGCGGAAGAGGCGACGGCCGCGGCCGACCGGCTCAACGCCAACGCGCCGGACTCCACGACGGCGGGACTCCTGCGGCTGCACGCCGACCGGGCGCGCATCGTGATGCGCGAGAAGCACCTTCGTGAGCGCTGGGCGACAGCACACCCCGACGTCGCGAGTGCGGTCGTCCCTGCGCTGTCCACCGATGTGCACGACCTCGCCGGGCTGCGGCGGGTCGGCGACCTGCTCGCCGGGGGCTGACCCACGAGAGATCTGCCGGACGGCGGGTCAGGATCAGGGGCCGAGAATCAGACGGTGACGATGCCTTCGTGCTCGGTGCGCGCGGACTCCAGGACGGAGCGCCACGAAGCGGCAGGACGACGGCGGATGAGGGCACGACGCTCACGCTCGGTCATACCGCCCCAGACACCCCA